>DATJST010000463.1:0-10311 GCA_035503975.1 Acidimicrobiales bacterium | reverse complement strand
CGCAGTTCGTCAGCGGCGCGGTTGGCCAGCCGCAGCACGATAACGCCCCGTTCGCCCGCGCCCAGGTCGAGGCTCAACGTGTTTATGGAAGCTTCGAGCTCCGCCGCCATTTGCCCGCTCGGGTGCCCGAAGGGCCTGGGGAGCGCTAGGGCACCGAGGGCACCGGCCCTGTACTCGCGCTCCGTGGGCCCCGGAGCGACGAGCTCCTCCGAGACGCTTACCGCCGTGCCGGGCCCCCTCGCCCCGAGCCCCAGACCGTCACCTTCCACTCCGAGCAGGTGGGGGACCAGGTCTATGGTGACTATGTCCTCTTGGGCCTGGCCCTGGTCGTCGGCGATCCTGGCGGCCAAGAACCTACGGCCGGGCCGGGCATCTATGGGGGCGGTGATGGTCACCGGGACGTGCACGAAGGCCCCGGGCGCCAACGAGAAGGGCCGGGACCGTGGGGCGATCTCCCATCCGGACGGGCCAATTAGTTCAAGGGTGCCTGTTCGTGTACCACGGGCCGCACCCGAAGCGACCTGAGCGGTCACCTGGACGCGGTCGCCCGCCCTCAATGCCAACGAGGTGACCAGCATGTGGACAGAGACCGCTTGGTTGCCGACGGGCGCAGCGCCCTTGTTGTGCAACCAGTAACGGCTGAACACCGGCTGAGCCGGCTCCGCCTGCGGCGCTGGGCGGGGCGCCGGCCGGGGCCCTGGCCCGGCGCCCGGCGCAGGCTCGGCGGTGTACACCGGCGTGGCGCCCGCAGTAGTAGTAGCAGCAGCCGCAGCAGCCCCAGCAGCAGGGACGGCTGAGCTGAGCCCGATGCGGAGCGTCGCCAGCTCTCCCGCTGCGAGCTCGAGCACGAACCGCCCGCCGTCGTCACCCGGCGACGCGAGAGCAAGCTCCTCGGCTGGCTCCTCCACCAGGTTGGCCCGTCGCCCCTGGCGCAGCGGCCACCAGCTCACGATCTCGGCCCTCGCGGGGGAGCCGCAGGATTCGTAGCAACGCAGGGTGATCTCGGCGCCGCCACGGGCCTCGCCACCGTCCCCGGCGCCCGAAGCGAGCACCGCCGAGCCGGCGACGGGCCAATCGGCCCCCACCGGAACGTGCCCGTCACCCTTATCGCGGCGGTCGGCCGCTTCGGGGAGGTCCCCCGAGGCGAGCGGGTGGCCGGCGGGCTTGAGAGCACCCAGGACCACGCTCGCCGGCTGGCTCTGGAGGCCGAAAAGGCGGGCACGCGCAGGCAGTGCGCCCGGGTGAGGCGCCTCGAGGGAGCCGACCAAGGGGCGGTTGAAGGACTGGGCCTCTTCGACGAAGTGCCCTTGGCGCCAGTCGCCTGGCCGCAGCACAAGCGCGTGCTCGAACACATGGCTCCAGTGCTCGAGCTCGAAGGCAGAACCGTCCGGAGCGGTACGCCGCGGCGGGTCTATCCAGACGCCCGACGGCCAGCCTGTGCAGGCCCGCAGCAATGAGACGTACATGGCTCCGGCGCTGTCTACGGCGAAGCCTGGCGTGCCCCGGTTGACGATGGCAGCGCTGAAGCTGGGCACCTTCTCCGGCGAGGGGACCAGGGCAGCGGGTTGCACCACCCTCACCCGTCCCGTACGGATAGCGCCGGTCAACTGCGCAACCGCTCTCGCGTACGGCGCCGCCCCGCCGCTCCCGCTGTCGCTCCCGGCCACCACGAGCACGGGGAGCTGGCGTGGCCCGCGCAGGTCCGCGTTTGGCCGCCACACTTGGGCGAGCGGCATCTCAGGAGGCACTAATAGGCAAGCCACACCCTCCTCGGCCAGTTGGCGCTCCAGTTCAGCGGCATACCTCGGGCCGGCTGCCTGGAGCACTGCAGCCACGAAAGGATTTGTCTCGGCGCTACCAACGGCGACGCGGAAGTCGGGCAGGTTGGAGTCACCGAGGAGCGCCCCGTAGCGGTTGCGTTGGGCTTCGGAACAGGTGGCAGTTACGCCTTTCTGCAGCAGGGCGACGACGAGTTCGCGCGCCCATGGGGCGCCGCCCTCGCCGGGCGGGACAACCACCTCGGCCACCCCGATCGCGCGCTCGTGGTAGGCGGGTGCTGCGGCCGCCTCGGCCGCCTCCACGACCAGAGCGGTCGAAAGCCCGAACCATTCTGCTGCCGGGTTGTCCAATGTCCAGGGGGCATCGGCGGCATCGACGTCGATAAGGGCGAAGCTGCGGGCCACGACGGCGTCGCCGACGGCCGACACGGCGCTGGCACCCACCAGGGTGGTGGGCACGCGCAGGCGTACGAGGTGGTCCTGAGCGGCCCAATCGTGAAGCTCGGTCCGCAGCTCCAGCCGGGGCACCCCGTACCACAGCGTCGCGACCTGGCGGTACCGAAAGCTCGGGAAGCTCCGGCCATGGTCAGGGCCAGAGGCCGGGCCGCCAAGGTGAAGTAGACCCTCGACTGAGAAGCGCTCACCCACGGGCGAGCGCTCCTTGTGCACCCGGGCGCTCCCCATGCTCGAGCGCGTTGGCGGTCCCGAGGGGAGCAGGTTCCATGGTCCTTCCCCGAAGCGGGGGTGCGCCGGGTACTCGGGGTAAACCAACAGCTCGTTCGCCACCTCACCTTGCGGGACGAGGTCGAAACCAGTGCCCCGGTCGGTGACCTGGGCGAGCCCGCCGCCGCGGCCGGGGTCGGCGGTCACGGCCAGGAACTCATTGCTGATCTCCAGCCCAGCAGCGGGCACCCATTGGGCACCCGCCCGCGCTTGCGCGCTGTCCCGGCCGCCGGCAGCCAGCTCAGTGGCCCGGCGCTGATGGAGGCGGTAAGTGGCGTACCCCACCCCGGGCACTTGGGATGCAAGGAAGGAAAGCCGGGCCCTGTCCGCGCCGAGCTCAGCGGACGGTCCCAAGACCGTCGGCAGGGCCGAGCCGTCCGGACCGGTCAGCTCGAAGGCGTCGCCCGCTGGCGGCACAGGTAGATCCAGGTGCACCATGTCGCTGCGGTCCTGGCCGACCATGTTGGTCACGACCACCGCCGCGCCCGGGCCGGTGGTGTCGAGGGCAGAAAGCAAGACGGCACGCGATGCCTGCTCCACGGCGCACGCCAGCTCGTATGCCTCGCGCCAGCCACCGAGCAGGTCCAGGTACACCTGGTCCGACTCGGACCCGGTAATGCCGTCGTGATGAGCCCCGAAAACAAGCTGGCGCCACGCTTTGTCGAGGGCCCGGTGAGGGACGGGCGCGCCGAGGACCGACCCCAATGCGGCCAGCGCCTCGGCCTCGGCCAGGTGGCGCTCGGCTAACCGCTGGCCTTGCTTTGTATCGATGAACGAAACGTCCTTGCCCGTATAAATGGGGTTCATGTCCCGGCTCTGGGGCGAAGGGGCGCCGCCACGCTCAGCCAGTTCGGTGCGCACTGCGGCGAAGAACTCCCGAGGTAGGCCAACCTCGAAACGCGGCCAGGCGTAACGATCGCTCCACGCCCGGCACACCGCAGTCACGAACCGGCCAGGGGGCGTGTAGTCGGTCCCGACTGGCAACATTGTGACGCGGGTCGCGGCCACCTCAGCCAGGTCGCAGAAAAGCTCGTAAGCCCGCCACATCGCCCCTTCCAGGGTTGTCGCCAGCTCGAGTTCCCAGCCGGCCGAATAGTGGTTGGGCATATAACTTGTAAGCAACCCACGCCCGTTGGGGGCCACCCATTCGAACTCCGATGGGAACTGCATCCAGCTGTTCGATCCCGCCTCACGGCGCGGGCCCCACTGATGGAACGGTCCCCGCGCCCAGGCCGACGACCCGATCCCGCAGTCAGCCATGATCCCGGGGAACTGCGGGTCGTGCCCGAACACGTCGAGCTGCCAGGCGCTGCGGGGGTCGGCGCCCATGACGTCACGCTGAAAACCAAGGCCGTAAACCACGGTGCGGATGGCTGTTTCGGCGCTTGTGAGGTTGGTGTTCGGTTCGTTGTACGTGCCGCCGACCACCTCGAGGCGGCCCGCCGCGATAAGGGCGCGCAACTCGTGGCGCCGGTCCGGGTAGAGGTCCCAGAACGGTTTCAAATAGTCGACCTCGGCCAAAACGAACTTGTACAGGGGGTCCACCCGTGCCCTCTCCAAGTGGGCCTCCACCAAGGCGAGGCCGGTGTGCTGGAAGGTCTCGCGTCGCTCCTGGGCCCAGACCAGCTCGTCCCACGCCGAGGTGTAGGCCGCCTGGGTGTTCCACCACACCGGGTCGTAGTGGAAATGGGGGACCATCAACATCCGCCAACCCGGCTCTCTCACCACAAGCTCCCCTGCTGCTCGGGCGTGAGCTTCCCCCGCTTCGACGGTGACTTCTATGGGCAGCGAAGTGCCCACCGGGTGGCCAGCTGCGACGAGCACTGGGACATCGACCACGACTCCATCGGGCAGTGGGACGCTCGGCGTGAACTTGCCCTGGGTGGCCAGGCCGGCATCGGCGGCGGGTGCCCACGCAGGGCCGTTGCTCCGCCCGGCCAGGGCGGCGTCCAGCCGGCCGCTCCACGCTCCTGCCTCGACGGCGCGGCCGGTCACCCGCACGCTGGCGTCCAAGTCAGCCGGGGCGGCGGCCACAGCCACTTGGACGACCTGGGCCATACCGGTCCGGGTGGCTACGAAGCAGTAGGTGGAACGGACCGAACTGACGCGCATAAGAGCAACACCTCCTTAGTGCAACTCAGTTCAACGGGAGGGCAACAACCTGGGCACGGCCCATTGGGGCAATCGGGCCGGAAGGACCAGTGTGGCAAGAAGGACAGGGCGAACTTCAGAACCGGGATGCTACTCGCCTACCACGAG
The DNA here is from genome assembly GCA_035503975.1 of Acidimicrobiales bacterium. GTDB lineage: Bacteria > Actinomycetota > Acidimicrobiia > Acidimicrobiales > Palsa-688 > DATJMJ01. The sequence continues at coordinate 5,551 of DATJST010000463.1, read as the reverse complement.
ACCTCGGCCGAGCCGGCGCGGGCAGGGAGCCGGCTTGCGACTGGGTCGGGGCGGCGCGACACCAGAGCGACCTGGGGCATGTGGCATGCGCCGCGCCTCACCCCGGCTACAGGCGGAGCTACCATGGGCGCCCGCCATGAGTGCGTTCGCGCAGGAGTTCGCCCGCCGCCTGCGTGCACAGCACGTCCCGCCTCCCGGCGCCGTGGCCGGACCGCAAGCCCTAAGAGCCCAGCAGCACCCCCGATTATCGGCGCAGCCACACTGTCGTCGTGGTCAGTGACCTTGAGCCACGGGGACGAGTTGCTGGCCATAGACGTGGGCGGCACACGCATCAAGGTCGGCCGCGTTGGCCGCGACGGGCACCCCACTTACAGCCGCGTCTTCCCGACACCCGGCCCGGGCGAACAACCTGACACTCTGGCGAGCTTGTGCCGGATCCTCCGCGACGAAGTATCGGCGCGGCCGGCAGCCGCTGTGGGTGTTGTGGTCCCAGGCTGGATCGACGAAGAGCAAGGCGTCGTTTGCCGGGCGGTGAACCTGGGCTGGTACGACCTCCCCCTGCGCGACATCCTGGCCCGGGAGGTGAGCACCCCGATGGCGTTGGGCCATGACGTCCGCGCCGGCGGCCTGGCTGAGGCCCGCTTGGGAGCGGCCCGCGACGTCGCCTCCTCGGTGTTCATAGCCGTCGGGACGGGGATCGGTAGCGCCATCATGGACCACCAGCGCTCCTGGGCGGGGGCCACCCACAACGCAGGCGAGGTCGGGCACCTCGTAGTCGTCCCGGGCGGGGACCGCTGCGCCTGCGGGCAGTTAGGGTGCTTGGAGACGGTCGCCTCCGCGGCGGCCATCTCTCGGCGCTATGCCCGCGCCGCCCGAAGCCCTGCGGTCGACGCGGCCGTAGTGATCGAGCGTGCCGGGCAATGTGACGAGCACGCCAAAAGAGTCTGGCGCGAGGCCGTCGACGCGCTCGCCGAGGCCATTGTGACGGTGCACACGCTGCTCGACCCCGCAGTGTTCGTGATCGGCGGTGGCTTGTCACGCGCCGGGGATGCGTTGCTCGAGCCACTGCGCGATGCCTGCCGTCGTTCGGCACGCTCGCGTACCCCCGAGATCCGCGCCGGGGACTTCGCCGACAGCGCCGGCTGGCGCGGTGCAGCCTTGATGGCCGCTGACTTGGTGGAGTGGTCGTTCCCATGACGAAAATGGTCCTCACCGGATGCCGCATCGTCTTGGACAAGACAATTGTCGAGCACGGCTGGCTGAGCGTGGACGGCGCGCACATAACGGGGGTCGGTGAGGGCCATCCTCCTTCGGCTGCCGGCCACGGCGAGCACTGGGCGGTGATCGGCCTCGCTGGTGCCACCTTGGTGCCCGGCTTTATCGACCTCCATGGGCATGGCGGCGGCGGGCGCAGCTTCCAGGAAGCCGACGTGGGTGCGGCCGCGGCCGCCGTCGGCCTCCATCGCCGGCACGGTACGACAAGCCAACTGGCCAGCGTGAGCACATGCCCGCCCGAGCAAATGTTGTCCGCCATATCCTGCCTGGCGGGCGCTGCCAGCTCAGGTTTGATCTCGGGCACCCACCTGGAAGGGCCCTTCCTCAGCCACGAGCGTCGCGGCGCCCACGACCCAAATGCGCTGCGCACGCCCGACCCGTCGCTCATGGCGGAATTTCTGGCTGCCGGTCTCGGCACGGTGCGCGTCGTCACCATCGCTCCCGAGCTGCCGGGAGCGCTCGGTCTGATCGAGATGGTGGCCGCCGCTGGCGTGGTCCCCGCGGTTGGCCACACCGACGCCACCGAAGCTGAGGCCCGTGCAGGTTTCGACGCCGGAGCCAGGCTGGCCACGCACCTGTTCAACGGCATGCGCCCTCTCCGGCACCGCGACCCGGGCGTCGTCGCCGCTGCCGTGGAGGATGAAAGGGTCTTTGTCGAGGTGATCGTTGACGGCTATCACCTGGCCGACAGTGCCGTCCGGCTGGCCCACCGGCTGGTCGGGCGGGACCGGTTGGTACTGGTTACCGACGCCATGGCCGGGGCGGGCGTCGGTGACGGCCGCTACGCCCTCGGGGGGCGGGTCGTGGACGTCCGCAACGGCCGGGCCACTCTGGCTGACAGTTCTTCGTTGGCGGGCAGCACCTTGACCATGGACCGAGCCTTGGCCGGAGCAGTCAGGGCCGGTCTGTCGCTGCTCGATGCCAGCCGGGCGGCTTCTTGGGTACCAGCCCGCGTCCTTGGCCTCGGTGCTGGCAGGGGTACTTTGGCGCCGGGCCAGCGAGCCGATCTCGTCGCGCTGGACCAAGCCGGGCGCACTCAGGCAGTCATGCTGGCGGGCGAGTGGCTGCTCGGTCCGGACGCCGATGGGCAGTCTTAGCGCCGAAGCAAAGCAAGCAGCGGGCCCCACTGGCGAGCGACCGCAAGGGGATTGGACAGCCCGGCCTTTATCCGACGGGGGGCCAATTTCCTCAACCTCCACAACGACATCGCGGCCCAGTTGAGAACCACGCTCGAGCGCGGGGAGCAGACGAGCCACCTCATAGCCGTCCCTGATGACGGCCGGTCCCCTGCCGCAACGGACCGCCTCGTATTGAACTACGTCGCGGCCGGGTTGTAAAACGATCTCGTGCCGGCCCGTTATGAGCATCTCGGCATCTACAGCGACTGGGTCGGAGCGTGCCCCGGACCAAAGGCACGGTCCGGAGGTCTTTCCGCCGCCGATGCACGTACCCTTGTCGACGAGCTCGTCGTCCAGCCGGGAAGGCTCCTTGGCCCGCAGCTGGAAGATGAAGGACCGGCGGATGTCCGTCTCGAACGTAGCTTCGAGACCGATGGCCTGGTAGGAGAGGAGCTCAGCTACAGCGTCGGCTACGGTCCTCGGGCCCGGGCGTGGCTGCTCAAGCCGGAAGGGGCCGGTAGGCCGCTACCGGGCGTGCTCGCACTTCACAGCCACGACGGTTTTAAGTACTTGGGCAAAGAGAAGATCGCCGACGGGCCGCAAGGCGCGCCTGGCAGTGCCGCCGAGCTGCGCAGCACTCAGTACTCCGGCAGGCCGTTCGCCAACGACCTCGCACGCGCCGGATTTGTAGTGCTTGTGCCCGATGTCTTCAGCTGGGGAAGTCGCCGGTTCCCGCTGGAGGAGATGCCCGACCGCATCCGCAGACTGGCGGACCTCGAGGCCGGGCCGCCGCAGCCCGATCGCGATCCGGAGATCTATGAGGCGGTGCGCTACAACGCCGCCGCCTGGCACCACGAACACCTGGTCGAGAAGTACTGCTCGTTACTCGGGACGACGCTGGCCGCCGTGGTGGCTCACGAGGACCGGATCGCGCTGCGCTACCTGCTCAACCGCGCGGACACGACCGAAGCGGCCGGGTGTATCGGCCTGTCAGGTGGAGGGTGCCGCTCCGTCTTGCTGCGAGCCGCGAGTGACGAGGTGAGGGCCGCCGTAGTGGTCGGGATGATGGGCACGTACGACTCGCTGCTGGACCACAACGTGGTCAGTCATACCTGGATGTTGGCCCCCGCGAGGCTGCCCGCCAACGCCGACTGGCCCCACGTCGCCGCCTGCCGGGCGCCCGCTCCCCTGCTCGTCCAGTACAACCGCCACGACCCGCTTTTCCCATTGGAGGGGTGCGCGGCCGCCCACGATCGCATCGCTGGCCATTACGCAGCTGCCGGCGCTGTGAGCGCCTACCGCGGGGACTTTTACGACGGCCCGCACAAGTTCGACCGGGCCATGCAACAAGAGGCGTTCACCTGGTTGACCGACCGCCTGCGGTGAGCTCTCGGCTCGCCGAGCGAGCTGTACTCCGGCGGCCAGCACGAGCGAGCCAGAGGCGGCGAGCCTGGCCTGCTCGTGGACAATCCCGGTCTCCTGCAGCACCTAACCGCTTCCTCGTACGGTGCCCGGCGCCAGCGTTTCTCACCTTGCCGCCCTTCGCCGCGGACGGCGGCAAGACAGTGCCTCTAGGTACTGACGCTGTCACGCTCTGCGGGCGATTGGTAGTCTCATTGACGGCTGGCGTGGCTGGCCAATAACTTCGAGGACGGGGCACGCCTATGAAGGTCCTAGTGTCTGGAGACCGTGGCTATATCGGGGCGGTGCTAGTGCCGTTGCTCCGTTCGGCAGGGCACGAGGTTACTGGCCTCGACACCGGCCTTTATGAGGGCTGCGACCTCGGTCCCCCTCCCGACGATGGGAGCAGGCGGCCGCCGCTCGACATGAGGGATGCGCAGCCGGCCGATCTTGCGGGTTTCGACGCCGTTGCTTGCCTCGCAGCGCTCTCCAACGACCCGCTCGGCCATCTAAACCCGGCCACAACGTACTCTGTCAATCTCGACGGGACCCTGCAGCTAGCCCGAGCGGCTAAGGCCGCGGGCGTAGCGCGGTTCGTCTTCGCATCCTCATGCAGCCTGTACGGGGCGGCCGGCTCGACCGCCGTGGCGGAAGACGCCGACCTATCCCCGGTCACGCCGTACGGTGAGACAAAGGTCCTAGCTGAGCGCGCACTGTCTGAGCTCGCCGATGACGGCTTCAGCCCTACTTACCTGCGCAACGCCACCGCTTACGGATTTTCGCCCCGTCTCCGGCTGGATATAGTCGTGAACAACCTCACGGCTGTTGCCATGACCACTGGCGAGGTGCGCCTGGAAAGTGACGGTTCACCATGGCGTCCTTTGGTGCATATAGAAGATATCTCACGCACTATCATCGCCGTTCTCGAAGCTCCCCGTGAGCTGGTGCACGACCAGGCCTTCAACGTCGGCCTCGCACAGGATAATGTACAGGTACGCGACATCGCCGAGATGGTCCGCGACGCAGTCCCAGGTTCGCAACTGTCATTCGCCGACGGGGCTGGGCCCGACCTTCGGAATTACCGCGTGGACTTCGCAAAGCTTGCCGGCACTTTTCCTCACCTCAACCTCCGCTGGGGCGTGAGGCAGGGCATTAACGAGCTCATGGATGCGTACAGCTTGCACAACTTGACCTTCGCCGATTTCACGTCGTCGCGTTTCGTCCGCCTGAGGCGGGTCCGCGAGCTTCTTTCGGCCGGCTTGGTGGACGATATGCTACGACGGACCACCGACGCGCCGTTGCCTACGCCTGGCGCGGAGCACGCTTTACATTGATTCCCTTCGCCGTTGGTCACGACAGCCGCGGCGCGCCGGTGCGCGCCGACCTGCCAAGCGGGGCCAGCTATGCCTGCGTCGAGGCAGGGACGGGGCACCTTCAACGTAGTCGCCTCAATTTGCGGTGGCCATATTGACGGCGCCGGGCTCATCGAGGACCGTTACGTCGACGCGATCCGCCGCGCGCCCCTCTCGCCCGCACAACGACGGGAGTGCTGCCTGACGCTCACGCGCTGGGCAGCGGGCCGTGTTGGCCCTGTCGTCCGGCGCACCCTGAGGAACGAGGGGCTCCGGCGCCCCGAGACGCACTGACGGCACGGCCCCGCGATTTGGGCGACTACGCGGGGTCCCGCGACGCGGCGGCTGACCCGGCCGACCGCTCTGCGTCCTCACGTCCGAAGACGAGCATTGCCCCGTCCGGGG
>DATJST010000462.1:0-10780 GCA_035503975.1 Acidimicrobiales bacterium | reverse complement strand
GGGCGCTCGCCCCTGGTTCGACCATGCCGAGCGCGGCTGCGACCGCTCGCCCGACGGACTCCTGGTCGGCCGCCACCGGCAACGCGGCCAGGTCCACGAACGCGGCCGGCACGGCGTGCAGCGCTCGCAGGACGAGCCGGGTCTTGCCGACGCCCCCCGGGCCAACCAGCGTGACCAGCCTGTGCTCAGCCAGCGCGGCACTCAGCTCTTCCAGCTCGGCGCGCCGCCCCACAAACGTCGTCGGTGGTTCGGCCGGCCAGCGCACGCGCAGCTCCCGGCTCGACGCCTGAGCAGAAGCGTAGGCAGCCAGGGCGTGCCGGTCCGTCAACCCCAATTTTTTGAGCAGGGCCGACACATGGCTCTCCACCGTGCGCTCGGAAATGAACAGGCGCTGGGCGATCTGGGCATTGCTGAGGCGGCCGGCCACGAGGCCGAGCACTTCGGTTTCGCGGGGTGACGGCGCAAGCTCCATCAGGCGCCATTGTGGCCGACAACCCGCTCATGTCTCTGGCTTTTTCTAGGCCTCCCACCGTGTGGGTGCCGGGCCCGTACTGATTTCCGTACCACGGTGCGTGGCTGGCACCGAACGTGTCCCGCCAAGCTGCGGCGAGATTGAGAGGTGCCCGTCACCGCGATGGCCCACCAAGGGCTTGGCCCGAACCAGGTAGGTCCAAATGCTGAACCCCTCAATAGCAGAACAGCTTTCCCGGCACCACAGTTCCGAGCTGATGGCGCGTGCCGACCTGTACCGTTCGGGGACCAAGGCAGGGCCCTGCTCCCCACCGCCGCTCGCGCCCCGCGCCAAGCTGAACGGCCTGGCCAGGCGGTTGGCCGGCTGGCTGGGGGTACCGCGCCAGCCGGGTTCGCCGGCTCGGCCACGCGAGCGCGCTCTGCCCGCCCGAGTTGTTCACCGGTCCCGGGCGACGCTAGAACCGTTGCCGGGAGGGCAATGGCCACAGGCACAACCGAACATCAGACGGTCCCCGCCGCCTTCATCGGCCACGGCAACCCGATGAACGCCATCGAGACCAACCGCTACACGGCCGCGTGGCGGGCCCTGGGCGCGGCCGTGCCGCGGCCACGTGCCGTGCTCTGCGTCTCGGCCCACTGGTACATCAATGCCACTGCTGTAACTGTGATGCCGAGGCCCCGCACGATCCACGACTTCTATGGCTTCCCCCCGGAACTGTTCGCTGTCGAGTACCCGGCACCGGGGTTGCCCGCGCTGGCGGAAGAGATCAAAGATGCCGTGAGCCCGACGTGGGTGGGCGACGACAACGACAGCTGGGGTCTCGACCACGGGACGTGGTCGGTGCTCACCCACTTGTTCCCAGATGCGTCGGTCCCCGTGGTGCAATTGTCGGTCAATGCGAGCAAGGATCTCGACTATCACCTCGAACTGGGCCAGAAATTGGCGCCGCTACGGCAACGTGGTGTGATGGTGGTCGGGAGCGGCAACATAGTCCACAATTTGCGTGCCGGGGACTGGGCCTCGCCGGACGCTGGCTATGGTTGGGCAGAGCGCTTCGACGAAGACGTCAAAGCGCAGGTGCTAAATGCACCGGCGGACGTAGCCCGGCTCGCCTCCCACCCCGAGTTCCATAAGGCAGTGCCCACGCCCGACCACTTCCTGCCTCTCCTCCCCTTCGCCGGGCTGGCCAGCGCGTCATCTGAGCCGATCGGCCTGCTTGTCCAGGGCTACACCTTCGGCTCCATCTCAATGACGGCTTATGTTCTCGGTGCAGACGGAGCGGCCCCCGAACAGGCGGCCTAGCCCGCGTCGACCAGGTCCACCACGAAGATCAAGGTCTCCCCGCCCTTTATGACCCCGCCGGCGCCGCGGTCGCCGTAGCCTAGGTGGGGCGGGACCGTCACTCGGCGCCGGCCGCCCACCCGCATCCCGGCCACCCCCTGGTCCCAACCTCGGATGACCTCGCCGGCAGCCAAGGTGAAGTCAAACGGCTCGCCCCGGTCCCAGGAGGCATCGAACTCCTCGCCCGTGGACCACGACACTCCTACGTACTGGACCGTCACCCGCTGGCCGGGGCGGGCCTCGGCACCTTCCCCGACCACCAAGTCCTCCAGTTGGAGGACCGCTGGCGGGGCGCCATCGGGGACGGTGATCACAGGTTTGGGCACGGGCGGCCTCCCAAATAAGCAGAGTGGCAAGGGCCGCGGCAGCCTACCGCTTGCTACTCTCATTGCGCTAGGTGGGGGCAAACTACAATCCAGGTTGATGCTGGCGCCGGCCCGGCCTGGTGGTGTGCCCCGTTCGCGAGCCGAGGCCGAGGAGGCTGACCGTCTCGACCCGCTCGCCGGTTTCCGCGACGAGTTCGTCATTCCCGCGCCGGCGCCCATCTACCTGGACGGTAATTCGCTCGGCCGCCCACCCCGCGCCGTAGCCGTGGCGGTGGGCAACTTTTTGGCCGAATGGGGCGGCGCGCTCGTTACGGGATGGGAGCGCTGGGCCGAACTGCCCAACACGATCGGCGACCGGATCGGCTCAATGGTCGGCGCCGCGGCTGGACAAATAGCAGTCAGCGATTCGACGACAGTAAACCTTTACAAGCTGGCCGAAGCGGCGTTGGCGGCCCGGCCTGGTCGAGGCACCATTCTCGCCGACCAGCACGATTTCCCAACGCTCAACTACGTTCTGCAGGGAGTGGCCGCCCGGCACGGCCTTTGCCTACGGCTTCTCGCGACCGACCCAAATGAAGGTGCCGAAACCGCGCAGGTCCGCGATGGCCTTGACGACGACGTGGCCCTGGTCTGCCTTTCAGCCGTCAACTTCAGGTCTGGTGCGGTGGCCGACATGGCGCTGGTGAACACTGCTGCCCACCAAGCGGGCGCCCTTACCCTTTGGGACCTCTCCCACGCGGCCGGCGTGTTGCCCGTGGAACTGGACGCCAGCGGTGCGGACCTGGCCGCCGGCTGCACCTACAAGTACCTGAACGGCGGCCCCGGGGCGCCGGCATGGCTTTACGTCCGCAGCAGCTTGCAAACTGAGCTCCGCCAACCGGTATGGGGGTGGTGGGGCCAGCGGGACCAGTTCGCGATGCGCCCCGGCTATGACCCAGTCGAAAGTATCGGCCGCTTCCTAACGGGCACGCCAGCTGTGCTCGGCCTGGTCGCGTTGGACGCCGCCCTAGGTCCATCGATCACAGCCGGTGTTGAGGCAATTTGGCAAAAGGCCCGCCGATTGGTTGAGCTCTTGGCGGTGCGCGCCCTCGAGCTGGCGCCGGACGGAGCAAAATTGGCCAGCCCGGCGGAACCTCGGCGCCGTGGCGGCCACCTAGCCCTTGCCCACCCCAACGCCCGCAACGCCGCCCAGCTCCTGATCGAACGCGGCTTGGTCGTACCCGATTACCGGCCCCCGGACGTGCTCCGGCTCGCTCCAGCGGCCCTTTATACGAGCTACACCGACGTCTGGGACGCCATGGACCACCTAGGCGCGGTTTTGGCCGACCCCGCGCCAGCCGGGGCCGTTCCGGGTACCAGGTTTACTTGAAACCCGGTGCAATTGGCCGGGATTGCGCGGCTACCGGCTCGCGTGCTCACTCGTCGCTCAGGTCGCGCCGGGCGAAACTGGCTGCGCCGGCGCTCATCGCCAGCAAGGCGACGCCCACCATGGCGGCGTTGGTCCACCAGTCCGGGCCGGCAGCCGGTGCCGAGGCCATCTGGTGGAACACCGAAGTGTCGGCCAGCCAATGATCTTGCGTGAAAAAGCCGCCCGCCAGGTCGATAAACGCGGACCAGGCAAGCGCCCCGTACATGACTGCGCCTGTTCGCCGGGGCCAGAAGCCCATGGTGAGAGCACCAACGCCCAGCACCACAAGCGCAGGAGGCACGATGTTGGTACTCGCGTCCAAGGCTGTGCCCAAACCGACCCCCGGGGGCTTGGTGGCCGCGCCCGCCCATATCCCCACGCCCGCCACTAGGGCAACGGCGAGCAAGGTCCCGCTGGCCACAACAAGCCTGCCGCTGAACCAGCGGGTGCGGCTCACCGGGCCCGCCAGCAACTGTTGCAGGCGTCCCTCGGCCTCCTCAGCCCGGGCGGCACTGAGCTGGGAAGCGCCTTCGAAAGCAATGACGATGGCAAGGATCACGAACGAGACACCAAGGAAGCTCGAGGTGCCGCTCCCCCGCGCGCCCAGCCGCGCCAGTACCTGCTGCACCGACGAACCCGCCATGCTCGTGCCGGCCGCTTTGGCCACCGAGCCCATGGCCAGGCCCCCTGCGGCCAGGCCGATCGCCCACCACACTCCAGACGTCGCGCCGAGGCGGACGGTCGAGCTGGTCGGCCCCGAAAGCAGCTGCAAGCGGGCAGGTCGAGCGGCGCGCGCGGGCCAGAGGCTGGACCCGACGTCCCGCTTCTCGGCGAGCCCGACTGCCAGAGCGGCGGTTGCGGCCGTGAATGCGACAATCGGTACCAGCGCCAGTGGCTCCGGGTTGGTCAGTGGCCGGAGCTGCTCGACCCAGCCGAGCGGGGACACCCAGTCCAGCCACTGGTACCCCGTGCCCGAGTCGCCCACCATGCGCACGCCGTAGCAGAGCCCCAAGAACGCACCCGCGTAAGCTGCGGCCTGACGCCGTGATGGCGCCAGCTGGCTGGCCAGCGCGCCGACGGCGATGAACATCGCCGCGCTGGCGACCAAAGCCAAAGCCAGGTAGAGGCCTGAGCCGGTACCTATGCGGACGGAGGAAGACGCTCCGACAGCTATCGTCATTACCGCGGTGATGCCCCACAGGACGGCCACTGCAGCACTGAGGGCGGCAAGGACCTGAGCGGTTGCACGGCGGCGGGTGGTCAGCCCGCTCAGCACGAGCTCCCAGCGCCCGCTATCCTCCTCGGCGCGCAAGAGGCGTGTGCTAGTGAGCAGCCCCCAAACGGCCCCGGCGATCATAAGGGTCATGGAGACCTTGTACACCGTGAAGCCTGCGACCGTTTGGAGCTGCGGGGCGGGGCCGAACAGAGCGCTCGCGGCATGATTGGAACCAAAGGCGTCGGCCAGGCGACGGCGCTCGGCGCCAGTCTTGTAGATCTGGCCGTAGCTCAGAGCCGAAGAGACAACCATGATGCCGAACACGTAGCCCCATAAGGCCGCGGACCGAAGGGACCGGCGCGCGGCCAGCCTGGCCAGCACCGCCTCTCCGGGCCGCGCGCGGCCGGGGCGCGAGTTGAGCAGCAGCTCAGCGGCCAATGCGGACAGCCTCGTCGGCCGGTTGGCCCGTGCCGTAAAGAGCAAGAAAAAGCTCCTCCAGCGACGGTTCGCGGCTTATGAGACGGCTGACGCGCCCTTGGACGAGAACATTCAACAGGGGCTCGAGCGGCCCCGTCACTTGGCAGTGCAGCGACGACCCGTCGCTCATGACACCGCTCACGCCTGGCACGCCGGAAACATCTGGGACGGGGCCAGCGAAATCGGCCTCGATCGTGAGAGCGTGGAGGTGGCGCATGTCAGCCAAAGCCCCGGTCTCCACTAGTTTTCCCCGCCTCAGGAGGGCCACCCGGTCACAGAGCGCCTCGACTTCGCTCAGGACGTGCGAGGAAAGTAAGACTGCCTGGCCCCGGTCCTGCGCTTCCCGGACGCATTGGCGGAACGCTTGCTCCATAAGCGGGTCGAGCCCGCTCGTTGGCTCGTCCAGGACCAGCAGGTCGGCGCGGGTCATCAGCGCGGCGATCAGCAGGACCTTTTGGCGGTTGCCCTTCGAATAGGCGCGCACTTTCTTGGCTGGGTCGAGGTCGAAGCGGTCCAGCAGTTGGTCGCGATAAGCGCTGTCGACCCGCCCGGCAACCTGCCCGAGAAGGTGCAATGTCTCCGCTCCGGTCAGCGCCGGCCACAGGTTGGCCTCTCCGGGCACAAAGGCCAGCCGGCGGTGGGCATCGACCGGCCGGCGCTGGCAGTCGATCCCGAAAATCTCGGCCCTGCCTGCTGAGGCTCGTACGAAGCCGAGCAATAGCCGGATAGTCGTCGTCTTGCCTGCCCCGTTGGGCCCAAGGTAGCCAAGCACCTCGCCTGGGGAGACGATCAGGTCGAGCCCGCCTAGGGCAGTGACATCGCCATAGCGCTTGGTGAGGCCCTCGGTCATTATGGCCGGTGCACCCCGTTGCGGCCGCGCCACCATTTCTGCGGACATGGCAGCTCAGAGAACCAGTTCGGCCATGGTGCGCAACGTAGCGAGCGACGAGGCCCGGTCCCCCCCCGTGCCGGCTAACGGCCAGATGGCCAAAGTGGTCGCGATCGACTCGCGCCACGCGGCCAGCTCGTCGCGGACCTTCTCACGTGGCCCGATCAGCGCGAGCCTTTCGACGAGTGCCGTTGGCACCGCAGCCGCAGCTTGTGGCCTGTGGCCCTCGAGGTAGAGGTCTTGGGCCTTTTTGGCCTCGGCCTCGAAGCCCATGCGTACCAGGACGTCGAAGTGAAAGTTCGCCTGGCGCGCGCCCATGCCCCCGGCATACAGGGCGATCATGGGCTTCAAGGCCTCGGCGGCGCGTTCGACATCGTCGTCGATGACTACCGGGCAGGAGGCGATCACCTCGAAATCGGCGGCGGAGCGCCGGGCGCCAGTCCGAGCGAAACCTTCGGCGAGGGAGCCGGCGAAGTCGCCCATGTGCTCCGGCGAGAACAGGAACGGCAACCAGCCATCGGCGATCTCGGCGGCGAGCGCCACATTTTTCGGCCCCTCCGCGCCGAGCACGATGGGTATGTCCGCCCGCAGCGGGTGGACAATGGACTTGAGCGCCTTGCCCAAGCCCGCCGCGTCGGCAGCGCCCTCGTAAGGCAAGTGGTAGTAGGGGCCGGGGCTGGTGACCGGCGCGTTACGCGCCAAGACGCTGCGCACGATGGACACATATTCGCGGGTACGCGCGAGCGGATTTGAAAATGGCTGCCCGTACCATCCTTCTACCACCTGCGGGCCGGATACGCCGAGGCCGAGCACGAGGCGGCCGGCGCTCAAGTGGTCCAGTGTCATGGCGGCCATGGCCATCGCCGTCGGAGTACGGGCAGCCAGCTGGCAAACGGCCGTGCCGAGCCGCAAGCGTGCGGTTCGCGAGCCCCACCAAGCGAGTGGTGTCAATGCATCAGACCCGTACGACTCGGAGGCCCAGACAGAACCGAGCCCGAGACGGTCGGCCTCCATCACCAGTTCCCCGGCGCCATCGGGCGGGCCAGCACCCCAATAACCGAGGTGCAACCCGAGGTCAAGGGTGTTCACCGACCGTGCAGCGTAGCGCACCCGCCAGCGCGCACGCGGCTGCTCGCCGGTGGCGCCGCCGCGAACCGCATGTTGGTAGCCACTGAGCGTGACGGTCCCATCGGCTGGGCGCAGTGGTGGACGGCCCGCTCATGTTCGTCTACGAGCGCGACTTACACGAGGGCCTACCAGGTGATTGAGGACCAGGGAAGGCCGGTTCCAGCCGGGGCACTAGCCTCGTGACCATGAGCGTGCGCTGGTACTCGGTGGTGCTCGACTGTCACGACATCGCGGCACAAGCCCGGTGGTGGGCCGACGTCTTGGGCTGGGACGTCGTGTACGAGGCAGGCGACGAGGTCGTCATCGCGGGCAGCCATATGCCCGCTCAACCTGCCGCCGAGCGTGGTCCGGGCATGGTCTTCGTGACCGTTCCCGAGGGCAAGCGCGTCAAGAACCGGCTCCACATCGACCTCGCTCCGCCGGCCGGCGTGGACCAGGCGGCCGAGGTGGGCCGCCTGCTCGCCATGGGCGCCACTCGGGCAGATGTTGGCCAGGGCCCGGCCCAGGTGACGTGGGTGGTGTTGGCCGACCCGGAGGGCAACGAGTTCTGCGTGCTCAGCCCGCGGGACTAGCGCTCCCCTGTTACACGCGTCCCGGGCCAGCATCAGTACCGCCGAGGCGCTGCCTCTGACGCGACGCCCCCTTGGCCAAAGCGGTGGGTAGGCGGCCGGCTTCGGTCAACGCCTTTCGCAGCAGGAACTCCATCTGTGCGTTGGTGCTGCGCAGTTCGTCCTCGGCCCAACGGGCAAGCGCGTCGTGCACGATCGGGTCGAGGCGGAGAAGTATGTTCTTGCGTTCGCTCATGGCGTGCGAGGCACCTCTCGTTGCTGGAGGCGGCCCATGGTGAGCGCCCTCCGGTCTGCCCGTCGCAAAGTGCGACAAGCCTGCCCGAGACCGAATGTTCAGCGGAACTGGGCAGCCCGGTCAATCTCTTTTAGACCATGTTTATTCGGGACGGTACTCCCGTTTTCCGGTCGCTTGGTCGTACCAGACCCGCATCCGCTGGCCTGTCGCGGGGTCGACGAATACCTCACCCGTGGGCTCGGCGCCGTTGGTACTGCTTGCCGTCTTGCGGCCACCCCGGTAGCGGTCCCAGCCAAATATGGCAACAACGACGCCGACAACAACGACGGCGATCACCACCCATCCCACAGGGCTCATGGCGGCTGCTCAGCTTTGGGGAGCCGACGGGCCAGCGGCGGGTAGCCACTCCACCACCCGAGCGGTGCCGTAGGCGACGATCTCGCTCATGCTCCGCCCCATCTCGGTGGAATCGAAGCGCATCATCGTGACGGCGTTGGCCCCCATCGCGGCGGCATTTTGCACCATCCGGTCGAGCGCCTGCCGGCGGGCATCCTCGTTGAGCTTCACGTACGAGCCGATCTCGCCCCCGACGATGCTCTTGATGCCGGCCACGATGTTGCCGCCCAGGCTCCGGGACCGCACCGTGAGCCCGAACACCTGGCCGATGGTCTTGACGACTCGGGTATCGGGGATGTTCTCGGTCGTTGTGACGATCATCGGCCGTGACGAAGTGGCCTGCTGGTTTTGGGCCTGCATAGGACTGCCTCCTGGTTCAACCTCATCTGCAGCTGCGGGCACGCGCTACATATCAAAATGATATCTTTTTTCCCGAGGCTGCGTCAAGAACTAGTCCGGCCGGTTGCCACGGCCGGCCGGAGTCCCGGCATGCGGCGCCGCAGCCCGGACGGGCGGTTACTATCGCGGGAGTACGCAGCTGGAGAGGAGCATGGCGCGCCTCGCTGGGATGTGGGGATGGAGCGGAGGACCAAGGTATGAGCGCCCACCGTGCCCACGTTGTCGGGCCGGTCTGTCTTGACCTCGTTTTCTCCGGGCTGACTTCGCCCCCACACCTTGGCGCTGAGGTTTGGGCGTCAAGCCTGGGTGTTTCACCCGGCGGCGTGGCCAATGTGGCGGTGGCTTTGGCCCGCCTTGGCCTCGACGTCACCCTGTCAGCTGTCTTCGCCGACGACGCCTTTGGCCACTACCTCTGGTCTTCACTCCAGGACGAAGGTGTGGACCTGGCCTACTCGGTCTCGGCGGGCGGCTGGAGCACGCCGGTCACGAGCTCGGTGGCCCTTGACGGTGAGCGCTCCATGGTCACCTATGCCGAAGCTCCCCCAGTCAACGTGCTCGACCTACTGCCTACGGGCTACCACACTGACGCCCTGGTCATCTCACTGGCCGACGCAGATGCCGCGTGGCTCTCGATCCTGCACCAAGTGGCCCCGCTAGTGTTTGCCGACGTGGCGTGGGAAGACGACGAGCACTCGAAAGCCCTGCTCAGCCGGTTGGCCGCGGTCGACGTGTTCATGCCCAACGCGGCCGAGGCGCTGGCGTGCAGCCGGTGCGCGACGGTGCCCGAGGCGGCGGCCCGTTTGTCTAACTTCGGTCCCCTGGTCGTGGTCAAGAACGGCGAGTCCGGTTCGTTGGCAATGTGCCCGGGGGCGCTGATGGCGACCGAGGCGCGGGCCGTGCCCGTGCAGGCGCTGGACACAACCGGGGCGGGAGACGTCTTCGATGCCGGCTTCATCTATGCCACCCTGGCCGGTTGGCCCATGGTCGAGCGCCTGCGTTTTGCAAACCTGTGCGGGGCGGAGTCCGTGAAGCTAATCGGGGGCTCCCTCGCCGCTCCCTGTTGGCGAGACCTGGCCGCGTCCTATAGCACCATGACTGACCCTGCGTTGCGGCGGTCCTACCAGTTCCTTGACACCGCCCTCGCGGACGCGCCTGCTCGTCGGCCATGTCAGCGGTCGGTCCCGGGCATCAAGCCGCCCTATGTTCGGGGGGGCACAGCGTCCAAATCATGACCAGGCCCGTGGGCCGCGTTCCGCTCCGGCCTGGACCCGAACAAATATGACCAACTCGATAAGATTAGTTTCCTTAGTGGATTAGGAGGTTACCGTGTACCGGAAGTCCCGTAACAGGCTGGCAGCTGCGGCCCTATCGACCCTTATGGTGAGCTCGGTCGGGGCGGCAGTGGCCAGCTCCGCCGGCGCGTCGTCCACCGTCACGTTCTCGTACTGGTCAAGCGCGTGGGGCGGCAAGGAGCCCAACGGCCTGACCGAAATGCAAGTTATCGACAACGCCTTCGACGCCGCCAACCCTGGGTACAAAGCCGTCGGCACTTATGTTGCCTCATCGGACGAGTTCCTGCCCAAAGTCACGGCCGCGCTCAAGACAAACACTCAACCGACCATGGTCGTAGACCAGCAACCCTACGACCTGCCGTTCTACCAGGAGAGCGGCAAGCTGATCCCGCTGACTGGCCAGGTCCCGGCCACCAACAGCCTTTACCCGGGTATCAAGAAGGCCCTCTTTTACCGTGGCCAACAACTGGGAATGGCGCTGTCGGGCTTTGGTGACATCGCGCTTTACTACAACAAGACCGATTTTGCCGCGGCTGGCATCAAATCACCTCCGGCGACATGGCCTCAGCTGATGGCTGACGCGGCCAAACTGACCGACCCGTCGGCCAAACGTTGGGGCTTTTACGTCCCGT
>DATJST010000461.1:0-9727 GCA_035503975.1 Acidimicrobiales bacterium | reverse complement strand
CGCCTTCGCCTTTGGATAGCTACTCAGGGTGCGAGGAGCATTCCCTCATCATCCGCCGCTCCGGCCGGGGCGTCGACGTCGACATCACGGGGCTCTCCCTGTTGGAGGCCAGCAACGTGATGGTTTGGCTCAATTACTGGCTTCATCGCGATCAGCCGAAGGTCCGGGTCATAAGTGCCGGGGCGGTCGTTGGCACCTACCGAAAAAGGACCAAGCGGTAGTTACCCGACTGGGCAGGGTGAGGAGGCGCTTATCACCCGGCTGGGCAGCGCTAGCCAACTGCCTAGCCTCCAAGCTTGGCTTGGAGCGGGCGAAGAGACGCCGTCCGCGAGAGATCTCAACGCTCAGAGCGCGGACACCGAAGACGCCGACATGACTGACCACTGCACGAGGTAATCGAGCACGTGGTCCGCAGTCACAGGACGGGCGAGGAGGAAACCCTGCCCCTGGTCGCAGCCGATCGTCCTCAGTTCACCGAGCTGGGGCTCGGTCTCGATACCTTCGGCGACCACCGTCATCCCGAGGGCGTGGGCCATGGCGGTTATCGCCCCGACGATCTCGTGCTCGCGGCCGGCTCCCTCGACATCAACATTTGGCGTGCGCAGGAGGCAGCTCGGCAAAGACGGCAAGGCGCAAGCGTAGGCACGACGTAGGGTCGCGCGAGCTGATCCGCAGACGGTCGTGCACGTCACGTGTCGGTTTTTACGACTGGCCTACGGGATGCCTACCGCTTGAAAGCCGGGCACGGAAATCCCACGGGTTTAGCGTTGTGGTACCGGCCTACTCCCGACCCAGCCGGCATAGGCCTTGTAGTCGATGGCGGGAGCGCTCCCGATCCCTTGGAGGCGGTGCAAGAGGGTCAGGGTGAAAGAAACCAGCGCAGCGCTGGCGTCGCTGACGACGAGATCGTCGATGCCCTGGCCGACAGGGATCTCGAACGACCCTGCCCCCAAGACGCAGCCGAGGTCGATTTGGCCATTGTTGCCAACGTCCGCGAGCGCCTCGCGGAGAGGTTGACCGAGCGGAGGCGACCATCCCGATGAGCCGGCAAGAAAGCCGCCGAGGATGGGCGGCACCTCCCGGGCGGGCATAGTGCCCATTGCCCATCCGAAGGGGACGGACGTGCGGCGCAGCCGACGGACGGAGGCCACCTTGCCCCCGCCGTACAGGAGGTACTCCCGGTTGATCTCGGGCTTGACCTCAAAAGCGGCATAAACGCTCTCGGCCGGAACGTAGCAGTGACCGCCCCACTCCCAAAAAAGTGGCGAGAAGTGGCGGTCGACGATGGCCAGGTCGATCTGCTCGCTCTGCCCACCGCGGGAATCGACGACAAAGGCCCGGATGGCCTGATAGCGAGCGGGCAGGATGTCAGCAAGCATGGTGTGCCACTGGTCCTCTGTCCCGGCTCCCTGGACGCCCGAGTGGCCGGCGTTGCGCTGTCCCGTCCGCAGCTTGGTGAGCAGCTCTTCCTCCTTGCCCATGAAGGCGTCGTGAAGGTCAAATCCTCGGTCGTCGGCGCTCATCACCTGTTTCCGAACGGCTGTGTCGGCTGGAACATCTCCGCACGAGCGATGAGCTGGCCCCCATTGAGTTTCACGTCCTCTCTCACCGAGGCGAGTACCGCGTCGGGGATAAGCCGCTGGCGGATGTCGGAGTAGGTGCAGCCGTACGGTCGGTCCGCGTTCGCGCCTGTCAAGGCCACGAGCTTGTCGACCTCGGCACCGTTGATGCTGAGGCCATCGAGGAGGCTCTCGAGGAGCTGGTGCCTCTGTTCGTCGTTGGGCCGCGTGAAGGGCAGCACGGCCGCAGCCCGCCGGATCACGGCCGGGTCGAGAGCGTCGAGCCTGTTCGTGCACATCACCGTGAGGACAGGAAGGCGGTTATCCCTCAGTTCATCAATGCCGCGTACGAGCGCATTGACACCGGCCCGGTCCTCGTGGTGCATTTGCGCCAGTTCACGAGACTGAGCCAGGGCATCGGCCTCGTCAATGAGGAGGATAACACCGCGGGTCACCTTGCCATTTGAGTCGCGAGCCGAGGATGCGGACGCGTGGACCTGGGCGAAAGCATCGCTCAGCAGAGTGGTCATCTCGCCGACGGCGCCCTTCCCACGCGCTGAGAGGCTTAGCGGGTACAGGGTGATGCCGACCTTCATCGTCCTCGCTACGGCATCGCCGAAGGTCTCGGCGACCTCGGTCTTGCCGGTGCCCACGTCCCCGGCAAGCACGACGAGGGGGGTGCGCTGGCTCACCTCCTTGGCGGCACGGGTGACGTGTTTGTAATGCTTGCTGCTCCACCGGTCGACGATCCCGGGGTCAAGAAGAACGGCCGCCTCGGTGACGAGCCGGTCCTTTACGTCGTCGATGCCTACAAGTGCGGCAAAGCGCTCCTGTGCTTGTGGGTCGGGTAGCTCGACCACCTGGGCGAAAAGCTGGACCTGGCTCACCATGGCCGAAACTCCTTGCGGGCGATCGCGATGCCGCCGGAGACGTAGGTACGATCGGACACCCACCGGCCCGAGCCATCGGACGGCGGGTCGCCAATCGCCCGCCTGATGCTGTGCTTGGCCCGGACGCCCTCACGCTGGGCCTCTGTGAGCTTGGACCAGGTGCTACTGGTGGTCATGACATTGAACCACCGAGCGCCCGAAATCTCGGCCTGCGCGTACAGCCCTCCCGAGCGGCCACCCTCAAGGTCGCCAGCCGGGGTAATCGTGTAGTACCAGGAGACGACACGCCTGTCGCCCTTTTCGTAGCCAAACTCGTACGAGGCGACGTAATCGCCCAAGAGCATGACGACCAGCTCATCGTTGTACTTGACCACCGAGCTCTCGCTGGGGTCGCCGTACAGCCGGCGGCACTGGTAAAGGTCGGCAGTCACCTTGGCAGCCAGCTTCTTGGCATTTGTAAGCGTGAAGCTGTCGGTCGTGACGTAGCTGTAGGTCACAGTCCTCCTTGAAAGGACGGGCCGAGCACATCCTGCCAGCAGTCGATTTCATCGCCTTTGGTGACGGCGTAGCGTGCCTCACCGAGAGCATCAAGAGCGCGCCCGGCGGCGGAAACGATCTGGCTGCGACCCTTGGTCGTGTAGTTGATGGCGACGTTGTTCTCGGGGTTGACGGGGTCGAACACCTCGATAGGGTTGCCGGTGGGGCCCGGCAGCTGTGAGCTCCGGTAGTAGTCGGTGAAAAAAATGCGCTCTCGCAACTCGCTCTTCACGAGGTAGGTGAAGAACGCCTCGAGAGCACTCGGGTAGTCGCAAAGGATTACACCGTTATCGGCTAGGCGCGCCCACAACAGCTCGATCATGAAGGACTTGAAACGGAAATCGGCGTCGGCCTTGGCCTCAACGTTCCTCCACCACTTCACCAACCGGACCAGTTGCTTGAAGTCGTCCCCGTACTTGGTCTTCCGAGCGCGGATGAACTCGAGGTGGCGCGGGATCGAGGTCATGACCCGCTCTCCGCTGTTCTTGCGCACCAAGTAGCCGCAGTCGGCTGCGTCGCCCTCGTAAAGCACAGGGACCATGTCGACATCGAGGCCCGACCCCCGGAAGCTCACCTTGACACAATGCTCCTGCGGGATGAACTGGTCGTTGCCCATGTTGGGGTTGGCCTCCCGTAACCGGTCGGCCAACCAGGGTTGCAGGTCGCTGTCGTCTTTAGGCGCCGACCCGGCTTTCACATAGACGGCAACGTCGAGATCGTTCACAGTGCGCAAGGCCGTGCCCTTAGCCACCGATCCCGCGTGGAGCATCTTCACTAGATCGAACGACGGGTCGTCGTCGATCTTCTTTTCCAGGCGCTCCCGGAGCCTCTTTACCTGGGCGCGGTGCTTGTCGGCAATGTCTTTGGGCAGGTTGACCCGGCTCATGCAAAACGAGTTCACCTGCGGGTGCCCGATGACCCCCATTATCTACTCCTCTTGTCCGACGGCAGCCCACGTGGACTGATTACGCGGGTGTCTAGGTCCATGGTATGGCGGGGGTGTGACACCGCCGACGGCCGGGTTTACTGGAGGCCCCGCCACCCGAACGACGTTGCCACGAGGAACATCCCCTCGCCCTCGTGACTTTCAGCTGCCACCAAACAGGTGAACGTCGCCGAGCATGCGGCTGCTGTCAGCAACGACGAGCCTGGCGGGACGGCTGTACTCGCCCACGATCCCCCGCCGTCATGCGATATAAGCGCCAGGCCGGGAAGGCCGTACCAAGTGTCGCCCCCGACCGCCAGGCACAGACCGCTCGACGCGCAGATAGGGGCGCCGAGTTGCCAAGTGGACTCGGCGTACTGGGTCGGCCTCGAGATGAGCCGTGCCTCTGCCCATGACCGCCCGCCGTCAGCCGTCCGGTACAGCTGCGGCGGCGCAGCATGGCTCGTACTTGCTGCCACGCATGTGCTCGGCGATATGCAACTGAGCCCGGTTGTCGGGAAGTAGCCGAAAGAGTTCTTCACGTCGGCCCACGTTTGGCCCTCGTCTGTCGACGACAAGAACCTGCCGTACGACGGCCCAATCGCACAGAAGCCGCTCGGTAGGCAAGAGACCGAGAAAAAGTACGGGACATGGGCCGCCCTCATCGCCGTGCGGGTCCGGTCCGTCCAGGCCCTGCCGCCGTCGTCCGAGGTGATGAGCGCGCCGCTCCCCGACTCGATGTCGCCGACACCTATGTGGCCGCCTGGGGGGACCGTAAAGCGTACTGCCAGGCTGCCGACGGCGACACAGCGCTCAGCGCCGGCGCACGACACCGACGCTAAGGACGCCAAGCCCCTCGGGAGCCGGGAAAGGTCCCAGCTGATCCCGCCGTCCTCACTCGTGAGGGCGACAGCTGAGCCGGTGGTTGTGCCACCGACGGCTACACAGGAGGAGCGTGACGGGCAGCTCAGCGAGTTGAGGACCTGGACGGTGCCGGGCAAAGCAGCCTCCTGCCAGGTCCGGCCGAAGTCCCTCGTGGCCCACGCCCCGCCCGTGCCGGCATTTGTCGTCCCTACGGCCACACAGCTTTGCCGAGCGCGGCAGGCAATGGCGCTGACGGACCATCCCTCGGGCGGCTGGCGTCGCACCCACGTGCGGCCGCCGTCCGTGCTCGTGGCCACGGTCGGGTAAACGAAGGGGTAGTCGTAAGCGCCGTTGAACGGCCCGTCTGTGCCGCCGACGGCGACGCAATCGCCCGGGGTCGGGCAGGCAACCGAGGTCACGTCGGTGCTGAACCCGGGCGAGGGCGGTGCCATCGTCCAGCTCTGGCCGTAGTCCGTGCTGAAAACGGGGGCCTTGGCCCCGGTCACCAGGCACCACCCATTTGGCAGGCAAGTCACCGCCCCAACACCTGCTCCCCGGGGCAGTGCTCGCTCGGACCATCGTTTGCCACCATCGGCGCTCGTATAAATCAGGGGCACCGGACTGGTCGGCTGCGTCGTAGTCGCTGGTTGGGCCCTCCCGGTGGCGACGCACCGCCTGACAGTTGGACAGCTGACCGTGTACAAGGAAATGTCCTGCCCGGGGACTGCCGCCCTACGCCATTGGTCCCCGCCGTCAGCCGTCACCATCGCGACAGGGCTACCAGAGCCGTCGGCTGCGGTCGTCGACCCGGCGGCGACGCAGTAGCGGGCACTCGGGCACGAGATGGCGGAAAGCTCGAGCGCGCTAGCTCCGATGGTCACGCTTGCCCATGAACGGCCACCGTTGGCTGTCATCAAGGCGAAGCTCCCGGACGAGTTGTCGCCGAGGCCGGCTGAGCCGATCGCCACGCACCTAGCGGCGCTGGCACAGCTCACGCCCTCGAGCTGGCCGGCCGGCGTGATCGCTTGCCTTGTCCACGACCTCCCCTCGTCCACGGTGACCACGACGACTCCCGGCCTTATATCGCTGGCAGCTGGCTCAAGGTACTCGCCTACGGCTGTGCAGTGCGACCTGGAGGTACACGACACGGAGGCCAAAGTTGTGACGCCTGCCGGCACCAGAGACCTCGACCAAGACAGCCCCCCGTTACGGCTCACGGCCAAAGCCATGCTGGTGATGCCTACGGCTGCGCAAGTCGAAGACGCGCAGCTAACGTCGCCGAAGCCACTGATGGCCTGCGGGAACCGCGAGACCGTAACCCAGTGCGCCGTCGCAGCAGTGAGCGAAAGCGACGCGCCCTCGCTTTTGACGGTGCCCGTCAGAGGGCCGTTGTGGACACTGGTGCCGACAAGTCCGGTTGCCATCACGACGACACTTAAAGCTACCGGACGGCGGCGGCGTGGTCCCATGCAGCTAAGACCTACCGAAGTTGCCGGAAGTTCCCAACAGTGCCTTCGTCGGGGGGATGGGTCCACGGCGCCGGCGGAAGCGCTTGGCGACGCCACCCAGTGCCGGGATCTTTGTCGAGGCCCGATAAGGACTCGTGGTCCTTTCGCTCCTACTGCAGCCAGTCCTCGGCGAGCGCGCAAGTGATATTTGCAACACGTAATAAGTCCCACTTGACAGCAGCGCTTTCGGATCCATAACGCAGTTGCCACCTACCGTTCCTGGGCACGGGCACGAGTGAGCCAGGACTACGCCCCGACGAGCCCGTGACCTACTCGATGTAACCTCAGGGTCGTGGGGACAAGCCGGGTGATACCGCTCCGGTTCCCCGGCAACTGCGCCAAGTGTGGCGCTGAGCTCGAAAAAGGCACGCTGGCTTACTGGGACGCCGACCACAAGCTCGTCTATTGCCTCGCTCACCTGCCCGCCGACGCCGCTTCAGCCCAGGCTGCTGCTCTCAAAGGCTTGCCCGGCGTGGGCGATGGTCGACAGGGCTCACAGGCTCGCGCAGCCCCAGTTGACTTTGGCGTGGCCGGCGCGTCTGCCCAGCGGGAGTACGACCGCCGAGTGGCAAGGAGGGAGCGGCGTGTGCGAGCGGAGCACCCCGTCATCGGCGGCGCCCTGCTCGCACTGTTCGGCGACCCCCAGCCCACGGTCGCCTGGTCGCACGGGGCAACCGGCGAGCGCGCCGTTGGACGACGCCTCGAGGAACTGCGGGACAAAGATGTCATAACGGTCCACGACCGCAAGGTGCCGAGGTCGTCCGCCAACATCGACCACATCGCCGTAGGGCCGTCCGGCGTCTACGTGATCGACGCCAAGTACCGGGAGACGGGCCGAGTAACGGTGCGGCGTACGGGATTGTTCGGTAGCGGCCCTCGTCAGCTCTGGGTCGGTGGTCGCAACTGCACAGGCTTGGTTGAGAAAATGCCGTGGCAGGTGGACGTTGTCAAAGGAGCCTTGAGCCACTTGAGCGAAGCTGTGGACCTCGCAGTGCGGCCCATGCTCACCTTCGTCAATGCTGACTGGGGCCTGTTCCCCTCGGCGGTCGACATGGACGGGGTCCTGGTTGTCTGGCCAAAGGAAATGGCCAAGGTCGTGTCACAGCCAGGTGACGTTTTGCCTGAGGCGGCACGTCGCGTCGCCGAGCACCTCGCTCGGGTGCTGAAGCCGGCATGAGCGACTTACGTCGCGTTTGGGAGGCTATAGCTGGCTCGTCGAACGCGCCGATCTCAGTTGGGCGCTGTCGACGTACCGCTGGCCCATCGTGAAGGCAAAGCTCCCGGTATGGGCAATGGGCTCGCCGAGAAGGATGGTCGCAGCGTCATCTGGGGCGCTGAGCAAGTACACGTCGTGAAGTGCGCCTTCTGTATGGGTGCCATCGGCCAAGCACTGCGCTATCAGTTGAGCGATCGCCTTGTCGACTTCTGACCCGCTTGTGGGCGACCCTGCAGCGGAGGGCCGGGAGAACTCGACATGGGCACGTCGGTGTTCGATGTGGGGCACCTCGACCTTGATCTGCCTGCCGGTGTAGAAAGCCATGTAGCGGACGGGCTTTATGGCTCGGTCGGGTTGGCACACGTAGGCGTGGTACTGGCGGTAGAACGGGTAAGCGGAACGTGCTGTCACGACGACAGTGTCGAGCGACTCAAGCAGCCCAGTCGCCCGGAACAGTGCGACGAGCTCGCGGATCAGGTACCGCTCGTGCTCACTTGCCGGCTCGTCTTCATCCTCTAGTACGGCGGTGAAAGCAGCAGCCAGGTTCACGAAGTTCGTCCATGCCACTCGTGGGTCGTCTGTGACCAGCGCCGCCGGCCGCTCTTGGTCGGGCGTGAGCACTAGAAGCCGGCCACCCGAGCGGAGCTTGCCGGCATAAGCGAGTTTGAGCGCGGCGGCTGATGGGTGCTTGAGGGCGTCGGGTTGGATCTTGGTCTCGATAAGCAGATGGAAGTCCGAGCGGATCTCGCCGTCGGGGTTACCGACGCCAGCTGTGTGCGGCAATGGGGTAAAGGAAACGAGCTGGAGGCCTGCGTCCTCGAACACCGAGCCGAGCACCCGCTCCGTCACATGGAGGCTGAGGCGCTCCAAGACGGCGAGAAGGCTCGCAGTGACCCTGTTCTCGCCCTGCTGGTATGTCGAGAAAAGCGGGCGTAGCACCAACATTGACGATAGCAAGGGCAGGAGGGAATGTCGTGCTACCAAAAAAGCGCAGCCATCGAGGCCGTTGGTGGGTAACGCGTGACCTCTGGTCCCTCGTGTGGTTCCTTAGTGTAGCCCACTGTTATTAGTGAGGACTTTCAAACTCGCACGGGCAGGTAAGCCAAAGGAAAATTTGTGGGCACACGCACTTGACACTCCGAAGCGGCGAGCCCAAAATGCGCACGCTGGTCCCTGCGCCCCGAGGACCCGCCTCGCAAACGTCAATCGGCGGCTGCAGGGACCAGGCCTTCGAACCCTAGTCGTGCGCTAGATGGCTGGGGTGCCTTCGCTGCGCTCATCCTTGGGACTTTGGGCCCTACTGTCCCGAGGTCCCATGGGTCTACGTTGCGTCCCGCGAGGTTCATCCTCAGCCCTTTACCCATGATTGCTCTGGGGCTGGTCGCCTGGGACTGGGGGTACTCAATGGCGAAACCGGCGCTCTCATGTACGCGCATGAAAGGAGAAGGAATGCGCAGTCTTTGGGTAAAGCTTGCCGCGCTAGCCGTCAGTGGAGGTGTGGCATTGGCGATGTTCGGCGGTGGAGCCGTCCATACCGACTTCAGCAAGTCGACATCTGCCCAGATCAGCGCTACAGCTGCGACCTTCGACCTGTCCCTTACTGGGGGCAGCGATGGGTCCGGCAACATCAGCTGCACCAACCTCGTCCCCGGTGTCAACTCGTCCACGACTGGGACCTGGGCAGGCGATTATTGCGCTTCGACGATAACGCTCAATGACGGGGGCTCAGTCCCAGAGGTCTTCACCCTGACCATAGGTGCTCCGAACGTTAGCTCCACCGACGCGGCCAATGTCGAGGTGACGATCGGGGGCATTGGGAACACGCTGGCAGCCGTCGACAACGCCCAATATACGTGGAGCCTGGGGACCGTGAATGTCGGTTCACCCGCCAACGTGAGCGTCGAAGTGGATCTATTGAGCGGTGCCGGCAACAACTGGGCGGGGTTCACGCTCACCATCCCCTATACAGTCACCGCCGAGGCAGGCGTCTGAAGGCATAGGTGTCTGCCGTGCACTTCCTGCCCCGTCGTCACCACAGGTTCTTGGCCGCGTTCGTTCTGGTCATCCTTGGCGCTGGCACGGTCCTGTTCTTGTGGTCCGACCATGCCTACGTCGACACTCCGTCGATGTACCCGACGATCCCGCCCGGGTCGATGGTGTTCATATCTCGTGAGCCGCACTATCACGTGGGGGAGGTCATCGAGTTCCGGGCCAACGGGCTCGTGTGG
>DATJST010000460.1:0-6910 GCA_035503975.1 Acidimicrobiales bacterium | reverse complement strand
TGTGACCTCATAGGTTTTCGACTTCGTGCGGGCCGGTTGCTGCAACCGCGTGCTACCCTTTGCCGAACGACAAGCTTTTCGTTCGATCATCGGGCCCAGTCCAACAGTCTTCTCATCCGCTGGCCGCACCGGTATCTCATGGGTCGCGGAAGCCGTTATTACATATCGGTTTTCGGCTCGCATGTTATGGGATGACAACGGCCTCAGAGCGGTAAACGGTCGCTGCTCCGATAACCGTCGTTACGCGGCGATGCCTTCTGCACTTTGAGTATTTCTTGGCCACGCATAACCGTTATTCGGTGTGCCTTTGCATCGGATCAGCTGATCGGCGGCGGTACGCCCTCGAGGCTGGATGACAGCCCTGGGTCCCAGTCACACGCTTTGCAGCCGTGGCGGACGGCGGAGCGCGCAAACTCCAACGCGGACCCGTAAGGGTCCACTGCTTGGCAGACATCGTCCCAGTCGAAGATGTACTCCCCGAGGCTTGGCTCCCATCGCGCCGCCGACGGCTCGAGGCGGGCATGCTCGAACCCGTCGGGGGCGGGGTGGGCGTAGACGTAGAAAGCCGCCTTGGGATAACGGGGGTCCCCCGGCCACCAACCAACGGCGATCTCTTGGGCATCCATGGAGTTGCGCCTGATGAAGCCCGACGACCCGGGGTCAGCAGGCCGGCCAGAGAACAGGCTGACGGCGAGGTCGAAAGAGCCCCACCAGGCGTTGACCGGTGTGGCCCGACCGCGGTAGGGAGCGCGGACGGCGCTAAGGACACCGGCGGCCCGGGTAGCCGCTTCCAGGTAGGTGCTCACTTGCTCGGGGTCGTAAGTTGCATGCTGATCGTCTTCGTCGAGCGGGATCGACCAGGGCGTCTCCTGGGGCCGGGGGTCAAAGGCCACCGGCCCGACGAGCTCGGTTACGGCCGCCACGACCTCTTGGGTGACCTCTCCGACCGAGCGGTCCGGAGTGAGGGGGACGCACCGCCGACGGCCGTCGCTGTGCTCGATGGCTGTCTGGTGGGCGTGCAGGTCGACAACCACGACTAGGGCTCCGGACCCGTCGGGCGCCGGAAGGGGGAGGCTCTCCCAACCCCGGGCGGTCAGGCGCAGGGCCGCGTGCTGGAGCTGCGGCTCGGGCGGGGCCAAGCGCGCGGCTAGTTTGCCGAGCACCTGGGTGTGGGCGTGCAGCGTGTCGCAGGTTGCGCTCCACGCCTCGTAGGGGAGGGTGGGCCAGCGGCTCGGTCCGGGCATCTTCACTCGGCGTACGCGCGCGACGGGGCCAGCGGAGCGCCTTCCACCTCGAAGAGGAGCTGGTCCGGATAACACCACCACCAGTCCTCACGGCCCTGAGTCAAGGGTGCGGCCACCGTCCGTCAAGTAGGCACACCTGGGAGGGCATAACTTCTCCCTATCTGTGGTGATCTTCTGTGTTCTGAGGTTCGCCCTGCATTCTGCCGGATCGCTAGCCGGTAGGACCGAACCGTTCCACTCGAATTTTCTCAAGGGGAACGCCGATTGCTGTCGCGGCGTCAGTGGCGGCGTCGGCGAACGGCGAGGATCCGCAGACGTAGACGGTGGCGTCGGGAAGCTGGAGCGGCTCTAGGTCGTCCGGGGTGATGCGACCGGGCGGACGGGGGTCGCCGGCTGGTGCAACGCGGGTGTAGATAACCGTTGTTTCGGGCCCGGGCAGTTCTTTGGCGTAGTAGAGGTCCTGGGGTGTGCGGACCGAGACCAACAACCGGACGAGACCGGGTGCGCCTTGGCGGCGGGCCAGGCGGAGCATCGCCATGAGCGGTACTATGCCCGACCCTCCCCCGATTAGCAGGGCAGGAATATCGGCTTGCCAGACGAACCAGCGGCCGATGGGGCCGCGCACTTCTAGCTCGTCTCCTGCTCTCACCTCGTCGTGCATGAACATGGAGACTTCGCCGCCGGCCAGCCGCTCGATAGTGAGCTCGATCTCGGCTGACCCGTCCGGTGCCGAGGCAACCGAGTAGGACCGTTGCGCGCTATAGCCGTCTGGGGCGGTCAGCCTGAGTATGTAGTGCTGTCCGGCCAGGTGGGCCCTTGGGTGGGACAGCCCGAGCCGGAACGTCTTCGCGGTTGCCGTTTCGTCGTCGATAGCCAGGACGGTGGCAGGTTCCCAGGGCATCGCCGGTTCAGTCGCCTTCGTAGCGCTGTTCGAGCCAGGGGTCGCCGCGGTCGTGGTAGCCGTTCTTTTCCCAAAAGCCGGGCTCGTCGTGGTCGACCAGCCGCAGCCCGGCGACCCATTTGGCGCTTTTCCAGAAGTAGAGGTGGGGGACGAGAAGCCGGGCTGGCCCGCCGTGCTCGCGGGGGAGGGGCGCGCCGTCCACCTCCCAGGCCACCCAGGCCCGGCCGTTCGTGACGTCGGCGAGAGGCAGGTTGGTGGTGTAGCCGGTGTGCGACCAGGCCAGCACGTAAGCCGCCTGCGGCAGAGGCTGTGCCGTGCCTAGGAGCGCGTCGACGGCAACGCCTCTGAAGGTCATGCCCAGCTTGGACCAGGTGGTGACACAGTGGATGTCGCCTTGGTAGGTGGACTCTGGCAGGGCGTGGATCTGCTCCCAGGTCCACGTCGTCGGGTTTGCAACCAGCCCCTCAACCCCGAAGGTCCAAGTGCTGGTGTCGATCCTGGGGGTGGCTTCGGCGGTCAAGACCGGCCAGGTACGTCCGGCGTCGTACTGGCCTGGCGGCAAGCGGGGGTCACGGTCGCCATGGCGACCCTTGAAGGCTCGGGTGAAGGCTGGCACTGTCTTATCCTTTCGCGGCTTTGGTCGATTGGCAAAGGTCCGCCACGCGCAGGGAAACCGTTTGAGCCTGTTCGTCAGCTTGTTTGAGCAGTCGCTGGACCTCGCGGTCGGCACCCTGAGGAGGTAAGCGGTTTTGCGAACTTGAGTGACGTGAGAACCGTCGTTGAAGGCATCCCCTGGTGGCACCGGCGTTGCGGACGGACCACCCAGATGAGTAGTCAGGTCGCTCATGCGCTGGCCGGTTTGAGTCCAGGCGAGTGGTGCACGAGGCAACGAGGACGTAACCCTGGCGTCCATTGCCTTGAGCTCAGGCCCACGGACTTTTACGCCGACTTAGCCCCGCGGAAGGCCGGCTTTGGGCCCCGACAGCTCGCCGCAGCCTAGGCTCATGCCACGTCCACGCTGGCCTTTCTGTTCACTGACATCGAGGGTTCGACCTCGCTCCTGCAGCGCCTGGGAGAGGGCACCTACGCCGAGGCTTTGGCCGACCACCACGAGCTCATCCGGGGACGCCTGGCCGATCACGGGGGAAAAGAAGTCACCACCCAGGGTGACGGCTTCTTCGCCGTGTTCTCTTCACCTAGGTCCTGCGTCGCGGCTGTGATCGCCATGCAGCAGGCCTTGGCCGCTCATCACTGGGTGGAGGACGCGCCCGTGCGGGTGCGCATGGGCATGCACGCTGGGGAGGCTACCGAGACGATCACTGGGCTGATCGGCTACGACATCCATCGTGCCGCCCGGGTGGCGGCGGTGGCTCATGGCGGCCAGGTCCTGCTCTCCGCCAGCGCGGCTGAGTTGGTCCGCGACTTCCTGCCCGACACCGCCCGGCTGCGGGATCTTGGGCTGCACCGGCTGAAGGACCTAAGCCGTCCGGAGCGCATCTTCCAGCTGGAGGCCACCGGGCTCCGGAGTGACTTCCCACCACTGCGCTCGCTCGATAACCCAGCGCTCGCTAACAACCTTCCTGCGCAATCCTCGCGCTTCGTCGGCCGCGAGCGGGAGCTCAACGAGTTGTGCCCTCTCGTCGAGTCCCACCGGGTTGTCACATTGACCGGCGCCGGGGGAGCCGGCAAGACCCGCCTGGCCCTTCAAATGGCCGCCGAACTGCTTGACGGCTCGGGCGACGGGGTTTGGCTAGTGGAGCTGGCTCCGCTGGCCGACGAGGATGCCGTCGCGCCGGCCATCGCCGAGACCCTGCACGTCGCTGTGCAATCGGACCGACCGGTGCTCGAATCCGTGGTCGATGCCCTCCTCCCACAACACATCCTTATCGTCTTGGACAACTGCGAGCACCTGATCGGCGCGTGTGCCAAAATCGTCGACGCCCTCGTGCGTCGTTGCCCTCAGGTGCACGTGGTCGCCACCAGCCGCGAGCCCCTCGGTATCACCGGGGAGGCGGTCTACCGGGTGCCATCGCTGTCGCTTCCTGCTCCAGATGACACAGGTGTTTCCCAGTGCGACGCGGTGGCCCTCTTTCTCGAGCGCGCCGCCGACCAGGGAGCCAGGTTCGCCATGGACGACGACAGCTTGGCGCCCGTCGTGTCCGTCTGCCGTCGCCTGGACGGCATGCCGCTCGCAATTGAACTCGCCGCCGCTCGCCTTCGTTCATTGTCATTGGCTGACCTCTCCGACCGACTTCATCAGCGGTTCCGCCTGCTTACCGGGGGAAGCCGCAGTGCACTACCCCGCCAGCAGACCCTTCGCGCCACTGTCGACTGGTCCTACTCCTTGCTCAACGGCGCCGAACAGGCCGTCCTTCGCCGTCTGGCTGTGTTCGTCGAAGGCTTCGACCTCAGAGCCGCCGAGGCAGTGACCAGCCTGTCGGATATCGAGTTCTACGACATCACCGACCTGGTGTCTTCGCTGGTAGACAAGAGCTTGGTGGTGGCCGAGCCATTTGGGGACGGTCTCCGTTACCGCCTTCTTGAGACGATCCGGCAGTTCGGCGCCGAGCGCCTGGTAGACGCGGGCGAGGAAGAGGCAAGCGCCGTAGCTACGGCCCATCGGGACTACTT
The DNA here is from genome assembly GCA_035503975.1 of Acidimicrobiales bacterium. Taxonomy (GTDB): domain Bacteria; phylum Actinomycetota; class Acidimicrobiia; order Acidimicrobiales; family Palsa-688; genus DATJMJ01. The sequence goes on along the minus strand of DATJST010000460.1, from coordinate 2,134 downwards.
CCTCGCCCTCGCCGAGGAGGCAGCCCCGCTAACCATTGGCGCCCACCAGAAAGTATGGTTCGAGCGACTACGCGCGGAGAGCGCCAACCTGCAGCGTGCCTTCGACTACGCCGTAGGTACGCCGGGTGACACAGCTCTCGTGTTGCGCTTCGCCCGTGCCTTGCGCCACTTCTGGTGGTTGCACGAACGGGGGACGGAGGATCTCATCGGTCCGCTGATCCGAGTCCTCGAGCGACCGGAGGCGGAGGCGGACCCGGCCCTGCTCGTCGATGCGCTGGTCACCGTGGCCCTCTGCCAGCGCTCCTACAACAACGCGGTCGCCAAGGGAAGCGCCAGCAGAGCCATCGACATCGCTCGCCAAATCGACAATCCTTCGCACCTTGTGGACGCCCTGTGGATCGGGTGCGCAGTGTCATGCTTCGGCGGCGCCCTGGAGGAGGGGCGTCAGCTGGGTGCTGAAGCCGTCGAGCGGGCACGTAAGCTCGGTGGGAACTTTCAGCTCGCCTGCGCCCTGGGGATGTACCTTCTCAGCATCCAGCTATCCTCGGCTCTGGCTGATGAGGGCTACGAGGAGCTGATGGCCGAGGCCATCGACCGGTCGCGTCAAGCTGGGAGCCTGTTCTTGACCCAAATCCTCATGAACAACGCCGCCTCGGCGACGTTGCGGGCCGGAGACGTGGCGCTGGCTCGCACCCAGCTCGAGGAAGCGGAACGCATACGGGCAGACATAGGAGTCGGGATCCGCTCCGTGGACGTGAACTTGGCCTGGGTGTTGCGCCTAGAAGGCGAACTCGAGGGTGCCGCTCTCCGTCTTCACAGCGTGTTGCGTGCTGCACGCCGCGGCGGCGACCGGTTGGGCATCGCCTACGCCATCCTTGGCTTCGGCTGCCTCTGCGGGGACCGCGGCGACTGGACGGCCGCAGCCCAGTTACACGGAGCCGCCATGGCATTGTTCGAGGCGGTGGGGGAGCTGTGCCAAGAACCTGAAAGCACGTACCGCCTCCAGAGTGCCCGCGCCGGGATCGAGCACATTGGTGAAGCCGAATGGCAACGCCTCTTCCGCCAGGGGCGGGTGCTGGAGTACGACCAGGTTTTGGACCTCACCCGAGCCCTATAGCGACGGCTCACCCTTGGTACGACAAAACTGAGCCTGTCAGTCACGCACGCCGCGCAAGCAAGTGCTTGGCCCGATCGTCGTCCGAGACCCCGGCCCGCCAGAACCCGATGAGCCAAATATACGACCTCTACGTGGCTGACGGGACACCTCCAACGATGCTCACGGTTTCCCCTGAGCACCCTTGGAGGTGGCGGGAATCGAACCCGCGTCCTTCGGCCTCTCTCCGGGCATTCTCCGAGCGCAGCCGGTGACTTTTCTCGGCCGCCTGCTCGCCACTGGCGCCGGCAGACGGCCCGAGCTAGCTGAAATTTCCCCTGCGCGCAGCTAGCGCACCCGCAAGGTAAGCCCCGCTAAATGACGCCCGCTACTGGCCCGCAGGGCTGGGGCCAGACGGACGGGCTGTTTATTAAGCAGCCAGCGCTAGACGCGCATTGCCTTGATTGGCATTTATTGGTTTCCCAGTTGTTTTACGTGGCATCCGGGGACCACGGCTCGCTTCTCCCGGGTTGACAGCCAAAGTCGAAGCCAGTCACCCCCATGTCAATGTGCCTGGACGTCGCTGCGCCCAGGGCCGCCAGTGTACCGGTTGCCCGAGGTCCCGGGGCCGCCGGGGCCCCCGAGTTCCCTCCCGGCGGGGTGCCGTGCCTTTGACCGCCCGACTGCACGTGGCTGGCCGGCTGGAGGGCTGGCTGGCTACTCGCGGGCGTGCTACTGGGAAAGAGACGGCGAGGGCGACGGAGAGGGCCAAACAGCCTTGCCCCAAGTGCGGCGGGGGATGGGCCTGCCTCGGGCGACCATGGCCGCGACGTCGGGCGCAAGCACCACGCCGACCACAGTGCCGTGGTCCTTGACCGGGAGCGCGGCGCCCGCCCGTCCCGCGATCGCCAGGGCCGGCAGGTTGGGCGACAGGGCACCTTCGCCATCGGGAGAGGTGGCAAGCGAGAGAGCCACGTCTTGTGCCCGGACCGTCCAGTGCATCCCCGGCGGCACCGAAGCCAGCTGCTGGGCGGTCACGAC
>DATJST010000459.1:0-16640 GCA_035503975.1 Acidimicrobiales bacterium | reverse complement strand
CGGACAGGGTCCGGCGCATCCTCGCCAAAGAGGGCCTCGTGGCGGAGGTGCCCTCCAAGGCGGCGCCTGGCGCACTACCCGGTGGCACAGCAGGCACCGGCACCGCAGGCAAAGGTAAGTGAGCGACCCCTATAACCGGGTGCCGGGCGGGACGGCGCGCGCCGTGCTCGAGTACGTCGTGCGCCAAATCGTGGACGAGCCCGACGCAGTCGGAGTAGAGATCAGCGGCGGCGAAGGTCAGCCGGTCCGTCTCAGGCTCGAGGTCGCCCCGGATGACGTCGGCCGTGTGATCGGCCGTCGAGGCCGGACGGCCCAGGCTATTAGGGCTGTCACCCGCGCCGCTGCGGCTCGCGACGGCGAAGAGGTCTTTGTCGACATAGCCGACTGATCCGCCTGTGCTGCTCGAGGTCGGCTATGTGGGCCGCCCGCACGGACTGCACGGTGAGGTCGTCGTGCAGCTCGTGAGCACTGTCGCCGAGCGCTTGTCGGCTGGTAGCTGCCTGCAATGCCAAGGGCGCGAGCTCATCGTTGAGGCGTCCCGCCCGCTTCCCGGCCGGGCCCGTTCCCAGGGCAGCCACTGGCTGGTGAGCTTTGCCGGGGTTACTACCCGCCCGGGTGCTGAGAGCCTTACCGGTGCTGTGCTGCGGGCTGAGCCTGAGCCCGGCGCTGCAGGGCTATGGGTACACGAGCTCATCGGGTGCCAGGTCTTCGACCAGGGGGGCGTCACCCGCGGCCAGGTAGTAGCCGTAGAGGCCAACCCCGCGAGCGACCTCCTAGTCCTCGACACAGCCGCCCTTGTCCCGCTCCGCTTTGTGATTTCGGTTACGCCGGGCAGGGTTGAGGTTGACGTCCCAGAAGGGCTCTTCGAGCTGTGAGGGCAGAGGTCTTCACGATCTTTCCGGAGTTGGTGACGTCGTGGTGCAGCGCCAGTTTGCTCGGCAAGGCCTGGCGGGCCGGAGCTGTGGAGATCACGGTCCACGACCTGCGCTCTTGGTCGAGCGACCCACACCGAAGTGTCGATGACAGCCCGTTCGGCGGGGGAGCGGGGATGGTCCTTGCACCCGAGCCGGTTTTTGCCGCCGTCGAGGCCGTGCAGCCGATCAGGCCGCTGTTCCTGTTGGGCCCAGGTGGAAGGCGCTTCGACCAAGCGATGGCGGCGCAACTCGCCGCGGGCGAGGGGTTCTCATTGTTGTGCGGCCGCTACGAAGGGGTCGACCAGCGCGTCCGGGACCATTTGGTTGACGACGAAGTTTCGATTGGTGACTATGTCCTCGCAGGTGGCGAGGCCGCCGCAGTCGTGGTGATCGAGGCGGCGGCTCGGCTCGTCCCCGGGGTCATGGGCAACCTGGCTTCCGGCGCAGAGGAGAGCTTCAGTGACGGTTTACTCGAGTACCCCCAGTACACGCGCCCCGCGGACTTCAGGGGATGGCCAGTCCCAGAGGTTCTCCTCTCGGGCCATCACCGGCGTGTCGCTCAGTGGCGGAGGGCGGCCGCCCTGGCCCGGACGTTGCGCGACCGGCCAGATCTCATGGACGCGAGAGGCGGTTTATCCCCGCAAGAGGCCGCCCTGCTGGCCGAGTTCGGGTTCGATCCGGTAACCTGGTCGGGCTATGGGCCCGACCGACTTGATCGACCGTGAAAGCTTGCGCGACGACGTTCCCGACTTTGCTCCTGGCGACACAGTGAGGGTGCATGTCCGGGTGGTTGAAGGCAACCGCGAGCGCGTGCAGGCGTTCCAGGGTGCGGTTATCGCCCGTAAGGGGTCGGGCATCCGCGAGACTTTTACGGTCCGTAAAGTCAGCTCGGGCGTTGGGGTTGAGCGCACATGGCCGCTCCACTCACCGTCCATAGCACGCGTGGAGGTCGTGACGCAGGGTGACGTGCGACGGGCGAAGCTCTATTACCTGCGCGACCGCATCGGCAAGGCGGCGAAGATAAAGGAGAAGCGCAACGTCAGTTCTGGGGCGGGGCGCGCTACCGCAGCCAGTGCAGGTAGTCCTGCTAACTGATTAGCCGAGCGATAGGCGAAAAAGAGACGTCGCCGTCCCGAGGGCCGGAAGCGTTGATGGCGGGCCGATGGACCGAGGGGCACCCGGCGGGACGGGGGACGCGCCGGTCCCGGTCTGAGAACCGGGCCGGGCGGGTTGCATCGCTCAACGGTTGGGCTACGGCGCCGTACCATGCTCATAGGGCCTACATCTAGGAGGAGTGCCATGAGTGCTGAAGACCTCGAGCGTTATGAGACCGAGATCGAGCTGGCACTCTTTCAGGAGTACCGAGCTGTGCTGCCCATGTTCCGCTATGTCGTCGAAACAGAGCGGCGGTTCTACCTGGCCAATGACGTGGAGATGGAAGCTCGGGCCGACGGCGCCCGCACCTATTTTGAAGTGAAACTCGGCGACGCCTGGGTATGGGACATGTACCGCCCGGCGCGGTTCGTGTCCCACGTCCGGGTCGTGACCTTCAAGGACGTCAATGTTGAGGAGCTCCCAGAAAAGGAGCTCTGAGGCGGCGCCGGCCGCCTGCGCGCAGGCCGTGCCTAGACTGGGCCCCGGTGCTACGGGCCTGTGGTGGGCGCGGGATGTGGCGGCGCCCCGGTGGGAGTGGGTCGATGGCAAATGTTTGACCAGGCGCGCGGCAGCCTGACGACGGGGCGCCCGACGAGGTGGTGCCGCAGCGGGTGGCGACGGGCGGCGCGCGCTTCGCTCGTGCTGGCATTGGGCACTGGGGTGATCGGGCCGCCGGCGACGGCTGCGCCTTGGCCCGGGCCGGCGCTGCCGGCCGCCGCTACCCCTGCCCCACGTGCCGCTGCGCTTTCCGCTGCGAGGTCAGCGGCCCCTAGGGCGGGCACGACGACCTCTGTTGTTCTTGTTTCGCGGTCGCCCCACCCGACCGCTCCGTCACCGGCTCCGACGTGGGGGTACATGCTCGTGAGCAGTTCTGGAGCGGTCTTTCAGTTCGGTGCGGTCTCGGTCAAGAGCTCACTGGCCAAGCTCGGCATAAAGCCCAAGTCCCTCATACTGACCAGCGCCGTGACCAATGACCTTCGCGGGTACTGGCTGGCGGACATATATGGCGGTGTTTACGCCGTCGGGGACGCGCACTATTACGGGTCGTGCCGCCAGGAGGGGAGCGGGTGCCAGGCGCTGGCATTGCCGGTAATCCACATCGCACCAACGCCCGACGGCAAGGGCTACTGGCTGCTGTCGATGGACGGTGGCGTCTTCAGCTTCGGCGACGCTCGCTATTTCGGCGCTGCCGACCAGCGTGATCCCCGGGGCCCCCCAGGCGGTGACAACGTCGCCCCGCTCGGCGCTCCGGCCATGTCCATGGCCACCACGCCCACCGGCTCGGGCTACTGGCTAGTCGGTGACAACGGCACGGTGGTCGGCTTCGGCGCCGCGCGGTCCTACGGTTCGGTGGCCGCGAGCGCCCTGGGCAGGCAGGAGATCGTGGCCATAGCAGCTACACCGGACGGCCACGGGTACTGGTTGACATCGACGTCGGGCCACGTGTACGCCTTCGGCGATGCAGTCAATGTGGGTGACTGCTCCCGGCGGGGTTCTGGGTGTGAGCACCTGAACAGCCCCGTCGGTTCGATGATGGCGACTCCCGACGGCCGTGGCTATTGGCTTTTCGGGACCGACGGCGGGGTGTTCGCCTTCGGGGACGCGCCCTTTTACGGGTCGGTCCTCAGTCCCAAGCACGTAGGCCCGGCGCCGACCGGGTAGCAGCGGAAGCGGCACCGCTGCGCCACGCCCATCGCGCGTCCCGGGACCGACCCGCTCGGGCTGTGCGCCCCGTGGCTGTCACAGGGTGCTGGCAGAGTGGGGTTCATGCTGCCCTGTCAACCGCCCGGAGCGGGCGCCCACCGCCGGGAGCTGGGTCGCCGCGGCGAGGACCTGGTCGCAGCTTGGTACGAGGAGCACGGTTACGAGGTCGTTTGCCGCAATTGGCGGTGCGGGGCGGGCGAGATCGACATAGTGGCGCGGCAGGGCGCTCTCTTTGTCTTTTGTGAGGTGAAGACACGGTCGTCGTCCCACTTCGGGGCGCCCGCGGAAGCCGTTGGCCCAGCCAAGCAAGCGAGGCTACGCCGTTTGGCCACAGCATGGTTCATGTCGCGGCGGGCGCTTGCCGCCGGCACCCCCGACAGGGCGCAGGCTTGGCTCCGCGGTGGCCCGGCCCGCTTCGACGTGGCCGCCGTCCTCGGCCAAACCGTACAGGTGATCGAGGCGGCCTTCTGACAGGTCAGCGTCCTGGCCGGCGGCGCTCTCTCATCACCCAGCAGGGAGTATGCCAGTGGCGGCGGGCGGCGGGAGCGCCTGTGGGCACCACTACCAAATGGCCTGTGCCCTGGGTGATCTCTTGCTGGCAACCCGGGCAGATGTAGGACTTCGCGGCCTGGGCGGGCTGGACGCGACGGACCTGCACATCGCTTCCCGCCGCCAGCTCTACCAGTTCCTCGAGCTCGTCCAGCCGGTCAGTCCGGTCGCCGCTCGCATTGCGGCCAGGCGAGCGTCGGCCGCGCCGGGGCACGCGCCCAAACTCTAGCCGCACGCCTTGTCTCTGCTGCCCCCGGCGTGGCTGTCACACCCCCCGGGTAGCCTGAAGCATTGCTCGTGGCCAGCAGTTGTGGCCTCCCAGACCGGTCCGGATGCGTCCAAAGGGAGATCGCAATGTTGGCAAGAGTTCGGTCGGCCACCTTGGTCGGTGTCGAAGGCCAAGCCGTTACGGTGGAGGTGCACGTCAGCAGTGGCCTTCCCGGTTTCCGCGTGGTCGGTTTGCCTGACGCCTCGTGCCGGGAAGCGCGCGACCGCGTGCGAGCGGCCATCCTGTCGAGCGGTTACAAGTGGCCCCAGGAGCGAGCCACCGTCAACCTGGCGCCATCGGGTTTGCGCAAAGCCGGCTCGGGCCTCGACCTGGCGATCGCCTTGGGCGTGCTCGCCGCCAGCGGGCAGGTCCCGGCCAGCTCGCTGGAGGGTCTCTCCTTCGTCGCAGAGCTTGGCTTGGACGGCTCGCTGCGCCGCGTCGCCGGCGTCGTACCTTTGGTCGCGGCCGCCGGCGCGGGCGGGGTCGTGGTACCCCCAGAGTGCGCGCACGAGGCTCGGCTGATCCTGGCCTCGGGGGTGTTCAGTGCGCCCGACCTGGCCGTCGTAGTGCGGGTACTTCGCGGACAGGCGGCCTGGCCGCCCCCTCCAAAACTCGAGCGGCCCGGGCGCGCCCTGTCGCCACCAGACCTCGCTGACGTCAGAGGCCAACTACTCGGGCGGCGGGCCATCGAGGTCGCCGCCGCCGGCGGGCACCATTTGCTTATGGTGGGGCCGGCCGGGGCGGGCAAGACGATGCTGGCGGCTCGCCTCCCCGGCTTGCTGCCGCCCCTCAGGCCGAGCGAGGCGCTCGATGTGGCGAAGATCCATTCGTCGGCGGGCCTGAGCGTCGGCGCTGGAGAGCTGTCGCTCCTGCCGCCGTACCGGGCGCCTCACCACAGCGCGTCGGCGGCGTCCCTCATCGGAGGGGGAGGCGCCCGCTTGCGGCCAGGCGAGATCAGTTGTGCCCACAACGGAGTCCTCTTCCTGGACGAGCTCGCAGAGTTCCCCGGCGCGGTGCTCGACAACCTGCGCCAGCCGCTCGAAGAAGGGCGCGTGGTCGTCTGCCGCGCGAGTGCGTCGGCAGCCTTCCCAGCCCGGTTCCTCTTGGTTGCAGCCATGAACGCCTGTCGGTGCGCGGGCGACGGCCAGCCCGGTGGCTGCCGGTGTTCTCGGGGCGCCCGGGCGCGCTATCTGAGCCGTGTGTCCGGGCCTCTCCTCGACCGCTTCGACCTGAGGGTCCGTCTGCGCCGGCCAGACGCTGCCGATCTGCTGGCGACACCGGGGGGCGAGCCGACCACCGTCGAACCGAGCGCCTTTGTCGCGGCCCGAGTCGCGCAAGCCCGGGCACTCGCGCAGCAACGCGGTGTGAGGTGCAATGCCGAGATCGCCGCGCCGGCGCTAGAGAGGTACTGCCCGCTCAGCCCGGGTGCTCGGCGGCTGCTCGAGCGCAGGCTACGGCAGGGCCAGTTGACCGCAAGGGGCCTCCACCGGGCCCGGCGCGTCGCGCTCACCCTGGCTGACTTGGCGGGTGGCACCTCTAGGCTGGCCGAAGAGGACGTCTTGTTGGCCCTGGCCCTGCGGGCAGACGGCGTCTTCGTTGAAGGAGCAGACGGCGTCTTCGGCGAAGAAGCGGTGCCGGCCGACAGCGCCGGTTGGGGGCTGGTCGAGGTCCCAAGCGCACTGGGCTCAGCACCTGGGGGCCCGCTCAGGGCGGTCGGCGCGTGACGACCGGAGCCGGCAGCGGGCGCGCCCCCGCCGCCACAGCAGGCCCTTTGCCAGCGGGTGCCTTCGCTGCTGGTCTGGCCTCCCTACCGGGCGTGGGGCCGGGATGGCTGTTCGAAATGCTGTCCTCCCGCGCCCCCCAGGAGGTGTGGGAGTTGGTCAGCAAAGGCGTCGTCGTCCGGCCTACGCGGGCCAGGCCGCGGCCCGAAGGACCGCTTCATGGCCCGGGATGCGGGCACGCACCGCACCAGACTTGGGCCGAGTTGGCTCAGCGACTGGACCTCGAAGCGCTGTGGGGCCGGTTGCGCCGGCACGGCATCGCGGTGACCTTTCCCGGCGCAGCCGGCTTCCCGTCCCGGCTCCTCGACGGGCCGGCACCTGCGGGCGTGCTGTTCGCCCTCGGCGACCTGGCAGTTGTCGAGCGCCGTCCCTGCGTGGCGGTGGTGGGTACCCGACGCTGCTCCCCCGAAGGCAGGGCCGTGGCCTACGAGCTGGGCTATGACCTCGCCCGAGCCGGGGTGTGCGTTGTCTCTGGGCTCGCGCTCGGTGTCGACGGTGCCGCCCACGCCGGCGCTGTGGCGGCCCAGGCGGACATGGCCGCCGCTGCCGCTCACCGGGCTGGGGCCGACGTACCGCGTGGGACCACGGCCGGGGTGGCGGCCAGCGGGGTTGACGTGGTCTACCCTCGCCAGCACATCGCCCTGTGGCGCGCTGTGGCCCGGGTCGGCGTCGTGCTTTCGGAGACACCGCCGGGCATGCCGGCTCAGTCGTGGCGCTTCCCCTCCCGCAACCGCGTCATTGCTGGATTAGCCGACATGGTCGTCGTCGTCGAGTGCCACGCCGCCGGCGGCTCGTGGCACACCGTGGAGGCAGCGCTGCGCCGCGGGACAGAAGTGGGCGCCGTCCCGGGGCCGGTCCGCAGCTCAGCGTCGGTCGGCACCAACACCCTTCTCCATGAGGGCGCCACTCCGATCAGGGGCGCCGCCGATGTGTTGGATGCCCTTGGGTTATTGGGTGGCGCTGGCCGCGTGCCACGAGCCGGCTGCGCGGCACGCGCGGGTCACGCTGGGGCCGGTCCCGTGGCTCAGGGGCGCGCCACGCTCCCCGCCCCGGGGGTTCCGCCCGCTCTCCGGCACCGGGGGGGCGGCCCGGTCGAGCGGAGCCGTCCTGGCGAGGAGGTCGACCCGCTGGGCACCCAGGTATTGAGCGCCGTCGGTTGGAGCCCGACGTGCCTGGACGAGGTAGTAGAGCGCAGCGGCTTGCCCCTGGCCGTTGTAGTGCTCGTCCTGGACCGGCTGGAGAGCGCGGGAGCTGTTCTCGCGGAGGCCGGGTGGTGGTGGCGCCGGCCGCGGTGAAGCCGGTCCCCTCGACAGCCGCCTTACCGACGCATGACCTGGTCGCGCCCGCTTGGCCGACGGTGGAAGACGTGATCGCTTGCGCCGTGGGTCACCTCAGCCCCGCTCTGGGTGATCCAAGGGCTTCGGCGATCCTGCGATTGTCGCACGGCGCTGCTAACTTCGCGCTTTGGCGGCTGTGAGGTCGCTCTTGATCGTTGCCAAAGGAGGACCGAAATTGCGCGGGATTCGGGGGAAGGTCCGGTATGCGGCGGCAGCCAGCGCTCTGTCGCTTGCCGCCACCTTGGTGGTGCAACCAATCGCCGATGCTCAGGCTCCGGCACCGGGGCTCGGGGGCCAGCAGGAGACAGTGATCATCGTGCTAGGCGGTTCGTGCACGACGGTAGCCGGAGCGAGCTCGCCCGGCGCGACCTGCACGCAACAACAGCCTGTACTGGCCCAGCTGCAAGCGGCCGGGGCGACAGTCCAATCGACGACCAGCCTGATTGACGCCATTACGGCCACAGTGAGCTCCGGCGAGGCGCAGGCGTTGGCCTCGTTCCCCGGGGTGTCCCAAGTGACGCCCAACGTGACTATTCCAATCGTCGAGCCGGCCGTGCCGGCATCGGGCCGCCCGGTCTCGCCCGTCGCGCTCAACTCTCCGGGATGGCGGGGGCACGGCCAGGGTACGCCGACCTGTGGGACCCAACGCCAACCCGAGCTTGACCCTGAGGCCTTGCAGGTCATCAACGCGCAGGGCGCGCTCAACCTCGGTATCGACGGCGCGGGTGTAACGGTCGCGACGATCGCCGATGGCATCGACACAACCAACGGCGATCTGCAGCGCAACCCGGCATTCGGAACGCCCGGCCAGCCGGTTGCCCAGGAGGTGGACTTCTCCGGGGACCCGGCAGGCACGCCGACTGGTGGCGGGGAGATGTACCTCGATGTCAGCTCGATCGCGGCTCAGGGCAACCTTGAGTACAACCTGTCCCAGTACGTCAACCCCGGGCAGGCGGCCCGGCTCCCGGCGAGCGGTTGCTGGATCAGGATCGTGGGCGCCGCGCCAGGCGCGAGCGTGCTGGCCCTGAAGGCGTTCAGCGATGTCTACGACACGACGGAGTCCAACATCCTCCAGGCGATCCAGTACGCCGTCCAGCATGGGGTCAAGGTCATCAACGAGTCCTTCGGGGCCAACAATTTCCCCGACACCGCGCTCGACGTGACGAGGGAGGCCGACGACGCCGCCGTGGCCGCCGGGGTGACCGTCGTGGTCAGTTCGGGCGACGCCGGCGTCACCAACACGATCGGGTCGCCGGCCAGCGACCCGAACGTGATCAGTGTCGGGGCGACAACGACGTTCCGCTCCTATGCCCAGGCGAACTTCGGTGGCTTCTACAACCCCTCCGTGGGGAACGGCCGCTGGGCGGACAACAATCTCTCCGACCTATCTTCGGGAGGGTTCACCCAGGCGGGCAACACGGTCAACTTGGTGGCGCCGGGGGACCTCAACTGGGCGCTGTGCTCGACCAACACAACTCTTTACACCGACTGCTCTGACATCTTCGGTGGCACGGACATCGGTATCCAACAGTCCGGCGGGACAAGTGAAGCAGCTCCTCTGACCTCGGCGGCCGCGGCTGACGTGATCCAGGCCTACGCCAAAACCCATGGCGGCACGGACCCGACGCCCGCGCTGGTCAAGCAGATCCTCGTGAGCACGGCCAGCGACATCGATGCTCCCGCGCAGGAGCAGGGCGCTGGGTTGCTGGACATCGGTGCGGCGGTGCAGATGGCCGAGAGCTACCAGGCGCCCGTCACGCACCACCCCTTCGGGCCGGTCCCCTTCCTCAGTGGTGGGGTGCTGTCGAGCACTCCCCAAGTCAATTTCGTCGGCGCGCCGGGCTCACCTCAGTCCCAGCAGATCTCTTTCACCAATACGGGCTCGACTTGGCAGGACGTGCAGCTGTCGACCCGGGCGATGACTAACGAGGTCTACGACAGCGGTGTGCAGACCTTCGACATGCAGCCGACCAACCCGACGCCCAACACGGGCGTAACCCAGATTTGGTCCGGAGTGAGCGAGGTCTACCAGACCGAGAACTTCACCGTGCCGTGGACCATCCCAGGAGAGCCGACCCGGCTGGTGTTCAGCGCTGACTACCAGTACACCGGTCAGGGCAGTTTGCTGCACATCGCACTGTTCGAACCCGACGGCACGTACGCCGCCTATTCCCTGCCGCAGGGCTTGGGCGACTACGCCGAGGTCGAGGTCACAGACCCTGTGCCCGGCACGTGGACGGCCTTGTTCTTCACCGAGCAGGACGGGGCCACCGGGCCGGGCAGCCTGGGCACGAGCGGCCCGGTCCAATGGGACGCTCAGACCTGGTCGTTCGGCCCAGCCGGGACGATATTCCCCTCCCATCTCGACCTTGCCCCCGGGCAGACCGCAACGGCCACCCTCAGCCTCACCACGCCGACTGCGGCCGGGGACACGGCGCAGTCCATAGTCGTTTCCACCTTCGGCCACCAGACGACGATCCCGGTCACGGTGCGAAGCATGGTGCCGACCGGCCCGAGCGGTGGCACCTTCAGCGGTGTGCTCACGGGCGGCAACGGGCGCGCGGACTCTCAAGCGGAAGGCAACGCCTACTTCTTTGACGTCCCACCCGGGGAGAAGGACCTCGATGTCAGCCTCACCATGGCCAACAGCCCGAGCGGGCCTATCGTGCCGGGCGACGTGCAGTTGGCCTACCTGATCGACCCCAACGGCCAAAACGTCGGCTACTCGAGCAACATAACCTACGTGCCAACCAGCGGGGGGCTGGAGCCGGTCGTCTCGCCGGTCACCCAGCTCTACCATGTCGCCCCCATCCCAGGACAATGGGAGCTGCTCGTCTACTGGTACAACCCGGTCGTGGGCGATGAGCTGCAAGACCCGTTCACCGGTTCGGTGCAGTTCAACCAGGTCAGCGTCACGAGCAGCCTGCCCGACTCGGCGAGCTCCAGCGTCCCAGGGCTGACCACGACCGCGTACACGGTCAACGTCACCAATACAGGCGTCGCGCCCGAGGCGTTCTTTGTCGACCCCAGGCTCGACAACCAGACCGAGACCTTGCCGCTACCCAATCAGAACTCGGCGATCTCGGCCAACGCCTTCACGATCCCGCTCCCGCCCGGGCTGTCGTTCCCCTATTACCTGGTGCCGACGCATACCACCGAACTGGAAGCCAACGTGACGAGCGCTGACGGCGAGACCCCGGTGACCTTTGACATGGAGTACTTCCCAGGTGACCCGGACGTCTCGCCGGCCGTCGCCTCGCCGGGCACGACTGGTTCTTACGGGCCGGGCTCGGCCAGCCTCACCTTTACGGAGTCGCCGGAAGTGAGCCCAGGTATCTGGCTGGTCAACCCCGACGAGATAGGCCCATACCCGTCCACTGGGGAACCGACCGATGCGGCTTCGGCCAGCCTCTCGGCGGTGACGGAAGCCTTTGACCCGGCCGTCACATCCGCCACCGGCAACTTGTGGGACGGCAGCCTGTTCAACTTCTTGTACTTGTTGCCGGGTGAGAGCGGCAGCATCGAGGTCGATCTGACCCCGAGCAGTACACCTGGGACGGTCGTCCAAGGCACGCTCTACGTCGACGACCTCACGTTGGGTTTCTACACGGGTTATGCCGACCCCGATGGCGACGAGCTGGCCGCTATCCCTTACGAGTACACGGTGGGCTGACCAAGCCCGTTCCCCGATGGGACCTCGCCCTCCGGTCCGGGTGGCCGAGCTTCTTGCTCGGCTGCCCGGGGGGCCAGGCCGTGCCGGTTGTGCCTGCCGGGCCAAAGCCAGTGCCGGGCCGGCACACTTCGCCCCGACAGACGGCGCCTAGCGCGCCCCCCCGGCAGCGTCCTTTGCGGAACATTGCCCCTTTGCCCGGCCCGGGCATCGCCGCTGGTGGACTTTCGGGGCCGCCGTCACGCGGTGCCGTAGTCGGCGCCGGTGGACGGCGGTACCGGTAGGCCCCACTTGTCCAGGCCCTGCTCCAGGCGCTGGATCGCGACCTCCAAGACCCGTGCCCGGGCGTAGTGCTTGCTCTCGCCGGCAACCAGGTGCCAAGGCGAACCGGGACAGTCGGTGTGGGCCAGCACGTCGTTGACTGCTGTGGTGTAGGCGCGGCGCTTGCCGCGGTTGCGCCAGTCCTCATCGGTCAGCTTCCAACTACGCAGTGGGTCGTCACGGCGCCGTTCGAAGCGGGAAAGCTGTTCCTTCGCCGAGATATGGAGCCAGAACTTGACCAAGGTCATCCCGTCTCCCACCAACGCGGCCTCGAAATTGACGATGTCGTCATAGGCTTGGTGCCACTGTTTTTTGGTGGCAAATCCCTCCACCCGTTCGACCAGCACACGCCCGTACCACGAACGGTCGAAGACTGCCATCCCGCCCCACCCGGGCAAGTTGTCCTGGAAGCGCCAGAGAAAATGATGGCGCTTCTCCCGGTCCGTCGGAGCCGCATAGGACTGCACGCGTACGTGGCGCGGGTCGAGGCCGGCGACCAGGCGCTTGATTGCCCCGCCTTTGCCCGACGCATCCCAGCCCTCGAAGACGACGCACAAGGGAGGGCCGAGCCGGCCATCGCCCAGGAGCCCGCCGGAGACCAGGCGTAGGTGTAGCAGGCGGCGTTGTAGTTTGAGCAGGCGGCGCTCACTTTCTTCGCGCGTCATCTGGAGCGAGAGGTCGACGTCGTCAAGGGTTGCCAAGGTTGCCTTCAGCTCCAGTGCTACGTTTCGGACCAGGCGTCGTCGGTGGGCCGGTAGCCGATCACCACCGTAGCGTCGGATAGCTCTGCCTCGAGGTGACGGTTGGCCGACACCCCGTTGACCACGACGAACGCGAAGCCCTCTGCCTCTACCGCCGCCCGGATGAGCTCGCAGGCGTCCCGTGGGCTGAGCCAATTGGCGCAGGAGGAGAGGCGTTCGGCGACGACAGGCGGTCGTTCGTTTGTGAAGTAGCCGATGCGGACTGCCACCACCGTCGTGGGTGACACTGATGCGACCCAGGACCCTATGGCCTCGGCCCATGCCTTCGTCGCGCCGTACAGGTTGGCGGGACGAGGTGGGTCCGAGCTCCGCGTGCAGGTGAGCGGTGGGCGGCCTGTCACGGCTTGCAAGCTGCTGGCGAGTACCAGGCGAGGTACCTCGCAGTCGACCGCGGCCTGAGCAACGTTGTACGCCCCGACGATGTTCGGCGCCAGCAAGTCATCCCAGGGCGCGTACGGCCTTGGGTCAGCAGCCAAGTGTACGACTGCCGCCGCGCCGGCGAAGAGTTGCCGGCAGCGAGCGAGGTCGCTTATGTCGAGCTCGACATACCC
Organism: Acidimicrobiales bacterium; assembly: GCA_035503975.1. GTDB lineage: Bacteria > Actinomycetota > Acidimicrobiia > Acidimicrobiales > Palsa-688 > DATJMJ01. The sequence continues at coordinate 3,629 of DATJST010000459.1, read as the reverse complement.
GTCCCGCCCGTAGAGATCGGTCTCCACTAGTTCCCAGCGGGCGCGCAGTTCGGGGGCGATGGCACGACCGATGCGTCCCGCGGCGCCCGTCATCACTACGCGTCGGCGTTGGCTCGTCATGACGCCTGACCGTAGCTCACCGCTGGTTCTCACATTGGCTCCTGGCGTACGCCGCACCGCGCACCGGGCACGGCGCACCGCGCACCACGCACCGCGCACTGGGCACCGCGCACCTGGCACGGCGCACCTCGCGCACGGCGCAAGCGGCCGGGCGCGCCTGGGACAATGGCGAGGACGTCGTTTCAGGGGCGGCCCGCATGCGCGAGCCAGCCCCGCACGAGTTCAGCCAGGTTGGGTGGGTAAACCGTCAGAGTCCCCTCGCCCGTAGCCGTGGCCAGTTCCGCGAGCGGCCACCACCTCGCTTCCAGCACGGCTCGCCGTTCGAGGGCGGTGAGACCCGTAGGGCAAGGCGCGAACCTTTCTACGCGGACGAGGTAGAAGTACTCGGCTTGGTCGTACTGCACGCCGTCGAACTCAAAGCGGGTGCGACGGTGCCAGACGACCGGTCCGAGAGCGCCGAGCATGGCCCCGACTTCCTCGAGAGCCTCCCGTCGCGCTGCCTCTTCGGTCGTCTCTCCCGGGTCGCAGCCGCCACCGGGCACGAACCAGAAGATGGAGGAGGCTGCGCACCCCGGGTCCCTACCTGCTAGCAGCAACACGGCGTCGGATGCGTCGAGCATGACCACACGGGCGGCGTGCCGTGGCGCCATGACCGCGGGATGTTACCTGCGGCTTGGCCTCGGTTGCTTCAATTGCCTCTTTTGCTGCTCCCCGGTGACGCCCGGCCACATCGAAAAGTGCTGGTTGAGCGCTCGCCGCAAGGTACCGCAAGCGCGTTTGTCCGATTCTCAGCGAGCCCCTAACCAGCACTGACCTTGGGGAAGTACCTTTTGTGCCCACACTAAGTCCCTTACGGGCTACGATTACCACTGTGGGCTCCGACGACAACGCGGTAAGTGGGCGGGGGGAGCCGCAAAGCGGGCAGGCGCTTGGCAGCGTCGGTCGCGAGGAGCCAGGGGGCGCGGCCCCGTCCGGGCCGCACGCCGATTGGTTGCTAGACGAGTGGGAGAGGTCGCTCACCGACCTTGCGGCCGCCAGCGTCGCGGCCTACCGCAATGGCGTCCGTTCGTTCGTCACGTGGGCGGAACGCGGCGGCGCTATTGGGCCGAGCGCAGTGACCAGGCTGATGCTGCGGCGCTACCTCGCCTACATGGCTACCCGTCGGTATGCCCGCCAGAGCATGGCCCAGCGAGCCGCCGCGCTCAGGCGTTACTTCGCGTGGCTCGCTCGCCGCGGGGCGGTGCTCAGTAACCCCGCACTGTCGTTGACGGCCAAGTTGGGCGGGAGCCGCCTGCCGAGAGTTTTGTCGCGTGGCGAGGTGGAGGTGCTGCTTGATGGTGGGCCTGCTGTCAGTGCCGGCCAACGAGGCGGGCACAAGGCGCGCCTGCGTGATGACGCCGTGCTCGAGATGCTCTACGGCAGCGGGCTGAGGGTGAGCGAGTTGTGCGGCCTCAACGTCGGGGATGTGGACTTGTCGGCGGGCTGGGCCCAGGTCTGGGGTAAAGGGTCGAAGCAGCGGCGGGTGCCGGTCTCTGAAGCCGCCTCGTTAGCGCTCCGACGCTGGCTGTTACAAGGCCGGGCGGGAATGGTCCGAGAGACCTCACCGCGCGAGGCCGTTTTCTTAAATGAGCGGGGCGGGCGACTTGGCCCCAGGGACGTACGACGCATCCTGGACAGACGTTCGCCCTCGCCGGCTCACCCGCATTCGTTAAGGCACAGCTTTGCCACTCATATGCTCGACGGCGGCGCCGACCTTAGAGTTGTACAAGAGCTTCTCGGCCACGCCAGCGTGAAGACCACGCAGGTCTACACTCACGTGAGCAAGGAGCGCATGCTGGCTGTTTACGAGACATCTCACCCGAGGGCGTGATGGAGACGACAGAAGAAGCCATTGCTTCGGTCGACGAGCTTTGGGCGGACTACAAGCGCACCGGCGCCCGGGACTTGCGGGACAAGCTCATCGTGCGTTACTCACCCTTGGTCAAGTACGTAGCTGGCCGCGTGTCGGTTGGCCTGCCACACACGATCGAGCAGTGCGACCTGGTCAGCTATGGCATCTTCGGCCTGATCGACGCCATCGAGAAGTTCGACAACGAGCGCGCCATCAAGTTCGAGACATACGCCATAACCCGCATCAAAGGGGCCATCATCGACGAACTGCGCAGTATCGACTGGGTGCCGCGCTCGATCCGCGCCAAAGCCCGGGCGATCGAGAAGGCGTACGCCAAGTTGGAGGCTCAGCTGCTGCGTACCCCTTCCGATGCGGAGGTGGCGGCCGAGCTGGGCCTCTCCGAGGACGAGTTGCAGGCGCAGTTCTCCCAGATCTCCTTCGTCGGTATCGTGGCCCTCGACGAGGTGCTCTCGGGCGGCGACCGGGGCGAGTCGACGACGCTCGGCGACACGCTGCCGGACCGCCACGACGGGCCGATGGCTGCGTTCGAGGTCGAAGAGATGAAACAGATCCTGGCTGTGGCGATAAATCGTCTGGGAGACCGGGAGAAGATCGTCCTCTCCCTGTACTACTACGAGGGTTTGACGCTGGCGGAGATCGGCCAAGTGCTGGGAGTGACCGAGAGCCGCGTCTGCCAGATCCACACCAAAGCGGTCCTGCAGCTGCGCGCCAGGATGCTTCTGGTCGACAAAGAGACTGCCTGAGGGCCGGCGCGGTCGGCACCTAGCTCGAAGGCGGAGAGCAACAGGCACGGTTCGCGCTCGAAGGTCTGTCCCCGCTGCGCAGCCTTGCTGAACGTGTACTGTGTAGTGGCTCGGGCGGTAACGCCCGGCCGCAATTTGCCAATCAAACAAACTATGCAGGGTGCCTCCACGGTCGTTGTCCAAGTGAGAGCAAGTGGGCAGCGTAAGCACCCGAGGACATAACCGATGGAGAGGAGTTAGTCATGGCCGTCGTAACCATGCGCCAGTTGTTGGAGGCGGGAGTCCACTTCGGGCACCAGACCAGGCGCTGGAACCCGAAGATGAAGCGCTTCATTTTCGGCGAGCGCAACGGCATCTACATAATCGACCTCAACCAGACGCTCCAGCGTCTAGAAGTGGCCTACTCGTTCGTGCGTGACCTGGTCGCCAACGGCGGCTCGGTATTGTTCATCGGGACCAAGAAGCAGTCCCAGGACCCCATCGCCCGCGCCGCCCAGCAGTGCGGGATGCCCTTTGTCAACGAACGCTGGCTAGGCGGGATGGTGACCAATTTCACGACCATCGCCGCCCGGGTCAAGAAGATGCAGGAGTACGAGCGCATGAGGAGCGCGGGCGACTTCGAGGCCATGCCCAAGAAGGAAGCGCTCATCCTGACCCGGGAGCTGGAGAAGCTCGAGCGCAACTTGGGCGGCATCCGCGACATGTCGCGCCTGCCCGACGCCGTGTTCATCATCGACATCAAAAAAGAGCACATTGCCGTGTCGGAGGCCAACAAGATCGGCATCCCCATCGTGGCCGTGGTCGACACCAACTGCGATCCCGACATCGTCCAGTACCCGATACCCGGTAACGAT
>DATJST010000458.1:0-15181 GCA_035503975.1 Acidimicrobiales bacterium | reverse complement strand
CTTGGTCGTGTCCATCTCCAACCAGGCCGTGTTAGCCGACAACATGAACGGGGCCTTCGAGTAGTAAGTGGTTATGCCGTAGGCGCCGTTCCCGTTGAGGCCCGCGACCAGGGTCGAGATGCCGGGCAGGAAGTTGTTGCTCCAGTCGATGGTGTCCGTGGTCAGGGCCGCCAGTTCGACGTTGTTGGAGCCGTTGACGATGTCGCACAGGTACTTGAACTTGAACGACAGCCCGACCTGGGAACCCCACCAGTGCGGGTTGGTCTCGAAGCACGCCTGCGTCGAGGACGTTGACATCAGCGTCATCGGGCCGGTGGCTACCGGGGTCATGTTGGCGCCGGTGATCTGGTCCGTCTCGGACATGGCACCCCATTGCGCGGCGGGCAGGACCGGGGCGTTCCACAGGTAGTCCTGCCATTCCGTGTATGCGGGGTGGCTTGTGAACGTGACGGTCACCGTGTTGCCGCTGGCGGTGACGCTCTTCACGCTGGAGACGTTGGAGTTCCAGGGGTCAGTTGGCTGCGTCCGGGCCAGGTTGATCGAGAACACGACGTCCGCGCCGGTTAGGGTGCCGGCCACAGTTTGGTTCGGGCTGCTCACCCAGTCGACCCCGTTGCGGATCTGCATCGTGTAGGTGTTGCCGTTCCAAGTGCCGCTCGTCGCCAGCCAGGGGATGTACTTGTTGTGGATGGGGTCATAGAGGAACAATGGCTCGTACAACAAGCCGGCCGTGCCCGTGTAGAGCGCGCCGGGGTCGTTCGGGTTGAAGTTCGTAGGCGGCGAGTATGCGGTGCCGCTGGTGTAGATGGTCTCGTTGCGCGGAAGGCTCGATTGGTTGGCTATCCTCGTGGTGCTGGCACTAGCCGTGCCAGCAGCGCTCATCAACGGCAGCGTGAGCGCTGCCGCGGTTAAGGCGGTAACCCAAGTGGCGACCGTCTTGGTCTTGCGTTTCACCATGTTGGACCTGCTCCTTGTCAGGGTGTAACTGGCCAAAGCCAAGCTGCGGCCGTCAGGTGACGGCAGCACGCTCGCTTGGTCAGTCGCAGTGGGATGCATCGACTGGGAGGGTTGCGGCCGGCGGCGCCGGGGCGGGTGCATGGTGCAGTAAAGCAGGAGGTCGAACTCTTGCTTGCGGGGCCAAGAGGCCGTTGGCCGGAGCCTTGGCTGCCTACACAGCTCGGGCTCCCGGAGCGCGGTGACCGCGCCGCCAAGGCCGTTGTGGCACCAAACAAGAGCTCAATCACCCCCCCTCTACCTGCAACCCGCTTAACCGGTTAAGCCGAACAGCACAGACGATAAACCCCACGAGGTGTCCCGTCAAGCCGCGCCGCAAAGAAGTACTTAAACAAAGGTAGCGACCCTAGCTGACCAGCAAACTCGGCATCCGCGTAGCGACGCCGCCGGCCTTTAGCGGCTACCGGCGACCAGCTGAGGGCTTGCCACCAGCTGCTCAAAAGCCGCCAGACGGCGCCCACTTGCCGCCACTCGCCCGGTAAGTCCCCCATTGGTCCCGCTAAGTCCCCCATTGGTCCCGGTAAGTCCCCCATTGGTACAGCCTAAACCGAAAAGACCCGCCGCCTAACGCGTTTGCTTTGGCCCGCCTACCTGGTCCAGCTGGCTGGCGGCCCGGTACTGGCTCTGATCACGAGGGATGAAGGCTCCTCGCTCTGCTCGGCCACGGGCGCGCCGTCGATCAAGTCGATCAAAATATGCGCGGCTTTAGCGCCGAAAGCCTCTATGTCACGTGCGCACGCGGTGAGAGCCGGCCGGACGACTTCGCACAGGATAGAATCGTCAAACGAGACAACCGAAAGTGCCTCGGGTACGGCGATGCCCATCTCTTGGGCCACACCCAAACCGGCGACCGCCATTATGTCGTTGTCGTAAATAATTGCCGTCGGCAATGAGGAGCCGGAAAGCAGCCGGCGCGTCGCGGCCGCGCCCGCAGCGCTCGTGTAGTCGGTAGCCACGACCCTGCCCGTGGCATGCGCCCTGTCCAACACCTGTTTGAGCACCCGCGTGCGGTACTGAGTGCTGGCGAACGAAGGCGAGCCGGCCACGCGGTCGATCCGGCGGTGACCGAGGCTGACCAGGTGCTCGACGATGACCTGGACACCGCTCATATCGTTGCCCGGCAGGAACGGTACTCCCCGCGTGGCTCCCGGGCCTCCGACGATGACCGCAGGTAGGTGCAGTTCCTCGACGACCTCGATGCGGGGGTCCTTGACCCGGAGGTCCACGAGGAGGACACCGTCCACCTGGTGCACCGCCCACCAACGGCGGAGCGCGCCCTTCTCGGCTTCGATATCCTCAACTATTTGCAACATGAGCCCAATTTCGTGCGCTGAGAGCTCCGCTTCAATGCCCGACAGGAGCTTGGAAAAGAAAGGCTCGTACGCGAGGGTGCGCGCCGGGCGGGCAAATGCCAAACCGCAAGCGCCGGCCCGTGATGCCGACAGCGCACGCGCCGCACGGTTGGGCTGCCAACCGATCTCGTCGGCAATGGCCAGGATCCGTAGCCGCGTGCTCTCCGACAGGCCGCGGTGACCATTGAGCGCGTATGAAACTGAAACCTTCGATACGCCGGCGCGCGCGGCTATGTCGGCAATTGTCGGCCGGCGTGGGCCCGGCCGCTCCTTACGTGGCATTACCGCTCCCTTTCGGGCGTGCGATCCATCGGAGCCATCCCAACTTTGCGGTTGTGGCGGGCGCAACTCTAGCCACAAGTGACGCCGCTCGACCATCTGGGCAGCTCGGGACCAGAACGGGCAGCGGGGGGGCGGTCGGACGGGGGCAAGTCGCGGGTAGTAGACAGGCAGTAGCAGCGGAGGTGGTGGAATGAGCAGTTGTCCTTTTGTTCGGCCAATTAATCAGCCACTTCGCCGGTTCTCGGTCGCGGCCGCTGCTTTGGCTGGCATCCTGGCGCTCGTGGCCGTGGCCTCCCCGGGACCGGTCGGCGCGGGAGCGACGTCTGCGGCGGCCTCGCCCTCCGACCGTCCAGCGGGCTTGACCCCGCGAACGGGCGCCGGCTGGCGGACGGTCAGGCTCGTGGCGGTCCCGAAGCCGGGGAGGTCAGCCGCGCCGTCGGGCGGGGACGGCAGCCGAGAAGGGGCTCGCGTGCGCCGCCCTCTCGACGAGGTGAACCCCGGTGGCGCCGACGTCTCCGACAACTGGTCCGGCTACGTCGAGTCCGGGCCCGGGACGACGTTTACGGCGGTGAGCGGTGCCTGGACGGTCCCCTCGCTCGCAGCCGGTAGCCCGACCGGAGCCGCCAGCACCTGGGTGGGCATCGGCGGTTGGGACACGCCCGGCTTGGTGCAAACCGGCACCGAGGTACGCAACACCTCCGGCTACGACGAGTACCTGGCCTGGTACGAGATCGTGCCACAACCGCCGGTCGAGCTCGGCCGGGTCGCGCCCGGCGACCAGATGGCGGCGGACATCGCCCAGGATGGCCCGGCTACCTGGACGGTCACCCTGACCGACGTCACCGAGAAGACGACGTGGACCGGCCCGGTGTCCGCCGGCATCGACGGTGCAACGGCCGAATGGATCGAGGAGGCGCCACAGTCGGCCTCCACCGGTGGGATCCTGGCCCTGGCCGACTTCAAGCGGGTCAAGTTCACGTCCCTCGCCTTTGCGGGCAGCGAAGCCGGTTCGGTGACGGCGCAGCCCTTCTACCTGGTGAGCAAGAAGAGCATCCTGGCTTGGCCGAGCCGCTACGACGCCACCACCAACTCGTTCACGGTGACCTACGGGTCGCCGCCGGCCGGAGTGACAGCCTACGTCCCGATGCCCATCGGGACCGTGCTTACGACCGCTACGCCCACGACCACGACAGTGCCCACGCCCAACACGAGCACGCCCAACACGAGCACGCCCAACACGAGCACGACGGCCCCTCGCGCAAGCCCCGGCCCCCTCCCAAGCCCCCCCATGGGCGGCTACTGGCTGGTAGGTGCAGACGGCGGCGTTTTCGCCTTCGGAGGGGCACATTTCTACGGCTCGGGCACTCATCTCGGTAGGCGCCGAGGGCGGGTCGTGGCCATCGCCGCAACCCCCGACCACCGCGGGTACTGGTTGGTCAACTCAGCGGGCACCGTGCTCAACTTCGGCGACGCCACCAACTACGGCTCGGTCCCGAGCCTGCAAGCCGCCCGCAAGGTGCCCAGGCCGCTTCCGGGCGCGATCGTGGCCATCACCGCCACTGCCGACGGCCACGGCTATTACCTACTTGGAGGTGACGGCAGCGTCTACGCGTTTGGTGACGCCCGTTACCGTGGCTCGTGCGGCTCGATCTTCGGAGGGTGTGCAACGCCCGCCGCGGCCCTCGTGCTCGACGGCAGCGGCGACGGTTACTGGCTGTTGCTGCAAGACGGCACGACGGTGGCCTTCGGCAACGCACCGCCCCTGCGCAACCCCGACTGCATCGACGACGTCCTCGTGGACGAGTCCTTCGTGGACGCCGGTGCTGCCACACCCGCCGGCCGCGGCTACTGGTCGCTCCTTGCCGAGGGCACGACTTGCGCCACCGGTGACGCGGCGGACGGGCACGGCATCTGGGCGGCTTTCCAGATCGCCAACATTTACCCCGCGGTAGCCCTGGTGACGACCGACGGGGGCGAAGGCGCTTGGGTCGTGCTCGGCAACGGCGAAGTGCAGCCCCTGGGAACGGCTCTCAGCTACGGCAGCCTCGCGGGCAAAGGGCTGAACGACATCGTCGGGGCGGCGGGATGGTAGGCGGGAGCGGGCTACGGTGCCCGTCCTGGCGCTGAGGCTCCGGGACCGGGCCCTCCCGGCCGCCGCCACCGCAGGAGCGGCTGCCTGAGCCGCTAGCTGGCTGGGGCCTTCGCCCTCAGGATGTCGATGAAGGCGCGCATCCAGGCGGGGTGGTCCGGCCACGCCCGGGCCGAAACCATTAGCCCGTCGACCACCGCCGCTCCGTCCACGAACTGCGCGCCGGCTTGCTCGACGTCAGGCGCCAACGCCGGGTAGGCGGCCGTCCGCCGGCCCTCCAGTACCTTGGCGGCGGCCAGAGCGAGCGGCGCGTGGCAGATCTGCGCCACCGGCCGGTCGGTACTGAAGAAATAGCGCACGATGCGCTGGAAGTCTTGGTCGTTGCGGATGTACTCGGGTGCCCGCCCACCGGGGATGACAATTGCGACATAATCGGCAGGGTCAACCTCGGCGAAGGAAATATCGGCCGGCCAGCTGTAGCCAGGCTTTTCGGTGTAGGTGTCGTAGCCGTCTTCGAAATCGTGGACGACGAACCGCAACTTCTTCTTGCTCGGCGCGGCGATGTGGACCTCGTAACCTTCCTCGAGAAGGCGCTGGTAGGGGTACATCACCTCGAGAGACTCGGCTGCGTCGCCGGCCAGGATCAGGACACGTGCCATGTTCCAACCTCCATGCTCGCGGGTGAGACTTCAACCAACCTAATGCTGTCTGGTAGCGACGCACGCCGCCTGGTAGCGACGCACGCCGCCAGTACAGCGCGACCGGCGGCGGAAAAAGCAAAAAACTCAGCCAGGGCGACGGCACGGAGCCCGCCGGCCGCGTAGGCCCGACCGTTGGGTCGGGCGCACTGTCGCTGTCGAGCCATATTTGGGCCGACGCACCGGCCCAGGCTCAGACCTCGTTGGGGGGCTACCAATTGCAGTGCGCACGGCCAACGGGCCGGGCCTATCGCACCCCTTCACTTTGCATATATGTCCCTCGGCACGCGAGGCCGCTGACGGCAACCGACATTAAGTGCGCATGAGCAGGCAAGTCAAGGCGGCGAGGGGGGATTGGTCTTAAAAAAAGGGCGCATCCGGTGTGGCCGCCGTGAGGCGTGGCCGCCGTGAGGCGTGGCCGCCGTGAGGTGTGGCCGCCGTGAGGCGTGGGCGCGGCGGCGCACGCCTCGAGAAGCCCGAACGAGCCTGGGGCCGCCACCCGGCCCAGGTGGCTGTCACACCCATGCCCTATGATGTGGGGGCTTCGTCCACGACCCTGAGAGGTTTGTCCAATGCGTCTTACGGCGGGTTCTCGCTGGCACCGGACCGTTGCTGCGCTCGCGCTAACTGCGGCCGGCGTCGCGAGCGGCCTGTTGGCGGTTTCAGGCGTGGTCGCCGTTGGCCCGGCCAGTGCCGCTCCCCTCGAGCACGTACCGGCGCTGACGGGGCTACCGCAAACGCTTGCCGGGCATCACTTCCAACAGGTGCTGCCCTTGGCCTCGGGCAAACCGGTCCCAGCCAATTGGCCACGTCCCGGTGAAGCACTCCAGCCGGCGGCCTCCCCCTACCCCACGGCGCCGGGGGCGCCTAAGCCCTACAAGTCAACCAACTGGTCGGGGTATGCCGACACCGGAAAGGGGGCGGTGTTCACAGCGGTCAGCGGCAGTTGGTCCGTGCCGGGCATATCCCCCTCCGCTTCCGCCTATTCGGCGAGCTGGATCGGCATTGATGGCTTCAACAACAACGAGCTCATCCAGACTGGCACCGAGCAGGACTGGGACTCGGACGGCGACGTCTACTTCTCCTGGTACGAGCTCATTCCCGCGGCCCCGGTCTACCTGGGCGAGGTCTTCCCCGGTGACAAGATAACCGCCGTCATCAACCGGGTCGGCGCCTCAACCTGGGAGGTAAAGATCGCCGACCTCACCCGCGGTGTGGTCTGGGAAGGGGCGGTGTCCTACACTTCGCCGGGGACTTCGGCGGAGTGGATCCAAGAGGCGCCGTTCGACGCCGTCACCAACCGCGTCCTCGGACTGGCCAACTACGGCTCGGTGACGTTCAGTGACCTGGGCGTCAGTGGTCCGGGTACGCAAAGTGCCACGATGAAGCCGATCTACATGTACACCAAGAAGCACGGCGTGATCCGCTCGTACCCAGACCAGTACAAGACGGGCAACGACTCCTTCGATGTCTATTTTGGCAACTCCGGCGCCGCCACCGGGTACCCGGAGGTGCCCGTAGGAGGCGTCCCGCAAACCACCACGAGCCTTCCTTCTACGACTACGACAACTAGTCCCGCAGTGCGCCCGACCGCGCCCGGCTACTGGCTCCTCGGCCTTGATGGGGGTGTCTTCAGCTACGGCTCGGCCGGCTTCTACGGCTCCGCGGCCAAGATCGAGTCAGGTAAGGGGCAGTACGAGGTGACAAGCATGGCGGCGACGCCCGACGGGCGCGGCTATTGGGTGGTCAATGCCGAAGGTGGCATCTTCCCCTACGGTGACGCCCGCTACTACGGGTCGATAGCGTCGATGAACTCGGTCGAGCCCCCGGTCATCCAGGTGACCGCCACCGCGGATGGGCGCGGGTACTACATGGTTGGCCTCGACGGGAGCGTGTTCGCCTTCGGAGACGCCCACTACTACGGGTCGTGCCAGACCATTGGCGGCTGTGGGGTCTTCGAAGTGACCTCGCTGCTACCCGACACCACGGGCGGCGGCTATTGGATCCTGACCGAAAATTGCAACCTCGTGTCCTTCGGCGACGCTCCGCTGATTTCGAGCTTCGGTTGCGAGAGCCGCTCCGTGGCCACGCGCGAAATTGCCCGCTCGGCGGCGCCGACACCTGACGGCAAAGGCTTCTGGGTGTTGCTGACGAGCAACAAATCCTCTCAGATCTACACCGAGGGCGACGCCAGCTCGTACGGCAACTGGACCAATCAGCTCGTGCCCCATAAGAACAACCCCGCGATGGCGCTGCTGCTGACTCCCGACGGGCGGGGGGCTTGGGTAGTGTTCGAAAAAGGACAGGTGGAGGACTTGGGCGATGCACCCGACCTGGGCAGCCTGAACGGCGTCAACCTGCACGCGCCGATCTTCACGGCGGCGACGCCCTGAGGGGACGGGACAAGCGTCCCCGCTGTCGCTCAAACAGCCTGCTGGGCGAAGCCCCCGGCGTTGATGCCGCTCAGGTAGCGGTGCACATCTCTGCGGGATACCACGCCCCCGATCTCTTCAACAAAGCCGTACCGGTTTACCAGCATCACCACAGTGTCGGCCCGGGCTTCAGGCGGCGCCGCGGTTTGCACAAGCCATCCGTTCTCCAGCCTGAGGACTGACAAGTCCAAGCCGGCTGCCTCCGGGCGGTGCGCGGCCAAGTACTCCCAGGCGGCCTCGCCGGCCGATTGCTCAGTGGTGACTCTGCTGGCCATCTCGTATCGGTACCTCTCCCTCGTGGGCCGCTCTCCGGCGACTCTGCCCCTGCTGCCACTGCTAGGTAAGCACTTCACGCTCGGGCGTCGCTGACCGGCGCGGAGATGCGAACCATCCCGGCCCAGGTCGCGGCAGCGTCGTCACGTTGCGTGGCGGCGGCCACGTCCTCAAGCCTGCGGGGTGCGTCCGGTGCGATGGAGAGGTGAGGCAGTGTATGGAGTGATGTGGCGAGACCGAGGCCTGGACGACGAGGTGCTGATCGAGCGCTCGTGCCAGCTCGCCACCGAGCTCATGGCCCGCTCCAGGACCATCGCCGGTCCCCTTCGCCGCCGGCGTCAGCAGCGCTTGCGGCGCCTGCTTGCCAGCCCCAGCGGAGCCCGCCTGGTCTTCGGCTTGGCCGACCGCGTGCTGCGGCCGGTATCCTCTCAGACCGCGGCCGCCCAGTTGCGCGAGCTCACTGAGGGCCCTTTGGACGGGCTGTCCCGGGCTGACGCCGGGCTGCTCCGTATGGCTGCTCTCCTGGCACCGGCGTTGCCTTCATTGGTCGTGCCCCTGGTCGGAGCGCGGCTGCGCTATGAGACGAGAGCGCTCGTGTTCGCGGCCGAGCCACACCTGCTCGGCCGTTCGTTGGCGGGCATGCGGGCTGCTTCACGGCGCCCGAACCTCAACCTGCTCGGTGAGGCAGTGCTCGGAGCGGACGAGGCGGCTCACCGCGCCGCGACTGTGGAGTGGCTCCTGCGTCGCGGCGACGTCGACTGCGTGTCGGTGAAAGCGTCAGCCATCGCGGCCAACCTTTCCCTGGTCGATTTCGAGGGATCAGTGGAAAGGGTACGCGAGCCTCTCCACCGGCTCTATGCCCTCGCCGCCCGCGGCGTCCCTCCCAAGTTTGTCAACCTCGACATGGAGGAGCACCGCGACCTCGACCTCACTGTGGAGGCGTTCACGCGTGCGCTCGCGGGGCCAGAGTTCGCTGGCCTGCCGGCCGGCATCGCCTTACAGGCTTACCTGCCCGACAGCCATGGCGCGCTAGACCGCCTGCTGGCGTTCGCCATCGAACGACGCTGCGCGGGAGGTGCGCCCGTGCGGGTGCGGCTCGTGAAAGGGGCCAACCTGGCCATGGAGACAGCGGGCGCCGAGCTCGCGTGCTGGCCCCCGGCGCCTTACCCGGACAAGGCAGCCACTGACGCGTCCTACAAGGCACTGTTGGAGCGCCTACTTCGCGCCGCCCGTTCCGGTGCGGTGCAGGTGGGGGTGGCGACGCACAACCTCTTCGACGTCGCTTTCGCGATGGTGCTGGGAGGTGAGCTCGGAGCCACTCCGGAGATCGAGATGCTCGCCGGCATGGCGGACGAGCAGGCCGCCGCCGTCGCCGAACGTGCGGGCTCCGTGCTGCTCTACACCCCGGTAGTGGCCCGGCGCGACTACCGCAACGCTCTCGCCTACCTCGCTCGCAGGCTGGACGAAAATGTCACGCCCGAGGGCTTCCTCCGGCACGCCCTCGACCTCGAACCGGGCAGCCCCGCGTGGGAGCAGCAAGCCGGGCGCTTCGCAGTCGCGGTGCGCAGCCGGCACTCGGTGGGCAGACTCCCGAGGCACCACCAGGACCGTCGCAGCGCCGCGTCACCGGTGCCCGCAGAGGGACGACAGGTCCGTGCTGGGCAGGACCACTTCGCCAACGAGCCGGCGACGGATTTCACGCTGCCTGCCAACCGCGAGTGGGCGGCCGGCAACCTCAGACGTCCGCGGCCCGCCCCGCAACCGCCGCTCAGCTCGCCCGACGACGTACGAGCCATCCTTGCCCGCGCCGCCGGGGCCGCTCCGGACTGGGAAGCGGCGGGCGCGGCGAAACGTTCCGGTCTCCTGCTGGCTGCCGCCGACGTGATGGCCGCGGGCCGCGGGGAGGCCGTTGCGACCATGGCGGTAGAAGCTGGCAAGGTGGTCGAGGAGGCTGACACTGAAGTCTCCGAGGCGGTTGACTACGCCCGGTGGTACGCACTGGGGGCGGGGGCAGTCGCCCGGCTGCTGGATGAGGCGGGGACCGGGGTCGCGAGCACACCGCTCGGCGTTGTCGTCGTTGCGCCACCATGGAACTTCCCCTACGCCATCCCTGCCGGCGGAGCGCTGGCCGCGTTGGCGGCCGGCAACACAGTCGTCCTCAAACCGGCACCCGAGGCTCCGGCCACGTCTGAGCTGCTCGTCCACCAGCTCCACCAGGCCGGCTTCAGCGACGATGTCGTACAGCTGGCGCCAGTCGCCGACGGCGACCTCGGCCAGCTCCTGGTAGCGGCGCCGGACGTGGGCGGTGTTGTCTTGACCGGGGCCCACGAAACCGCACTGAATTTCGCCCGCTGGGCGCCGCGCCGGCGCCTGTTGGCCGAAACGAGCGGCAAGAACGCGCTCGTGGTGAGCGCCACCGCCGATATCGACCAGGCCGTCCGCGACGTCGTGGCGTCAGCCTTCGGTCATGCAGGCCAAAAGTGCTCGGCCGCCAGCCTCGCGATCGTGGTGGCCCCCGTTTACGACAACAGCCCGTTCCTTCGTCAATTGGCCGACGCGGTGCGCAGCCTTAGGGTCGGACCGGCCACCAGTCCGGCCACCCAGGTGGGCCCGATCGTGGGGCCATTCACGCCCGCCCTGCGCCGGGCGCTCACCGAACTGTGCCCTGGGGAGGCATGGCTCGTCCAGCCGAGGCAGCTGCGCGCGGGCAGCGCCGGCCATCTATGGTCGCCCGGGGTCCGCACGGGCGTCCGGCCCGGCTCGTGGGCACACATGACCGAGTGGTTCGGGCCGGTCCTTGGGGTGATGCGGGCGCGGGACCTGGACGAGGCCCTGGCGTGGCAGAACGCAGTGCCGTACGGACTAACGGCGGGCCTCTCTTCGCTGAGCCCGAACGAGCAGCGACGCTGGGCCGACGGCGCCCAAGCCGGGAACCTCTATATCAACCGGACGACCACGGGAGCCGTGGTAGGGCGCCAACCCTTCGGAGGTTGGAAACGCTCTAGCCACGGTCCCACGGCCAAGGCGGGCGGCCCGAACTACCTGGTCGGCCTGCGCCGCTGGCGTGACGCCCGCGCCTGTTCAACCAGCGCCGGCGCTGGCAGCTACGCCCGCTGGTGGGCAGAGCATTATGGACGCTCGACCGAACTTGCCAGCCTCGGCCCTGAGTCGAACGAGTTACGGTACCGGCCGCTCGAGCCGGGGATAATGCTGCGCTCTGGGACCGGCGTGCCCGATGAGCAGGTCGTCCGGGCGGCCACGCTCTCGCGGCTGACGGGTACACCCCTGCGCTTGTCTTTAACAGGCCCCCGGCCTCCCGTCGCGCTTGCGCCGGCCGGGGACCAAACAGAGGCCCGGAGCGAAAGCGACGAGGAGTTCGCCGGTTCCTTGGGCAGCCTGCCCGAAGGCACCCGGGTCCGGATCCTCGGGAACGTCGCTCCCCTTGTCTACGAGGCTGCCGCCCAGGCCGGCCTCAGCGTCCTCGACGAACCGATCTGTTCCTCGGGCCGGGTCGAGCTCGTGCGCTGGTTACGCGAGCAGGTCGTGACCCGCAGCCTGCACCGCTACGGCAACGTGGTGTACACCCACTGGTAGTACGCGGCCAGCAAAGGAACACTAAAGCCATGAGCGTCTTGGTCCCGCCGGCTCGGGCGGTCGCTGCCCTGGCCGCAGTCATGCTCGCCGTGCCCCATACTCACCCGGCCACCCCAGGCGCCGGGCGCGCAGCCGCAACGCGTGCGGGCGGCGCTGACCAGCTGTTGTCCAGGGCGCTCGCTGCAACCAATAGCGCGACCGGCTTTGACTGGGACGCCCGGCAGCAGCTCGGCCGGGCAACGTTCAGTTTCTCGAGCGCCGTCGGCCGGTCGTCCGGCACCGAGGAAGTGAGCGTCGTAGGTAGCGAACAGGGTCAGGTATCGGTGCTGCTGTTCGGCGCCGTCGCCTACTTCAAGGGCGATGCCGGCGGCCTGAGCTCGATAATCGGCTTCGCGCCGCGTTACGCCCAGGCCGAGCAGTCCAAGTGGGTCGCGCTGCGCCAAGCCGTCGACCCGACCGCGTACGCCGCCATCGCTTACGAGATGACGGTCGCCACCACCGCTGCCAGCCTGGCCATGTCCGGCACCGTTACCGAACTACCGAGCGCCCGCCTCAACGGCCAGCGCGTCATTGGCCTGCGGGGTTTCAGCGGGCCGACGAGCGAGTCACCCTCGGGTGGCATCCTCGAGACCCTGTACGTCAGAGCTGTCGGAGCGCCCCTGCCGGTCGAGCTCGTGCAGGCAACACCTAGCGTCCGCCTCTCGATGAGCTTCGGAGCCTGGGGCACGCCGCCCTCGGTGCGCCCCCCGGGAGGCGCGGTCGGCTTCCAGAGGGGGTGGCTCAGCACGTCCCCGGGCACCTAACCGAGCCATCCACGGAGCAAATATATATGGCGGCTTGATATACATATATCTGTTATATATACTGGGGGCATGAGTTACTCCTCCAATGCCCTCTCGCTCGACCAGCTGAGCGCAGAGATCGACCTGCTCGACCCGGACCTGCCCGTGGCGGTGACCGTGCTGGACATCGACGGCTTCAAAGAGCTCAACGACGCCCAGGGAGAGGAGGTGGGCGACCAAGCCCTGGCCGAGCTCGAGCGGTGCCTGCGCGCGGGCTTGCCCGCCGGTGCTCTGGTCGCTCACGTGCGCGGTGATGAGTTCGCGGCCGCCTTACCCGACGCCGCGTGCGAAGAAGCGTTGATCGCGTTGGAGGCGGTGCGTGCCAATTACTGCGCGCGGCCGGCCGCCCCGGGCATCGAGGCTCGGCTCGGGCTCTCCGCCGGGGTCGCGGGCCGGCCCGCCCACGGGTCGACTGCCGCCGAACTGCTGGAGGCGGCCGACACGGGGCTGGTCCGCGCCAAGCAGGCGGGCGGTAACCGGGTCGCCCTCCATCTCGAAGAGCGCATGATCCTAAAGAGCAGCTACTACACCCGGCCGGCGCTGCACCGTCTGGCCAAGCTCGCGCGCCGTACGGGCCGGCCCGAAGCCAGCCTGCTGCGCGATGCGCTCGACGACTACCTCGCCCGCCACCGAGCCTGGCTCTGAGCTGCTTGGCAGCGGCGGCGAGCCTGTTCTCGGCTGCGCACGGCGGCGTCAGGGCTCGAGGCCCGAGACGGCCCCCGCCGCTCCACCGATCAGCCAGCTGCCCGTGTCGTCGCCGGCACCCGTCAACAGGTCGTCGGGAGAGAGCGAAACGAGTTGCTCTGGTACCGCGGGCAGGACGTTGGCGAAATAATCCCGGGCGGCCGCGGTCGTGCCGATGTCACGGCCAGCCTGCTCGGACAGGAACCAGCGGTGCTCGAGCACCTCGTGGAAGACTTCGGCTGGAGGGAGGCGGCTGGACAGGTTGGCGGGCATGAGCGCGAGCACCTTGTCGTAGACGTCGCGCAGCCAGCGGCTCGCGGCGGCGGTCATGGGCAAGCGCTCTCCGGTGCGTTTTTCCAGGTTGGCCCGGTAGCTCGCAATGTCGTTGAGCAGGCGACGCGCCTGGTTCTCCTGCACGTCGAGCCCGGTCAACGAACGCAGCCGGAGGCGCTCGTGGCCCGGCTCGGCGACGCGGGTCCGGATCCGCAGCCGGTAGGCGTCACCGGCACTGACGAGCTCCACCTCGTCGGCGTCAAAGCCCAGGTCGTTAAGCCGCCGCATGCGCTCTGTGATGCGCATGCGCTGGTCGTCGGTGTGCACGACCACGTCTTCGGTCAGGGTCGACCAGAGCCGGCCATAGCGCTGCGGGATCTCTGCGGCCAGCTCGACGGGCTCCACGCCCGCCGGCAACTGGCCCGCCGCGTCGAGGTCCAGCAGTTCTCCGGCAACGCGTTCGTACGCGAGCTCGACGTCGTACTCGCGCTGGCCCGTGCTCAGCGAGGCGTGGAGCTCGCTCGTCTCGGCATCGACGAATATCGCCTGGAGCGCCCCGGCATCGAGCCGGAACAGGGTGTTGGAGAGCGAGCAATCACCCCAAAAAAAGCCGGCCAGGTGGAGCCGCACGAGCAGTTCGACTAGAGCGTCAAAAAGCCGGTCCGTCGGCCGGGGCCGGTGCGGGTCCGAGTACAGGGCACGGTAGGTCGTCGAGTACTCAAGGAAACAGGTGCATAACACGGCGTCGAGCGGGGTGCCGTCGTACGCGCCGCGGTCGACGACGATGCCGAGAGGCTCGACCGCGGGTATGCCGAGGTCGTCCAGCCTGCGCAACAGCCGGTACTCGCGCCGGGCCAGCGGTTCGTTCATCTCCTTCAGCGCGTACAAGCGGCCCGCCTCGGTGACAAAACGCACCACGTGGCGGGACGTGCCGCGGTGCCTGATGTCAACCAGGCGCTCGTCCTGCCAATCCTCGAGCGGCAGTTGCCAGGGCAGGGTCAGCAGCCCGGCAGCGACGTCGGCCGGCGGCCGGAAAATGCAACGCACGTCGCCCGGTCTACTACAGCGAGAGCGCCTCGCCCACGGGCCAACCGCGACCGCCCGTGCCGCCGGACGCACGAGCCAATTATCGTCGTGCCCATGGACCATGTGGAGCACTGCTCGCTGCTCGCGGCCGAAATTGAACGGTTCGCACTGGCCATTGATGGCCTCCCCTTGGACCTACCCGTCCCATCTTGTCCGGGCTGGGCCGTGTCGGACTTGACCCTCCACCTCGGAAAGGTGCACCGATGGGCTGAGAACCTCGTGCGCCTGCGGGCGCCCGAGCGCATCCCCGGACCGCGAGGCGACCTCGAGCCCACCGCCAGTTGGGTGCGCGACGGGGGCACGGCGTTGGTGGCGACGCTCAGAGCCGCCGACCCCGACGCGGGGATGTGGGCCTGGGGAGTGGACCAGCACGTCCGCTGGTGGTCGCGCCGCCAGTTGCACGAGACGCTCGTCCACCGCATGGACGCTGACCTGGCGGCCGGGGCAGCGCCCCGCGCCGATGCTGCCGTCGCCGCCGACGCCATAGATGAGTTCCTGGTCAACTTGGGCGCGGCCGCATACTTCTCGCCCAAGGTGAAGGAGCTGAAGGGCGATGGGGCCC
>DATJST010000457.1:0-26138 GCA_035503975.1 Acidimicrobiales bacterium | reverse complement strand
CGATGCTGTAGGCCGCCATCGAGCCGAACAACAGCATCATTACAACGGACACGACCGTGACGCGCAGCGTGTTCCAGAAACTCTGGAGTACCGGGATGTTGTCCCAGACGTTCTTGTAGTTCGTTAAGTTGAATGATGTCGGAAGGCCAAGCGGTGACACAGAGGTCTGCTGCTGGGTCTTGAAGGTATTGACAATAATATAATAAAACGGGACGGCGACAGTACAGGCAATCGATAGCATGACGATGCTCAGCGCGAGCCGGCTGACCCAGGATGATCTCCTCATCTCAAGCGCGCCTCACGCCGCCGCAGAATAGTGATCTGCACCACCAGCACAAACGCCACCATGAGGAGGAACAGGATGCTCAGCGCCGCACCTTGACCGTACTGTGCGTTGGAGATACCGAGCAGGATGATGGTTTGCGAGACTGTATAGGTAGCATACCCTGGCCCGCCCCCCGTTAGCGCGAGTGGTAACGCATACTCCTGCAAGCCGAACACGACCAGCAGCACGATACTGACCGTCATAGCTGGCGCCAACAGGGGGACCGTGACATGGAATAGCCGCTGTAAGCTCGACGCGCCGTCGACATCGGCGGCGTCATAGTAGTCGCCTGGGATCGACTGGAGATACGCCAGGTAGAGCAGGGCGTGCCAGCCAGTTTGCCACCATACGCCCACCCCCACGACCGATAGCCTGGCCAGTAGCGCAGTCGACAACCAGGGTACGGGGCCGACCCCGAGTAACCCGCCAAGAGCGGAGTTGACCACTCCCATCGAGATCGGCGCGAGTATGAAGGACCACACCAGCCCGAGGATTGCCACGCTGGGCACGGCCGGAAAAAACAGTGCGGCGCGCACAAAGTTCCTTCCCACAAACCTTTTGTTCAGCGCCACCGCAAGCGGGATCGCAATGATTGTTACTATGACCGCCCGCCCCAAAGCGTAAATAAGAGTGAAGGACAACCCCGTTAGGACGGTCGAATTCGAAAAGAGGGCGGTGTAATTTGCGAAGCCAACAAAGGAGACCTTGGTCGAGTAGCCCCCGAAGTTTGTGAAACTGAAATAGAGCGAGCGCGCTACGGGCAGAGCGAAGAGAGCAACAAATATGATGACGAGCGGCAAGACAAACAAGCGGAGTGTCACTTGTTCGCGCCGGCGTGCCCAGGCCAGTTTGCTGGGTCGCCGGCTCCGTCCACCCGGTCCGCCCGGTCGTGGCTTCCCCGGGCGCGCCACCACCTCAGGCCTCGCGTCCGCGTGCGAGGTGCTCCGGCTGGCGCTCAATGTGCGCTGTCCGACTGCCGGGCAATAACGCCCACCTGTCGAGGTTCCGCGAGCAACTTGGTGACCGACCGCGGGACCGCCCCGGCGGCTACAACTGCCGGCCGTACTGAGGCAGCCAATCGCCGGCCGAGCAGGTTAAAGCAAGTCGATGCCAAGCAGGCTGTGAGCGCTGGCCTACTCGGCACAGCCCCCAAGATGGAGGTCCGCACGCAGCCTGCCGTCAAGTCGGTGGTGAACAACGTGGACATCTTGTCATCATGCGCGTTGGGAGTTGCGGAGGCCTCGGAGCGGAGGGCCCTCCGTCCACTTCAGCCTTGGAGCTGCTTCACAGCGGACTGTAGGTAGGCCTCCAGTTTCGCAGGCGTGGTCTTGCCCGCGACTAGCAGTTCGAACTGCGCGTTCGCGTCGTTGCCCAGTGCGTCGGCGATCGGCGCCGGCCAAGCGATGCCCGTGTAGTAGTAGGTACTCGCTCTCGCCGCTGTCGCGCACAGGGTGAGCTGGCGGGCGACCGGCGTCATGACGTTGTTCGTGGTGATGATCTGACCCGACGAGCTCCCGTAGAGCTTGAGGGCCTCGGGGCTGGCTAGGAATTCCAGGAACTTGAGCGCCCCGGGAAGGTTCTTGGTTTTGGAATTGATCGCCCAACCCTCGGTCGGGGCACCGCACCAGAACCTCTGGCTCGCTGTGGTCGCTCCTGGTACCGGGTACATCTCGAAGTCCAGCTTCGGGTTGTCGGCGAGGATAGTGGGTTCGTCCCATGGGCCGGACCCGTACGTCGCTAGTTTCCCATTCGCGAATTCACTCTGCAGCTCGCCACTAGTCTCGCTTACCCCCACCATGCTCGCCGGGACCAGCCCACTAGTGTACAACTTATCGTACAGGGCCAGCGGAGGCCCCCAATATTCTGCAAATGTGGCCTTCCCATCAAAGATGTTGGCATCCGATAAGCCAGCCGTTTTGAAATGGCTGCCGATGAGTGCCTCGACAACCACGTCCGGCTGCCCACCGCCGAAATAAGGGGTAATACCCATGGCCTTGAATTTGCCACATAGCGCCAGGAACTCGTCCCACGTCTCTGCTGGCCCTGACCCGACCTTGGCGAGTAGAGCCTTGTTGTAGTAGATGCCCCCGGCCCAGGCCGCAACCGAAAGTCCCCACACCCCTCCGTTGTACGACATGAAGTTCAGATTGTTGGCGGCCATCACCTTAGTAAAGGCCTGTCCACTGAGGTCGTAGACATAATTGTACTTGTTGAGCTGCGTCTTGTTCTCGACGGTGTAGATGAATATGTCGGGCCCAACGCCTGCGAGAAGGCGCGTCGCCAGCGTGGAGACGTATGGTTGCGGCCCTTGAAGGTGCGAGATCTCGATACTGATGGACGGGTTTTGCTTCTGAAATAGGTCGACGACGGGTTGTATTACCGGTATGGTGTCCCATGACAAGAAGCTCAGCGTGGTCTTTGCGTCTGGCTCTCGTACACGTGTTATGCCTGAAGAGCGTGCCGCGGCAGAGGCCGCCGAGGGGCTTGCCGCGACGAGCGCGGCGCCGGCCGCGCCTACCGCGCCTAGTGCGAGGAACCGGCGTCTCGTTAGGCTTGAGTCCGGAGGGCTATCTGCCCTGTTGTTGGCGTCGTTGTCGGACATTTGGTCTCCTTTCGATTGGAGTATGGTTTGGCTGAAAGAATTGTGTAGCTCTGTATCACTAGGCAGACATCACTGCCTACGGATGGGAAGCCGGTACGGGTGATCATGCGTACCCTTTTGTCCAGCTACGACTTCGTCATCGCGACCTCCATGACATACAACGGGTACGGTTGCGTCAGTGTGGCGAGGATCAGCCAACTCTGGCTATGGGCTTTTCAAGTGTGATCTCGTGAGAGTGTTATATGTGCCTGGAGCGCTGTGAACGACTTTGCAGGGACACGCAGGCGGAGGGAGGCGCCCATCGGTTCCTCCAGGCTTTTTTCGAGTGCGACGGCTTCGACGCCCGGCACGCGGGGAAGTGCAGGAGTGGCAGTCGTCGATACCGTTTGTAATGCGGCATCGCTGTCGAACACGAAGTCACGGAGCCTGATTTCGAGGTCGTCCTGCTGTTCGCCGCGGTTGACGATAGTTAAGCTGATGTTGTTACGAGCCTCGTCTACGGTCGCAGCGACGTCGACCAGGGTAAACGGGCCCAGACCGGCCAAGCGGTGAGGCCAGCGGTTATCCGGACGAGGCCCCGGGGCGTTGATCGTCGGCCCTTCGACATAGGTGTCGACGGCCTGGGAAAGCGCGTTGCCAGCGTGGAGCATCACGGGATAGAAGATCGGCTGGACGACGGCAGCGTCGCGCGTCGTCACGATTGGGGCGATGGCGTTGACCATCTGAGCAAGGTTGGCCATCTGGACCCATGAGGAATTGCGCAGGAAAATGTTGAGGTAGGTCCCGACGCCCAACGCGTCAGCCATGCTGTAGCGCTCCTCTAAAGTACCGTCGCGGGTGCGGTACCAGACATTCCACTCGTCGTAGGCGATCCGTGGCCAGCTGTCGAGCTTGTGAACGTACGCAGCACGCTCGATGAGGGCTCGCGTGGACGCAATTGCCCGCTCCGCCTGATGGACCTGCAACACGTTGGTCCAGTAATCATTCGACCCGGTGTAAATGTGAAGTGAGTGGAGGTCGACCAACCCGGCCATCCCGTCGATCACTTCACGGTCCCAATCGTCCCAGCCATTCCAGCCACAGCTAACGAGCTTTGCGTGCGGGTCGAGCATTCTGATCGCCCGGGCCCATCTGGTGGCCTCCCTTACATACTCGGACGCGGACATCGCACCGACCTGTCCCTCGCCCCACATCTCGTTGCCGAGCGCCCACCACGTTACCCCGTAGGGCTCATTTCGGCCGTTCATCCGGCGCTGTTCAGCCCAGTATGTAGCGCGCTCGGAGTTGCAGTACTCGATCCAGGCAAGGGCCTCTTTGAGGGTGCCCGTGCCCATGTTCAGGCAGATATAGGGCTCCGTCCCAAGTATGGCGCAGTACCGCATGAACTCGTCGGTGCCGAACCGGTTAGCTTCGACACCACCCCAAGCCAGCTCACTTCGCGCCGGTCGGCTATCCTTCGGCCCGACGCCGTCCTCCCAGTGGTAGTTCGAAACGAAGTTGCCCCCGGGCCAACGAAGCACGCTCACCTGGAGCTCCTTTAGCAGCTCGAGGGTGTCGAGACGGAACCCCTCGTGATCGCTCAGAGTTGAGCCCTCTTCGTAAATCCCGCCATAGATACAGCGACCCAGGTGCTCGATGAAGCCCCCGAAGATGTTGCGATTGACCTGGCCGATCGTCCGCCCAGGGTCTGCGGTAACTCGAGTCACCTCCTAACCGCACCTGTGGCTTGGTTAGGCCGGCGCGCGCGCTCCTTTTCCGTCTGGCCATGCCGCCATTTGCTCAATGCAACCCCCTCCTTTTGGACCGCTCGGCGTCATGGCGCGCGGCACTAGAAGATCCTGTCCGTACGTGATGGTCAAACAGCGCGCCAAGCGCGCCTTACCCGGTTCTCTCGCTCAACTATTTGCTCGCCCGTACGGGTGAGCGCACGCTTGTCCGGCTAGGCCATGCGGCCGTTGCTCTCGTACTGTATCGTTACACAAACGAGCGACGATCGCAAGGGTTAGCGCGAAAACACTTGGGAGCGAGATCGGGCCGAGCGCCTTGGGCCCTTCGAGCCTGGTAGAGGGCGGGCACGGTCCCTGCCCTGCTTCCCGACCATCCAAAGCGTATCCAAAGCGCTCCATCAGAAAGGACGACCTGACATTGAGCCCATTGTTCCGTGACCCAGTTTTCGACGGGGCGGCCGACCCTGTTCTGATCCGCAATCGCGCGGAGGGCTCCTGGTGGATGCTCTATACCAGCCGGAGGGCGACCGCGCCGACAAGGGGTGTCGGATGGGTTCATGGGAGCGACGTTGGTGTCGCGTGCTCCAATGATGGTGGCGCGAGCTGGTGCTACCGAGGCGTCCTGAACCTCGATCACGAGTTCGGTCGCAACACGTTCTGGGCTCCTGAGGTCACCTGGGCCGATGGTCTTTACCACGTGTTCGTCTCCTACATCCGCGGCGTGCCGGAGCAGTGGGCTGGCCACCCCCGGCACATCCACCACTACGTAAGCGAGGACCTGGGCCATTGGGCCCATCGTGGGCCGTTAGCCCTCAGCAGCGACCGAGTGATCGACGCGGCCGTGCACCCCCACCCGGAGGGCGGGTACCGGATGTGGTACAAAGACGAAGCCGACGGGTCGAGCACATGGTCAGCCGATAGTCCTGACCTGGAGGTATGGCATAGCCCTCGGCGAGTGCTTCAGACGCCGGGTGGTCATGAGGGCCCGAACGTGTTCCGGTTCCGCGGTGCCTATTGGCTCGTAGTCGACTCGTGGGACGGCCAGTTGGCCTATCGCTCGGACGACTTGTCGCATTGGCAACCGGCTGGACGCATCCTTGATACCACCAGTGCGAGCGCGAGCTGTCGTGAAGATGACATAGGCCCCGGCCTGCATAGCGATGTCGTTGTCGATGGCGATCGCGCCTTCATCGTTTATTTCACCCTCCCGGAGGCGGGCACGACCACTCCGCATGCGCTCTACCCGGCGCGGAGGTCGTCGGTGCTGGCGGCCGAGCTGGGAACCGACAACGGCCAGCTCGTCTGTGACCGCGGTCGCGACACGACCCTCCAGTTGTCCGACGAGGCGATCTAACGGCTGATCGCGCGGGCTGCCCCGGGCCGACCCGTACGAGAATCCAATAAGCTTGACATCATCCTAGGCACCCATCCAACGCGTGACGTCCCATCGTCCCCCGTCACGGGGAGCTACCCGTTGGGTCACGCACGACGAACGGTCGCCTCTGAGCCTGCGTCGTGCCGAACGGACCGGCCTGTCAGTAGGGCGCCGCTCCGCTCCGACCCACGCCCCTCCTCCCAGGAGCAGCGCACAGGAAGACCAAGCTGTGCCTGCGCTGCCGATAATGTCGGATTAGATCTATGGTAACGATCGGGGATGTTGCTAGAGCCGCCGGTGTTTCACCGATGACCGTTTCGCATGTGATTAATGACCATCCACATGTGCGTGTTTCCACCCGGGCCAAAGTCCTGGAAGTTATCGAGCAGCTCGACTATCGTGTAAACCTCGCCGCCCGTAACCTCCGCACCGGTCGTACCGGTACTATTGGGTTGGCGGTACCTGAAGTGGATCGTCCATACTACGGACAACTTGCGGCCCGAATAATTCGCGCCGCCGCGAAGTACAACATTCGCGTCGCCATCGAACAAACTGGTGCCTCGCGGGATAACGAACTCGACGCACTGTTCCTTTCCCGAAACAGGCTTTACGACGGCTTGATCCTGAGCACTGTCGGATTGGGACCCGCCGACACGGATCTGTTGAAGTTAGACTACCCAGTTGTAATTCTCGGCGAAAGGATCTTTGATGGTCCCGTTGACCATGTAGCCATGCCGAATGTCGACGGTGCCTGCGCGGCTACTCTTCACCTTATTGAGCGAGGCTGCCGTCGCATAGTCATGATTGACGGTCAGGTGAGCGACGAGGTCGATGTTTCCGGACTGCGACTTACTGGGTACCGTCAAGCTCTCGAAACATCC
Source organism: Acidimicrobiales bacterium (assembly GCA_035503975.1). Taxonomy (GTDB): domain Bacteria; phylum Actinomycetota; class Acidimicrobiia; order Acidimicrobiales; family Palsa-688; genus DATJMJ01. Next base: position 19,228 of record DATJST010000457.1, on the reverse strand, counting down.
GGCATTACCTTCGATCCCTCATTGGTTGTCAACGTCGAAAAGTTCACCATGCAATCAGGGTCCGAGGCGGTGAAGATGCTTGTGGCTGCAGGCGAGGAGTTCGACGGAGTGTTCTGCGTCACGGACACTGTCGCTATCGGGGTACTGCGTGGCCTGGCTGACGTTGGAGTGAGGGTGCCGTCCAGCGTAAAGGTGATCGGGTTTGACAATGTCGAGGAGTGCAACTTCACAACTCCCTCGCTTTCCTCGGTTGACCCGGATCATGATCTGATGGCTCGAAAGGCAGTTAGCCTTCTCATCCGTCGCATAGACGAAGGTGCTCCCGGCCGTGACCATCAGGAATTCGTTAGCAATTTCAGGATCGTGGAGCGCGAGTCAAGTAAGACCGGCGCGTCAGCAAGCCGACGCCGCGCTCAAGTGAAGTAGGCTTGAGACAGCCCGATGGCGAGCCATTTGGGGAGCACGTAGGGGCAAGCTGTGGGCCGCCCTGCCCTACTGTCGAGGTTCCTCATCGCCATGTGCGAGCGCTTCGGGCGGCCAAAGCAGCGCACGCCGAGGCCCCGGTCCGCTCGGTGCTGGTCACCAGTTGCAACGTGACGCTAGGGTTCGCGTGCCGGGCCCTGCAAGACGCGACCGGTATTGATCTCGGGATGGGCGGCTTCGTCCACGATTACGTTGCCGAAAGAGTCGACCCAGGCCGTCGGCGCCGCCCCTTCCTGTGCGTAGGCGTGCCAAAGTTGCTCGAGACGGGCATCTCCCTCAGCCGTCGTGCCGTCGACCCGAACGACTTGGGCGCCGTAGGAGTTGGCCTTTGACACCAGTTGGGTTAGTTCGACCGGGTCGCTGACCACGTGGTCGAGGACAATGGCCTTGAGCCCTGGCGGGCGGTAGATCCATCGCAACTCCTCGGCCCAGCTCATCTCCTCGTCGCCTCCGCTACTATCCGCCCGGGAACTTTCCGCCCCGGTCTCGGCCGCCGTACGCGTGCGCAGGTGTTCCCCCTCATCCTCGCCGAGCGTGGGTGAGCGCCCGGATGCTCCCCCTGCGCCAGGTGCCGCCGCGCTTTGCTCCTCGGCCGGGCCCATGGGTTGAGTCGGCTCGTAGCCCGGGCCGCCGGTTGCGTTGGTTCGGCGCCCGGGCCGATGTACTCCGGGATTCCGCTTACCGTCCCGGGCGGGACCGAGACGTCCCCACCGGGCCCAATGGGAGCGGGGACACCAGTCGACACGCTGGAGTTGAGGTAGGCGTCGCCCTCGGGCCCCACGTGGACGGGCACACCGCCGCCCACGCCGCCGCCTCCACCACCCCCACCGGAGCTTCCACCATCAGGTGGTCCGCCCCCGCGGCCGACGGGCGGCGCGGGGGCCCGGCTGTTGGCCCGCACAAAGGTGAAGAAGCCGTTGATAGCACCGCTTTCCACCATGTTCGTGAGCACGAGGTCGAAGAAGTCACCCACGCTGGTGACCGGCCATTTGCCGTCGATAGCAGTTTGCATAAGGACCTGTGTGGTGGTTGACAAGACCCGAGCTTTTCGACGGCTTGGCGGTCTGTGAGCCCGGAGAACTTCTCGGGCGTTGCGTAGACCGTGTACTCCAGGTCCCAGCCACCCCTGGGGGCGGGCGTCCCTCCGGCGGGAGAGGGCTCCGGTGCCGACACTTCTTTGCAGGGAGGTGAGCCACTTATGCGTGGGGGACATACCACCCTCATCGCGCCCGAGCCCGTCATGCCGCAGCGCCGGGACGCGAGGCCGGGCGCGCGCTCGTGGCACTCGTCGGCTCTTTGTAGGTGCCGTCCGGCATTGCAGCATCACAAGCGTAGGGCGACCGGGCTAGGTTGAAGACTGCCCCTAAGGACAAGCATTTCGGGCAGGATTGGATGTACTTTCCCGCGGCGGGCACTTTGACCAGCACGCAGGGCGGCCCATACATACCCGTGCGCGGCTTGTCCAATGACCGGGCCGCGGCGCGGGCACTGGGCGCTCTGCCCCAGGAGTGGCTGTTCGGGACATGGGCAGCGGATGGTAGCGGATGGTAGCGATGGTGGTAAATCCGGGGACGGACGTGGGCACAATGCGGCGAGACCAGCGCGGGTAGTGGCCGAATGCCTTACTGGGCCGAAATTCTGGGGGCATTTGGAGGAACTGGTCGCGACTTTGGCCCCTCAGCTAACGCAATCGCGACCAGAACCTCGGACCGCGACCAGATCCAAGGCCTTTACTCGCAAACGCCCCTCCCGCACCGGTCCCTCATGCCGCGTGACTCACCCTTGGCCCGTGTGGTTCCTGGCCAGTCCTCGGTCATCGTTCGTTACCGGAGCCGAGCCTTGCGTCGATGGCGGCTTGCTCGCCGCGATCGGAGTCACTCTGAAGGGCTGAGCAGCGGGAACCGAGCGTAGGGTGGTGCCGACAGTTGGGGCAGCGTTCACTGCTGGCCCGGTGCCTATCGCCGTCGGGACTGTCGCCGCCCCAGCACCCAGCCCCGAGCTGCGACATTTCTGAAAGACTGCTCGGCAGGGCTCTCAGGCAAGGAGGTGCGGGCGTGGGCGAAGACGTCAGGCAGATGACCTTCACCCGTGAAGACAGGCAGCGCTACCGCGAGAAGCTGCGACGCAGTCTGGATGTGTTCGCTCGGATGCTGGCGGAGTCGAAGTTCGATTTCGAGCGACCGCTGACCGGGCTGGAGATCGAGTTCAACTTGGTCGACGCGAACCATGACCCGGCGATGCGCAACGCCGAGGTCCTCAATGCCATCGCCAACGACGCCTTTCAGACCGAACTGGGTCAGTTCAACATCGAGATCAACGTACGGCCTCGTAGCCTCGTGGGCCGTGCCGTGGAGGATCTCGAGGCCGAACTGCGAGCCAGTCTCAACGATGCCGAGGGCCGGGCCCGCGCCGTCAACGCCCACATGGTGATGATCGGCATTTTGCCGACGCTCGCTCCCGGGCATCTCACGGCTAGCTCGATCAGCGCAAACCCGCGTTACTCACTGATCAACGAGCAAGTTTTCGCGGCTCGCGGCGAGGATATGCACATCGTCATCGCCGGCATCGACCGTCTGTCGATGTACGCCGACACCATCGCTCCCGAGGCGGCGTGCACAAGTGTCCAGTTCCACCTTCAAGTGAGCCCCCAGGACTACGCCAGGTATTGGAATGCCTCACAGTGCCTTGCGGGGATCCAGGTTGCGCTCGGCGCCAACTCCCCGTTCCTCTTCGGCAAGGAACTGTGGCGGGAAACGCGGGTCGCGCTGTTCGAGCAGGCGACCGACACCCGTCCCCCGGAACTCAAGGCCCAAGGAGTGCGGCCCAGGGTCTGGTTCGGGGAGCGCTGGATCACCTCGATCTTCGATCAGTTCGAGGAGAACGTATCCTACTTCCCGGCCCTGCTGCCCGTTTGCGAGGACGAGGACCCTGTGGCGGTGCTCGCCCGGGGCGACACGCCACGCCTCGGCGAACTGCGCATGCACAACGGCACCGTATACCGCTGGAACCGACCGGTGTACGACGTGTACAGAGGCAAGCCCCATTTGCGGGTGGAGAACCGCGTCCTGCCGGCCGGTCCCACGGTAGTCGACATCCTCGCCAACGGGGCCTTCTACTACGGCCTGGTCCGCGCGTTGGCCGAGCAGGACCGACCCGTGTGGTCCCAGATGTCGTTCGCCACCGCGGAAGACAATTTCAACGCCGGGGCCAAAAAGGGCATTGACGCGGTCCTGTACTGGCCGGGCGCTGGCGAGGTGCCCGTCACCGAACTGGTCCTCCGCCGCCTATTGCCGCTAGCCCACCGGGGCCTCCGCGACTGGGGGGTCGATCAGACGATCGCCGACCGGCTCATGGGTGTCATCGAGGGGCGCTGCATCACCCACGTGAACGGCGCCGAATGGCAAATGCGCGCCTTTCACCGCATCGATGACGAGAAGCAACCGCTCGACCGCCGCGATGCGCTACGCGAAATGCTCGCCCGCTACGTCGAGCACATGCACAGCAACGAGGCCGTGCACACCTGGCCGATAACCTGACCTAAATGGGCTCACCGCAAGCAGGGCCGGCCCGTTGGTCACGGGCCCAGGCCGATAACAGGCCGCGGTAGTGCTCGATAAAATGGTCGTGCTCCTGTACAGGAAATGTGGACCTGACCGTGTCCACCAGTAGCCGGTCCAAGCTCGGTCCTTCGACCCACTCCAGGACGATCTCGTCGAGATGCGGTAGCCGGCTGGCGCAGAAGTCGGCGTAGCGCTCGACGTCGAAGTACTCGTCTGCCAGCGCCCTGTACCTCTCTAGTTTCTGGTCGTAATCGAGATCGGCGCGGTCGGCAATCTCGAAATACCGGCGGGTGTCAAGGTCGTACCGGGGCCGGCGGCCGGTTGCGGTGCAGAACACCGACCAGCTCACAAGGGCCTTGATCGCCCACGGAAAGTAGTAGTGCAGGCTGGTGAGGGCGATGTCAGGGCAGGCGTTGGCGTAGTCGATCGGATATACGACGGCATCTTTGATTAGGGTCTCACAGGAGTTGAACTCCCACCGGAAGAACGCGTTCACGACGCGGCCGATCGTCACCGTCTCCCACCCCGTGTGGGCGTCCAGGAAGCCGTGGTCGACCCGGTAGCGGGCGTGCATGGGCTGGTCGGGGTCGAAGTTCATGACCATCGTCTCCGCCCCGATCGACAGGCTGCGAGCGAAGACGTCGTAGCCGGAGACCGCCTGCTGAAGGTGCATCAGACGTTGGCCCGACTCGTCGTAGGCTCGGTGGAGTTCCGCTGCGTTGCGGATCAGGCTCACGCCGACCCAGGCGCCGCCGTCGTAGGGCTTCATGAACAGGGGGTAACCGAGCCGGCCGGCGATCGCGTCGAGGTCAAAAGGCTGGTTGTACCGGGCTGCCGTGTAGGCATACTTGGCATGGTCGGGCGGGTTCTTGAATGGGACCAGCACCGTGTCAGGCACGTGCAGGCCGAGACGGATCATGGCGCAGTACGCGGCGTGCTTTTCCATGCTCTGGAAGGTGAATGGGCTGTTCAATAAGTACACGTCGTGAGTCAGAGCGGCCTTCTTGAGCCATTCTCGGGGGTGGTAGTACCAGTAGGCCAGCCGGTCGATAACCAGGTCCTGGCGGGGTTGGTGGCGCAGGTCGAACGGCTCGATCGTCATGCGTTCCACGGCGTAGTGGTGTTCGGTACCGGTGCTGTCGGTGACAGGCCCCATGGCCCGCGTGATGGTCTCGAAGGCACTCGGCCAATCTTCCTCGGTCCCGAGCAACAACCCGATCAGATGGTGGGCCTGGGCCATTGTCAAACCCCGCCAAGGTGGCTAGCAGAAACGGGGAAGATGGTGGCGGAGCTGGGCTCGCCACGATGGCCAGTCATGGGCCGTGTCATAACCCCATATATCGAGTTCATGCGGGATTCCCTTCTCGGCGAGGAGCGCGGCAAACGCCCGCGTACCCGGTAACGCTCGCGTGGGGTGCTCTTCCCACGCCCCCTGGCCAACGACGAGTTGAAGGCTGACCCGCCGGCGCAGCCATTCAAGGTGCTCACCGTGGAGGTGGATGACGTACGCCATGGGGTTGTTGAAGTATGTGGCATCGCCCGGAGTGCCCCACGCATCCCAAGTGGTCGGGTCGTAGTTGCCGGAGAAACACAGCGCCAGGGGGAAGACGTCCGCGTGCTTCAACGCGAAGTTGGCGGCGTGGTATGCGCCGAGACTGCAGCCGACGGCCCCGATCTCGGTCGGGCCACGACAGTCCTCGACAATCCAGGGCACGACGGTGCCTAGGACCCAGGCCTCGTAATCGCCGTGCCGGCGGGCTCGTTCCTCGACGGGTAGGGACCGGTCGGACCAGCTATGAGCGTCGGCGCTATCTACGCAGTAGAGCTTCACCCGTCCGTCCTCAATGAGCTCAGCCACCGCGCCGACCATCCCGTTGTTCTCGAAGTCCCAGGCCCGCCCCTGTTCGGATGGGAAGACGACCAGTGGCCGTCCATAGTGGCCGTAAGCGAGGAGCTCCGCCGGCCCCAACTGCACGTGTTCACGCCGCACGGTTCGCCAACAGGTTGGACACCAGGGCCGTCAGGTGCGGGTGCAGGGCGTCGCGCCAGGCGGTGTAGTTGTGGGCGTCGCGCACCTCAACCAGCTCAGCCGGGTAGCCGAGCCTGCGCAGCGTCGCCGTCATGCTCCTGTTGTTGGCCAGGTTCTCCTCGACCGCGCCGCAGGTCAGGACTGCAGGCACAGGGCGCTCATCCGCGCCCGCGGCGTGGAGCCCGGCGACGAAGCGGGTCACCTCCTCGAAGCCAGAGAAATGACGTTCCTGCGGGTCCAGCGCCGGCGTAAAGAAACTGGCGGACTGAAGGAACATGGCGTCGAACAGTTCGGGGAACACGCGGTGGGCATGCAGCACCGCGACCCCCCCGAGGCTCAAGCCCACAGCGATGCGGACAGTTGCCGGCACAACCGAAGAAATGGTGGCCGCCAGCGCGCTCGCATAATCGCTGTTCGCAGCGTACCAGCGGTTACGGTCGCCGGGGTCGAGCAGCGCGGCGCGCAGCCGCGGCAGCGCTCCGGCCCCAATGGCCGCGCCGAGGTAGTTGGTGAACGAACCGAGCGTCGCGTACTCGGGGCCGTCGTGGACCACGAGGAGGGGTGCGCCCTCCCGGTAGGAAAGAGACTCCGGTTGCCATATCGAACCGGTCAACGGGCGGCCCAGAACGGTAGCCCTCGGCTCGAACGGCACGACGGCGTGCCCGACCTGGGGCCAGTCCAGCCAGGCAGGCGGGACATAGCCAGGAAAGCGGGCCTCCGACTTCTCGCCGAACGCACCTGCGGCGCGCCGTGGATTGGCCGGGTCCGTGATGGTCGTGCGCTTGCCGTGGCGGTCTTCGATTTCATAGAGGTACTCCATCCGGTCCACGGGAGGACGCGGCAGCCGCAGCCGCCACTCGCCGCTCCCGTAGGCCATGTCGAGCGGCCCCCTGAGCCCGATCTCGTCCAGCACGCGCGCCGCCCTGAGCCGCCGGTGGGGATCGGCAAGTCGGAACGTCGCCGCCGAGGCGCCGACAACCGGTGACCCCTCCTCGGGCGCAAGCAACATCAGCCGGACGTTAGCCGTGCCCTGGCGCAGCCGGCCCGCGGTCCTTGGGCGCGGCCACGACAGTAGCGTGGCGCCGTGCACGCCCCGGCTGTGGATCCCCTGATGATCGACCGTGCCCTCGAAGGTGTCGCGAGCCGCATGGTCGCCTTCCGGCGAGACATACATGCCCATGGCGAACTGGCCTGGCATGAAGTCCGCACCTCCGCTGCGGTAGCAGACGAGCTGCGCCGGTCGGGCCTGGAACCATCGCTGCTGGCGAGCGGCACTGGCTTGGTGTGCGAGGTGGCCGGCACTCGCGATGGGCCGCGGGTCGCGCTGCGCGCCGACCTGGACGCCCTTCCGATCAATGACGAAAAGGACGTCGCCTACCGTTCGACTACGCCCGGTGTCGCCCACGCTTGCGGCCACGACGTGCACACCGCCGTGGTGCTCGGAGCTGGGACCGCTTTGGCTCGCCTGGCCGCAGACGGGCAGCTGCCGGGGCGGGTGCGTCTGCTGTTCCAGCCCGCCGAGGAGGTGGTGCCCGGCGGCGCCCTCTCGATGCTGGCGGCGGGAGCGCTGGAGGGAGTCGAGCGAGTCTTCGCGCTCCACTGCGACCCAAGGGTCGAGGCCGGCTCGGTAGCCGTGAGGGATGGCCCGATCACCGCCGCGACCGACGCCGTCACGGTCCGGCTGTCCGGGCCCGGTGGCCACACCGCCCGGCCGCAACTGAGCGTCGATGTCGTGGCTGCCCTCGCCGACGTTGTGACCCGAACCCCGCTCCTCTTGTCCCGCCGGGTGGATCCCCGGGCCGGGATGTCACTCGTATGGGGCCGCATCGCTGCAGGCTCGGCGACCAACGTCATCCCCCAGTCCGGAGAAGCTGCCGGCACCGTGCGCACCCTCGACCAAGCTACGTGGAAGGCGTCCGAAGCGTTGCTCTCGGAGATCATCCGGCAGGTAGCCGCCCCTTACGGCGCCCAGGTGCAGATCGACTACGCCCAGGGCGTACCCCCGGCAGTGAACGACCCGGACGCGACCAGTGCCTTCCGGGTGGCGGCAGCGGCCGTGCTGGGCCCTGGCGCCGTCTTGGATGCCACCCAGAGCATGGGCGCCGAGGATTTCGCGTGGATGCTGGAACAAGTCCCTGGCGTACTGGCCCGCCTGGGCGTGCGCCGCCCGGGAACTCTTGAGGCGCCCGATCTGCACCGGGGCGACTTCGACGTGGACGAGATGGCCATCGCATCCGGGACCAGAGTCCTGCTGGCTGTCACACTCGACGCCTTGGCCGGGGGCTAAGTCGGCTCGCGGGCGGCACTTGTTATTGCGGTACTTGCTCCGCCCATAATTGTTCTGTTGGGTTACAGCGCCGAGCGGGCAGCGCACCTTTCTCACATGGCCTGCCGTAATCGCCGCCTATGAGGCCGGGGCCGACGTACTAGAGGTGGCGGTCGAGCAGACCGAATTGGTCAGCGCACGCGGGCTACGTGCGGCGGTGCAGGACAACGCAATCGGCCTTTCGATCTGCGGGGCTTCCGGTCCGTCACGGGACCTCTCAAGTGAGGACGGCCGGACCAGAGACGCCGCGCTCCGGTATATCAAGCAGTGCATCGACCTGGCCCACGCGGTCGGGGCAGCGAACGTGGTCGGTCCCTTGTACTCGGCCGTCGGCAAAGCCAGACCGCTCAGCCCCGAGGACCGGCGCGAGGAGCGTCAGAGAGCGGTAGAAGGCTTGAAGGCGGCGGCTGACTACGCCGCCCTCGCCGGCGTCAGCTTGGCCATCGAGCCTCTCAATCGCTTCGAAACCGACATGGTCAACACTGCAGAACAGGGGTTGGAGCTCTGCGACCTGGTTGGTAAGGCGAACGTCGGCTTGACGCTGGATACTTTTCATATGAACATCGAAGAGAAATCGCCATCGGATGCCATCCGCGCGGCCGGCGACCGGCTCCTGCATGTCCAGGTCTGCGCCAACGACCGGGGAACGCCGGGAACGGGGCACCTACCCTGGGAGGACATCTTCAGGGCGTTGCGCGACGTCGGTTACGCAGGTCAAATAGTCATCGAAAGCTTCACGCCCTCGGTGGGAGAAATAGCCAAGGCAGTATCGCTGTGGCGGCCGCTCGACGCCACTGGCGGTGAACTAGCCAGCAAAGGCGTGGCATTCCTGCGCCGCAGCCTGGCCACCCGGGAGGCCTTGCAGTGACGGGCCGGCGCGTCAACGTCGCGATAATCGGGCTCGGCTTCGGCGCCGAGTTCATCCCTATCTACCAGCACCACCCTCAGGCCCGCCTCCATGCCATCTGCCGAAGGGACCACAGGCTCCTGGACGAGATAGGCGACGCTTTCGGGGTGGGCCGGCGGTACACGAGGTGCGAGGGCGTGTTCTCGGACCCCGAGGTGGACGCGGTGCACATTAACTCTCCGATCCCCGACCACGGTTGGATGTCGCTCGCGGCGCTGCGGGCCGGCAAGCACGTTGCCTGCACAGTGCCCATGACAACGACGAAACAGGAGTGCCGCAAGATAGTCGAGGCGGCCAATCGCACAGGGCTCAGGTACATGATGATGGAGACAACCGTCTATGCCCGCGAATTCCTGTACATCAAGCAGTTATACAGCTCCGGGGAGCTCGGCAAGCTGCAGTTCCTGCAGGCCACTCACCATCAGGACATGGACGGTTGGCCCGATTACTGGCCGGGCCTCCCGCCGATATGGTACGCCACCCACTGTGTCGGCCCGATGCTGGCGCTCACCGATGCCACCGCCGAATACGTTTCCTGCTTTGGGCCCGGGACCATCCGCGACGAGTTGGCCTTGAAGTACGGGTCGCCGTTCGCCGTCGAGACTGCCCACATACGGCTGCGGAACTCCGACCTGACGGCCCGGATCTACCGTTCTCTCTTCGACACGGCGCGCCAGTACAGGGAAAGTACCGACGTCTTCGGGCCCAAGCAGTCGTTCGAGTGGGCGCTTGTCGAAGGGGAACGCCATGTCGTCCACACCGCCAAGCGTCCCGAACCTGAAATCCCGCGGCGGGTCTCCGCCCCGGATTTCGCCGATCTGCTTCCCAAACCGATCCGACGGTTCACGACCAAAGGCGTCTACGACCTGGCCGCGCACACGCATCTGAGCTTCACCCAGGGAGCCGGGCACGGGGGCTCGCACCCCCATATTCTCCATGAGTTCATCTCCGCCATCCAGGAGGACAGGCCGCCCTTTCCGGACGCGCGCCGTTCCGCCAACTGGACCTGCGTCGGGCTGTGTGCCCACGAGCCGGCGCTCAAAGGCGGGCGGGTGGTCAAACTGCCGGCCTTCACCATCAACTAGGGCCGCGCTCACCGGCGGCAGGCGGGCCACTAGGGCACCGACCTCGACGGCTGTCGCCGGGCAGCCCGCCGGTACATGCGGCCGTGGCTTCAGGCGGGCCGCGACCGCGACCACTCACCTCCGCTCCGTCTGGCCGGTCAAGGGCGCCAAGGGCCATCGAGCACCCACCCACAAACCAGAAACGCGACCCAACTTCCTCAGCCTGGTTTGAGCCCTGGGGTACGGTGACGTGGTGTAGTTGGACAAGCCAGCGGCTACGGTGGCTGATGGGAGGGCCGATGGGGCGCGAGTACCGGCGTTTGACAGACGAGAAGCTCGCCAAACGGCCCGCGGAGCGGCCAGCACCATCGGCCCGGGGCACGTCGGCCCCGGTCGCGTCGGCGGGCCATCCCATGCTCCGCATGCAACGCCTCGCCGGCAACCAGGCGGTGACGCAGGTCCTGGCTTCCGGCGACGCGCCGGCGGAGGTGCAGCGCGGTCTTTTCGACCGGCTCTTCGGGAGTAAGAAGAAGGCAACGCCAACGACCGGTGGGGGCGGGGGCGGCGGCAGCAGCGTCGTCGGCGGCCTTGAGCCCAAATCAAAGAAGCCCCCTAAGCCTACGCGGAAGCCGAAGAGGCCCCCGAAGAAACCAACGCGGTCGAAAAAAAGCGCGCCGGTCCTGAGCACCCCCACGGTCGTGAGCACCCCCACGGTTGTGAGCACCCCCACGGTCGTCAGCACCCCCACGGTCGTCAGCACCCCCACGGTCGACGCGACCCCAACCGTGGACACCACGCCAACCGTGGACACCACGCCAACCGTGGACACCACCCCCACGGCTGTCACGACCCCCACGGTGGACACGACCCCCACCGTCGACGCCACGCCAACGGCTGTCACGACTCCCACGGTGGACACGACCCCCACCGTCGACGCCACGCCAACGGTGGACACCACGCCAACGGTGGACGCCACGCCAACGGTGGACACGACCCCCACGGCTGTCACGACCCCCACGGCGGAGACAGGGCCTTCGTTGCTCGAGCGGGTCCGCGCCGCCCTTAAGGCGCCGACAACGATCGCGGCCGTCCGCCTCGCGTATGCCGGCACCACCGTCGCGGACCGTGCTCCCATCTGGAAGGACGACGCCCTGATGCAGAAAGCCCAGGACAATCTGTCTTCGGCCGACTGGGTCCGGTTCATTGCCGATGTCGGGGTCTACCGGGGGGACGGCACAGTGGCACACGCCACGGCCAAGACGGCCGACGAGAAGATCCGTGAGAAGTTCAAAGACGTCGTGGGTGACGCCGTGGCGCACGGGAAGTCGGTCGAAGGTCAGGTGGTTGTCCTTGACGGAGAGGACTGGTTCAAGGCTTACTACCATGAGTTCCCCACAGAGCTCCCACGGGGCGGGCCCACCGACGAAGAGCCCTCCACCAACGCCTTCACGACGACCAAGCCGCCGAAAGACGTCATCGTCCTCAACAAGGACAAGGGCAACCCGGGCACGACGATCCACGAGGGTATGCACCTCTATCAGCACGACGAATCCTTGAAACTGGGCAGCCCCTTCTACGAAGGCCTGACCGAGTGGCTGACGCGCCAAATAACGACTGAGATGGGCATAGTGCGGACTAACTATGGGCCCAATTACAACGCCGTCACCCCGGTGGTGGCTGCCGCCGGCGAGGCCGTGGTGAGGGACGCTTACTTCAAGGGGGACGTGGCCGGCTTGAAAGCGGCTCTTGTCAAGTACTGGGAGGCAAAGGGCGCCGACGGTCCCACCGCTGATGGGAAGTGGACCAGCCTGATCGCTGCCTTCAAAGAGAAGCGCTGGAGCGACGCCAAGGCACTCGTCACATGACTAATCGCGTCCACCTGCGAGGCGAGCCGTGAGCGACCCCGGCCTGGCGGCCGCCGACCGGCGCCGGCTCGAGCAGCTCCTGGGCGTAGACGCCGACCAAGGTCTGCGACCCTCAGCCGTCGAGAAGGTCCTGCCGCCCGGGGCCGAGTGGTCGGCAGCTTTCGTCGACGCTGTGGCCGGCATCAACTTGGTGGCCTACTTCATCGGCGACCCCGATGAGCGCGAGGAGGCGGCACGCGCGGCCAAAGGAAAGGCGGTCGCCGGTGACACCGTCTGCGTGGCTTCCAACGGCGGGCTCCTGCTCGTGGCGACAGCCAAGAGCGACGAGCCGTCCACGGCAGAGCGAATGGTGGAGCTGCTCAGCCGCTTCGCGGGCGAGGAGTAACCGGGCCCAGCCCCAGCAGGTGACGTCCGCAAGAGGCGCTCCCGGCGACGGGAGACCCGGGGCGAAGTGGGATGGCATAGTCGCCAGGGTTGGCCGAGCCGGCACAGAGTTCCTACCCCGCCACAAGAAGGCGGGGTAACGCGCGCGTAATGCTCCCGCGGGAGCCCGAAGGTGGCGAAGACGCTTTATCACCGAACCTCGTGAGCGACCTGACGCGAGTGCCCACGACCGGAACTACGCTCAGCCCGCTTGCGCGATGGACGTCGGCCTGGGCATCGGGACGGTACTACCCGAACGCTTCGGGGGGCATTGCCTTCCGGCTTCCTCGGTGAGCAAAGCGACTACCCAACATCCCAGCCGGTTGTCTAGCCCGTCAGTTGGCGGGGATTGTTAGCGCCTGCGTGGCCGATGTTGCTTTGCCATGTCGCGGCATAAACGTCACGCGGGTGGTTATCTCCAGACGACCGTGACTGTCGGCGAGCAGCGCCTGGCCAGCTTGCGTCGGGCGGAGCCGGACCGAGAGTGGTTTGCTGCCGTCAGGCACCACGGTCGCCCGCGCGATCAAAACTGCCGCTGCGGCTGGCGCTGCTGCGGCTGCGCCTGCCGCGGCCGCTGCTGCTGGGCCTGCCGCGGCCGTGTCGTGGACGTGGCTGTTGGCCCGCCGTGCCGGCGCAGGTAGCCGGGCCGCCTGCACCTCGAGCGTGACCGTACCCTGCTGTCCAGGCAGCGCCGGGAGGGCCGGCAGCTCTACCTCCTCCCCCGCCGGCTGAGCCAGGGGCGGAGGGTCGCCGACCACCCCGTTGAAGAGCGAGGCGGCTACCTCAACGAAGATCGCGTGGATTAACGCTTGGTACTTATTGGTGTCGATCAGTTTGGGCTCGAACTTCGGTTGCAGTACAGCGATGAGCCCGAACCAAAGGTCTGCGTTGATCGTCACGCGGAGCGCGCCGTAGGTCTGCACCTGGCCGCATGGTAACTCGACAGCGTTCAGGCCAAAACTGACGAAGAAGTGCTTAACCGTGGGAACTTCGACCGGTGCCGCCAGGCTGCCGCCGCTGACCTCGTCGAGCTTGGCGAGCACGCCGGACGGCAGGCGATGAGCGACACAGTAAGCCGCTAGGTCTGGGATGAACAGGCCGTCGCCACAATCGGCTCCCGTTTTAGATGCCAAATGCATGGTCGGCGAGTTCTCGAACGTATACCCGGTAGCTGGGATCATGTACCACGACACGGGATAACGGAACTCGGCGTCATTCACGGGCAGGGGGTTGGCCACTTCACTTGAAGCTGTCGGACCCGGCGTCGAGGGTGACGCGTACGTGCACGTCGACTCAATGGTGACAGGAGGAACGTCGGGAGCCGTGGACGGGAAAATCTCGGTGCTGTCGTCCTCGGCGTGGCCGTCCAACCACGTTTCAATAGTGACCGCATAATCACACTCGCCTATTGAAACGCAGCTGCGAGGTTTGCCGAGCGGTGTGAACTTGAGGTATTGGACGAGTGCCCAGACGTAGTAGTCCGAAAACGCGCCGCGGTACGCTCCGCTCGAGTCTGTCGCCGCGTTGTATTGGAGGATCCCGGCGAACTGCTTTTCGAACACGTACACCGGGGGCGACAAAAAGCCCGGCGGGAGCGGCCCAAGAGCCGCTGCGGGAGCCTGCAGCGCGGTCGAGACGACCAACGCGAGCACCGCGATCGCGCTCAACCTCGACAGCGTGGTCGTGTCGCTGCGACGACTTTGGCCCATTTTTGGTCGTACCCGGTCGTGGATGATACACGCTACGCACCTTTGATGGCCCAGTTCGCGATGTGGGTCAGCTCCCGAGGAGCATTCTGGTCAAACGAGCATTCTGGCCTCCCTGGCTACTTGCCGCTCCAGCGATGCCAGACGAGCGCTCCCCGGGGTACGGTTGGCGCCATGAAGCACGGTGTGCACATCCCCAACTTCGGGCCGTTCGGCTCGGCACGCGTCGTGGCCGACCTGGCGGCGAGCGCCGAGGACGCGGGCTGGGACGGCGTCTTCATCTGGGACCACGTGGTGCGCCGGGAGGGAGACTTCGACGTAGTCGACCCCTGGGTGGCATTGGCAGCGGCCGCCGGTGCCACGGTCCGGGCCCAGCTTGGCCCCCTCATCACCCCGCTCCCCCGCCGCCGGCCCTGGAACGTGGCCAAGGCGGCCGTGAGCCTCGACCACCTGAGCGGCGGGAGGTTCGTCCTCGGGGTCGGGTTGGGCACATCGAGGGGGCCCGAGTTCCCCGCCTTCGGCGAGGAAACCGACGCCCGCCGCCGAGGGGACATGCTCGACGAGGCACTGGCGCTGGTGCGGGCCATTTGGTCCGGTGAACCGGTCACCTTTACCGGTTCCCACTACCGGGTCGACGGAGCGCGCTTCCTCCCGGTACCGAGCCGTCCGGGCGGCATCCCCATCTGGGCGGCGACCGAGTCCGTGCACGGGCGGCCTGTGCGGCGGGCGGCGACCCTGAATGGGGTGTTCCCCTTCGGCATCGCCGCCTCTGACATCCCCCGCCTGGTTGACGCGGTGGGCCGAGAGCGCGTCGAGCAGGGCAGCTTCGACGTTATCTGCGTGAGCAGGGAGGACGACCCCGAGGTTTGGGCGGCCGCCGGCGCCACCTGGTGGCTGCGCGAGCTCCCCTGGGGGCGCCCATTAGCCGAGACCGTCGCGTTGGTGGAGCGCGGCCCGGACCACTAGCCGAGAACGCAATCGTAGTTTTTGGGGGCGGTAGCGTCGCTCACGTGGAACCTTTCCCCGACGATTGGGACCGAGCCGTAGCCGTGGTCGCGCATCCCGACGACTTAGAGTACGGTGCGGCGAGCGCCATAGCGAGCTGGACTTCCGCGGGCAAGGACGTGAGCTACGTCCTCGTGACGAGCGGGGAGGCAGGGATCGACGGTCTCGCCCCCCTGGAGGCGGGACCTCTTCGCGAGGAAGAGGAGCGCCGCAGTGCCGCCCTGGTCGGCGTACAGCACGTCGAGTTCCTCGGCCATCCAGATGGCAGCGTCGAGGCCGGCTTGGCCTTGCGGCGGGACTTGGCGGCCGCCTTCCGCCGCCTCGAGCCTGAAGTGGTCATCACGATGAACTTCGCGCTCACTTGGGGCGAAGAGGGCACGGTCAACCACGCCGACCACCGGGCCACAGGCCTGTCCGTGCTCGATGCTTGCCGGGATGCCGCCAACCGGTGGCTGTTCCCGGGCGCGGGGAAGCCCTGGCAAGGCATCCGCCACGTCTACGTCGCTGGGACGACGTCTCCTACTCACTTCGTAGACGTCTCTCAGTACCTGGACGTCGGGGTAGCCTCGCTGCGCGAGCACCGCGCCTATCTCGAAGGCCTGGGAGGCAATTTCGACCCCGACGACTTCATCCGCAATATGGCCGGGTACGGGGGCATGGCCGCCGGGTGCGAGTACGCCGTGCTCTTCCAACGCTTCAGCGTCGGGTAGGTCGGGTAGGTCGGGTAAGTCGGGCAAGTCCGCTAGGTCCGGTAAGCAGCAGCATTTCGATAAGCGAGCCCGCTAACCTTCCTGCTCGGTCGGCCGGATGAGGATCTCGTTGACTGCGGCGTGGCGCGGCTGGGTGACTATGTACAAAACGGCCTTGGCAATATCGTCGGCCCTTAACCGCTCAACTCCCGCGAAGCGTTGGTTCATGCTTTCCTGGATTTCAGGCCGGTTGTGACTACGCAGTTCTGTGTCAGTCGCGCCGGGCTCAACGATGCCGACGCGTACATGGCGCCGCGTCACCTCTTGGCGCAACGCTTCGCTGAAAGCGTTGACTCCCCACTTGGTGGCGTTGTAAACGCCGCTTCCCGAACGCGCCACCCGTCCGGCGACGCTCGAGACGTTCACTAAATCGGCCACGTACCGGGGCTGCTGCTCAGCCGACTCGAGCAAGTGGGGGATGGCGGCGTGCGCGATGTAGAGCAAACCCTTCAGGTTGAGGTCCACCATCTGCTCCCACTCGTCGACAGGGGCGTTCACGGCGGGACCGAGGAGCATGACGCCCGCATTGTTAATTACGATGTCGAGACGGCCATACGCCTGAACGGTCGTGTCCACAGCACTTTCAGCCTCGTTGCGCCGCCTGATGTCAGCCTCGATCACCGTGGCCGCGCCACCAACCTCATGGACGCGTTCGGACAAGGCCTGTAGGCGGTCGCGTCGGCGAGCGACCAAGGCCACAGCCGCCCCCTCCCCGGCGAGGACCTCTGCCGTCGCCTCGCCGATGCCAGAGCTGGCGCCGGTCACAAGTGCCACAGTCCCTGCAAGTGGTGCCGTCATGGCGTCGTTCTACCATACCCTTCGTCAGATCGCGCCGTGATAGCTTCGCGGGCTATCAGCACCATGGTCGCCACCCCTCCCGGGCGTGAGCACCACCCGGCGCCCGCCGGTGTGACATGAGCGCTCTCAGCGTGCTCTTCATCGGAGGTACAGGCCTGATCAGTTCGGCCTCCGGGCGGTACGCGCTGGAGCGCGGCATCGACCTCACGCTGCTCAACCGGGGAGCGACGTCGGCCCGCGCCGTCCCCAGACATCGACTGCGTTGCCGGGCGCGTCAGCCAGTACGTATTTATCAGCTCCGCGTCGGCCTACGCCAAGCCCGTCCCGTAGCTGCCGATAACCGAGCCAACTCCGTTGCGCAACCCTTTCTGGCAGTACTCGCGGGCCAAGATCGCGTGCGAAGACGTGCTCGTTGCCGCGTTTCGTGAGCACACTTCGCTGTGGGTGCTCACCCACACAGACGATTTCGCCCGCGCCTTCGTGCCTTTGTTGGGCGACGTACGCGCCATCGGCGAGCCGTTCCACATCACAAGCGATTCGGTGCTCACGTGGCGCCAGGTCGTCGACGCGGATATCGACGCCGCATTTGAAAGGCTCGTCCTAGCGCACCGCTAGGAAGCGTCCCGGTCCGTCGGCGGATTACTGGGCGGGCGTGGGAAGCGGTCTACCCGCCGGAGCGGCGCAAAAAGCAAAGCCCAAACCAGGGCAACGACGAGTGTCCCGATCCCCCCGATCACAACGGAGCCAGTAGTCCCCACCAACTGGCCCAACACGCCTGATTCGAAGCCGCCAAGCTCGTTGGATGCCCCGATGAAAACGTTCTCCACGGCGAGGACCCGGCCGCGCATTTCCGGCGGCGTAGCCAGGGGGACAAGGGTCGAGCGAATGAACACGCTGACGGCGTCGGCGGCCGAAAGCGCGAAGACCGCAATAAAGGCCACAGCGTACGAGCCGGTGACGCCCAAGACGATCGTCCAAATCCCAAAGAGCGCCACGACGCCGAGGAGGACGCGGCCAACGTGGCGCTGGACCGGCCTCACGGAGATGACAAGGGCCATGGCGCCGGCGCCGAGGCCACCGGCGGCGCGGAGCCAGCCCAGCCCGACGGCGCCCTCGTGAAGACGCACGGCGATCGCGGGCAAGAGGGTCGTCGCCCCGCCGAAAAGCACGGCAAAAAGGTCGAGTGAAATGGCACCCAGCAGGACCGACTGCGCCCGTACAAAGCGCAAGCCCTCGAGCGCATCGTGCAGGCCCGCCTTCGTCGGCGGTATACCGTCCTCGGGCACGTGGTCCACCTGGTCGCCAAGGACTGGCTCGCCCTCCTTAGCCGCCAAGTTCGACGCCGAGGGTGTACCGACCCGGCCTGGCAGTTGGATCCTCAAGACCACGGTTGCGGATATGGCCGACAACGCGGCGACCACGACGAGCGGTACCCATACCCCGAGCCCGTAGAGGAAACCTCCGAGTACCGGGCCGACAATTGTCGCCGCCTGCCCGGCGATCGAGCGCCGCGCCACCAACCAGGGGACGACGTCGTTCGCGACCATGGCCGACGGCATGGAGCGCTGTGCCGGGGAAAGGAAGGCCTGGCCTGCCCCGAAGGCGAGCACCAGCAGGAAGATTGGTACGACGGAAAGATGCTCGGGATCACGGACGTACCAGGCAAGGACAAAGGCCACCACCGCGTTGGACGCGGAGCCCACGGCCGCAACCCGGCGCAGGTCATAGCGGTCCACGATGGCGCCGGCCAAGACAACCAGTAGCGCCGCGGGGGCGAACTCCGCCAACCCGAGGAACCCGAGGTCGAGCTCGCTGCCCGTCAGGCGGTACACGAGCAGGCCCAGGACCGTGGTTTGGGCCAAGTTGGACATTGACGTCGACAGCGTGGCGCCAAGCAAGGCGGCGACCTGCGAGGCTGCCGGCCTGGTGGGGCGCGGGCCGCGGCCGGAGGTGGCTGTCAACGGGTTGCTGAGAGTCCGCCCACGGCCTGGACGATAACACCGTCAGGTTCCCAGGACCAGCTCGTAAACGCCCTGGTCGGGCGCGCCGGAGTGGGTATTGGCTAACCCCGGTGCGGGTGAGAGCAAACGGTTCGACGTTCACTAGCCTGGCTATATTGACGCTCCCCAGCGAGCGCCCTAAACCCCGTCCGAGCCTGGCCGATATGGGCAGTGGTCCCGCAGCAGGAGAAGCGATGGCCCAAGCTGAAGTGCGCGCAGGTCGGTCGGAGCAGAGCGAGCCGTCGCGCGACCTCAGGCTCATCTGCATGTACAACTTGATGGCCAATGGCGACGCGGCCGAGAAGGTGTACTT
>DATJST010000456.1:0-2010 GCA_035503975.1 Acidimicrobiales bacterium | reverse complement strand
AGATAGATGAGAGCCTCTCGCCACTGCAGCGTCCAATAGTTCCCGGTGGGCTGGTAAGAGAATCCGGCTTGGACGTGATGTCGCTCTAAGCAGCGCGTCAAGGGTGCCGTTCGGTTTTGCGCTTCGCAGCTACTTCCGAGGGCAGTTGGCGACGAATCGCGCGAACGTCGGACACCGGGACGCGACCGGATCCTCGGAGACGTTCTCGAGCGTCGACGTGTCCAAGCCATCCACCGCGGGGCCGGGGTTGTTAAACCTTGATCCACCGCGTAACGCCGTGAACTGATCAGCGCGTATCCGCGGAAAATGCCTCCTGAGCTGCGAGGATGGGTGTTCTCAACGCACCAATTCCCGCAGCACCAAGGAGGCACTTCCAGTGAGGTCAGTATCGCGCGGCATCGACCGCATCGCAGTGACCTTCGACGAGCCAGGCCTCGTGGCCAATGCTGGGCTGTTGTTGATCGCCACGCTGGTGAAACACCTCGATCTCGAGGCGGTGGTCGACACCATGGTGCGCATCCCGTCCAAGCGCGGTGGCTTCGCCCCCGGACGCAAGGTGCTCACCCTCGTTCACGCCATGGTCGCCGGCGCTACCCACATCGACCACGCGGAGATGTTGCGGGCCGGTGCAACCGAAGAGGTCCTCAGCCACCGAGTCATGGCACCGTCGACCTTGGGCACCTTCCTGCGGGGCTTCACCTTCGGCCACGTCCGCCAGCTCGAAGCGGTTGTGGGTGAGATCCTTCGGCGAGCCTGGAGCGTCCTGGTGCTGCCGGCCCGCCTCGTCGTCGACGTGGACTCGACCATCTGCGAGGTGGCGGGCAAGCAGAAGGCCGGCGCCGCCTACGGCTACACCAAGGTCCTGGGGCTCCACCCCCTGCTGGCGACACGCGCCGACACCGGAGAGCTCCTCCATGCCCGGCTACGCAAGGGATCGGCCAACACCCAACGGGGGGCCAAGCGCTTCATCGAAGAGCTCGTCGCCCGCCTGCGCCGAGCCGGGGCGACCGGGACCCTCGTCATGCGGTTCGACTCGGGCTTTTGGTCCAAAGACATCCTGTGCACCCTGGAGCGCCTGAAGGTGTCCTACACCATGGCCGTGCGGGCCGGCACCAAGGCGATCGCCCAGGTCATCGCCACCATCGCCGAAGAGGACTGGGTCCGGATCGTGTACCCAGAAGGCGGCGAAGCCGCCGTGGCCGAGACGACCTACAAGGGCCGGCGTCTGGTCGTCCGCCGGACCCGACTCGTGGGACCTCAGGCGGCCCTGTGGCCCGACTGGCGCCACTTCGCCTTCCTCACCGACCTGAGCGCACCCGCGGTCGAGATCGACGCCTTCCACCGCGAACGGGCCCAGGCCGAGCTCGACATCAAAGACCTGAAGGAGGGCGCGGGCATGGAGCATTGTCCGTCGGGCAGCTTCTCTGCCAACGCCGCCTGGCTCCAGTGCGCCGTCTTGGCTCACAACCTCCTGCGTTGGACCCAGCTCATGGGCGGGCTCCACGATCACGACGGTCACCGTCCGGCCGTCGCCCGGACGATCCGCACGCGCTTCGTGTCGCTGCCCGGACGACTCGTCAACCGCTCGGGGACGCCGACGCTGCGCGGGCCGAGCCATTGGCCCTGGCGTGTGTCGTTCACCAGCGCGCTTTCGAAGCTGCGCGCCCTTCCAGCCACCGTCACCTGAACCCAGATTCGGCGGCCAGCGCAGCCGCCAGATGACTCGCATCGGCGCGCTGACATCCCGGCAACGACAAGAGCCTCTGATCGACAATGCCCATGCGTCGGTCGCGTCCATTCTTCAGGGCCGAGAGCGGCTCCTGCTCTGCCGCCCGCTCATCGGCAAGCGGTCAGCCGTGGTTACGCGGTGGATCGAGGTTTAGGCGCCGTCGTGGCCGTACGGCGTTGGCAGTGGTCGCCACGGCGCTGAAATGGTGCTATTGCCACGAGCAAAGTGACGATGCGGCAGCAGGCAAGGGTGTCCAAGGTCAGCTGTCGGTCGTCTGCGCA
>DATJST010000455.1:0-31692 GCA_035503975.1 Acidimicrobiales bacterium | reverse complement strand
CTCGTTATTCGTGCGCGCCGCGCCACAAAGGGGACACGAATCACCGATCTGACCGGGATCATCAACCGCCTCGAGCCCGTGCTCGACATGGTGCGCGTGCGCTTCGACCTCGCTCCTCTCGCCCATACCGACCATGACCTGCTAATAGCGGGTTTCGCCTCAGGGCCTGAGGTGTTCTAGTGCCACGGCAGTTCGGCCTCGCGCGAACACAGGCCAACCTGACAGCCGCTGCGCGGGCTCAGGCGGCGGGTGCGGCTTGCAAGCCGTGAGGAGCCAGCCAGACAAACAAGCCGCCCGTGGTCACACCGACGCTGGAAGGGTGAGTTGCGGGCACCCCTGGTGCGGGAGCACCCGAAGCCGTACACGTGGAGAAGACCGGTTCACTCGTGCGCTCGCCGTCGTCAGTCGCCCCTTGGGGAGCGGTGAGCTTGTAGCCGGGCTCGCTCTCGCACCAAAAGAGCTGACCCTGCGCCAGCGGGGTGAGATTGCCGCTGAAGGTGTCGAGCACCTCTGAATTGCCACCTGCGACCTGCACGACGACGTGCTGGCCGTCAAGGAAGGGCTGGGACTTGTCCTCGATCACCGCTCGGGCGTTGCCGACGGGCAAAGACCAAGTTATCTTGCCCCTGGCGCCGTCGATACCGTCGAGGGTGAGCCCGACACCCAAGAACTGCAACGACTTTTGCTGCACCACTGTCCCCGAGAAATCACATATCACATCGGTGGTGAGGAACTGCAAAGCCCCCCCGCACATATAAAAGCCAGGCTGGCTCCACTCGACCACACCGTTGCTCACCTTGATCCCGACGGTTTTGAACCCGGTAAGTGAGAACCTGCCGCGGACCGTCGGGTAGCCGACGCTCCCAACGTCGACTCTTGCGCGAGCCGAAAAGTCCCACCCGTAGTTGGGGTTGTACTGCGAGCCGCCAAAAATCCTGGAGACCGGCTCCCGCCATCGCACCTCGGCCGAGGGCGACAGCTGGATCAAGTCCGGCTGGCTGGCGTAGCTCGACCAGAGGTCGCCTTTTTCGGTACTGCCTGGGAACGCCGTCCCAAGGTTGCGCGCCGGGCCTGCGACCGTGGAAACGGTAACGCCCGTCTCGGGGTTGATGTAAGCGAGGGACGTCGAGGGCCCGCTGTGGGGAAAGGTGGGTACGCAAAAATCGGCCCCTCCCGCGCACGTCACCGGGGCATCAGTGACTACGGGCGCCTGCTCTGCGCGCCATTTGGCGGTGCCCGTCGCAATATCGATCCCCTCGATCTCGACGTTGGGGTCGCTGGCGCTGCCGTCAGCGGGCACCAGGGCGAGAGCTACACCATCGGCCACGACCGGTTGGACGAACACGACAGGCGGCGTGAAAGAAGGCGATATCTCGGTCGTCCAGATCACTTTGCCCGTCTGGGAGTCGAGGGCGCTGAGGTTGAGGACGCGGCTCCGAGTTACATCGACCACGAGCAGCTTGCCGTCGGCGACAACGGGACCGCCCACCACGTCAAGGGACGCATTGGTCCAGCCCGATGGCCCGGCCGCGGCCACGGGCGACCCTCGTAAGGCCAGGGCGAGCCCGTGCCCGTGGAGCGGTGGCCCGAAGGCCGACATTGGCACGGCGGCGACCGGCAGTGCCAGCCCGAACGCCAGGGCCGGGGCAAAGGTCGCCGGGCCTAAGCGCCGACTGCGCCGACAGCGCCGACAGCGCCGACGTCGCCCTCCGGGCTCGCCTGCCATTGATCCGGCTCGAGGCGCCCTAGGGGGCCATCTGGCACCGGCATCGCGAAGCATCAACACATTCAATCGGGCGCAGGGATCCCCGCGTGAGCATCGCAAGGGCAGCGCTCGGGACGAGAACATGGCGGCAAGCGAAACGGGCGAAAGTTACCGAGGTGGCACAACCATCCTGGGTAGAACCCGTTCACAGATGTTGCCCGAAGCCGGCCTGGACGTGTTATGCATGATGTGTATGCGCCTTTCAGGCTGTCGCGCCTGCAGCTATGCCTAAGGCCGGGCTGTCCCACGACCTGGTTGTCCGTGAGGCGGCACAAGTCTCCGACGACGTAGGTTGGGAGAACCTAACGCTCAACGTGGTTGCAAAGCGTCTCGGCGTGAGTATGCCGGCGCTTTACAAGCACATCGGCTCACTCGAGGGCCTACGCCACGATGTGGCCGTCCTGGCTCTCAACGAGCTCGCAAGCGCCATGAACGGGGCGGTAGTCGGGATGTCCGGCCAGGAGGCCCTATTCGCGATGGCGCGCGCGTACCGCGCCTACGGCCAGCGTCACCCTGGACGCTACAGCGCCTCCGTGCGCGCCCCGAGCTGGATCGACGCCGAACACTCGGCCGCGGCCCGCAACGTACTGCGCGTGGCGTACACAACGCTCGAGGCCTACGGCCTCGCTGGGCGCGATGCCGCGGATGCGGTACGAGCCGTGCGGGCCACCCTCCACGGCTTCGTGTCCCTGGAGACAGGCGGCGGCTTTGGGATCCCGGCCGACCTCGACCGCAGCTTTCGCCGCCTCGTCGATGGGCTCGACGCCACGCTCACGCACTGGGTGCCAGCCGGGCATGCCGCCGAGCCGGTGCCCGAAGGAGCTCGCTAGGCCCCGAGCACCTGAGGCACCATGTACAGGCCGAAACCCATCACGACGAGGCACAGGCCTGTGCAGGCACAGCGGTAGACGCCGCGCATCCGGTACGTCGCCGGTAGCGCCTTGGCCTCCAAGGCGAGCAAGAAGCCGAGCACGACCGGCAGCAGCACTGCGTTCAGCACCTCGACGTCCACGGTCAGGCTGACGAGATCAAAGCTGGCCAAGACGATTACTGCGCCGATCACGTGGGCGAGCACGTACAGACCGTAGAAACCTATGTTGCGTCGGCTTAGTCGCTCGTTGAGGCTGTGGCGCCAGCCGAGCACCTCGGATATGCCCCAAGAGGCGGCGAGCGATACCACCAAGGCGGCTACCAGTGCGGCGCCGAGCACGGCC
Organism: Acidimicrobiales bacterium; assembly: GCA_035503975.1. Taxonomy (GTDB): domain Bacteria; phylum Actinomycetota; class Acidimicrobiia; order Acidimicrobiales; family Palsa-688; genus DATJMJ01. The sequence goes on along the minus strand of DATJST010000455.1, from coordinate 28,713 downwards.
GCCCCCACCAAAGCGCGAGCCAGGGAAGAACCCATGGCGGAAGACAGGGCGCCTGCGAGCTGGCCCACCGAGTTCAGCGGTCCGTGCCGCCCCGTCCGCAATGCCGTGGTGGCAAAGGCCAGGATCACCACTATGGCGACGCCCTGGGTAACGAGCGTGCCGACGGCCGTGTCACGCCGCTCGGCTCGCAGGTCGCAGGGGCGTAACCCCTTGTCGACTATGGCGCTTTGCTGGTAAAAGATCATCCACGGCATTACGACGGCGCCGACGTTCGCCGCCAGCAGGTACACGTAGGACGAGTGGCCGAGCGGCAGCGAGGCCAAGCCGTTGATCACCCGGTGCAAGTCGGGGTGGGTAAAGATCATGGCGGGCACGAAGGCCAGTTCGGCCATTCCAAGGGCGATCCCGATCCTTTCCACCCTCCGGTAGCTGCGCCCGAAGGCCAGGCCAATGAGGAACGCCGTCGCCACCGGGACGCTTAGCCACTTGGAAACGCCGAACATCTCCCCGACGCCGGCGACTCCAGCAAATTCGGTCAGCAGTGCGCCGCAGGCCGATACGAAGAGCGTGGTCGCCGAGAGCATCCCCCAGCCGGGACCAAAACACTCGCGTATCAGTCGGCCATGACCCTTGCCGGTCACCACGCCCAGACGGGCCACAATCTCCTGGGCCATGAACAGCACCGGCATTAGCACCAGCTGGGGTGCGAGCATCGCGTAGCCCCACTGTTGGCCGGACTGGGCAGCGGTTATGAGCGAGCCGGCGTCGGTGTCCGCCAGCATCACGATCAGGCCCGGCCCCCATACGGCCAGCAGGCCAGCAGCCAGCCACGTTCGCCGGCGGGCCTTGTGACGCGGCGGGAGCGCAACAAGAGGCCCGCGGTCCCCGCGGTAGGGCTCTGCGGCGACGGCCACGGAGTTAGGTTAACCTCACGTCCTGACCCGGCCCTAGGGACTTGTGACACTCTTCGCAAGGACCCTCGGGCCTAATAGCCCCTGTTGCTACAGGCCGCTGAGGAGCTCATCGAGGCGCCGCTGGGGCCAAGCAGGGGGGCGCTGGCAGCGGCGGGGCGGGGCGGCGGGCCCGGGGCCCGGTGGAGGGTGGCGTCAAACCTCCAAGAGTGGCGTGCGAAGCCTCCAAGAGTGGGGTGAAACGTCCAAGAGTGGCGCCAGTCCGGGGCATGTCTCAGCGTTTGCCCAGCTCAGCTTCGCCAAGACCGCCTCGAGCCGGTCACTCTTGGAGGTTTCGGGCCACTCTTGTCGGTTTCGGCCCGCACTCTTGGAGGTTCCGGCGCACTCTTGTCGGCATTGGGGGGCACTCTTGGAGGTTTCGGCGCACCTTCGGCAGGCCGGGCGCGCATTTGGTGGGCCGGGCACAAAGCCACCTCTTCCGGTCTCAGACCTCAGCGCAGCTCCTTTCGCCCCCCAAGCCACCCTTTTTCAGCGTTACAAGCTGCTGGCGAGCGGCTTGGAGGCCACACGCGTTCCCGGGTGAGGCGACTTAGTTAAGTCACCCGCCTTTGTTTCCGATATTTCCGCTGAGCACATGGTCCGCACGAGCGCCGCTCGCGCCCAGCAGAGAGGTGGTCAGCCAATGTTCGTGCGCTTACGGTCCATGGGCAGGGTTGCTACCGCCGCCGTGGCTGGGGCCATGGTGCTCGGCGTCCTCCAGGTGATCCCCACGGACCCTGTGATGGCAGGGCCGAGCGAGACCGGGCTCATCACGATCTCGCCGGCAAGCCCAGCGGCCGAACCCTCGGGGGCGGCAACCACTTACACGGTTGCCGTGTCCTGCGAAGGCACAGCGGGCACCTCGTGCGGTGGGGCCAGCCCCTCGACCGTGACCATCCCCCTGACCGGGACCAACACGCCGGCCATCGCGATGAACAACTGGGCATACACGGCTACGAGTGGCACCAGCGGGCTAATCGCGAGCGGGCCGAGCGTCGTGTCCAACGGGGGCGGCGGCTGGGACCTGACGATGACGCTCAACAACTCGATCTTCCAGTCGGGCTTCAGCGGCACGATCACGTTGCTGGTCACGCCCCCGGACAACACCACGCCCGACCACACGACCTGGTCCCTCACGCCCAGCTTGTCGGGAGGCAACATCACGACCGCGACTGCGCCCGACCCGGCCACTGGCGAGGCCACCGCCGAACCGCTCCCCGTGATCACCAAGGTGACCGACGACGGTGGCAGCGTTTACCTGTCGGGCTCGGACATCACCTACGACATCACCGCCAACTGCAACGCCGGGGGGACGGGGAACCTGTACCTCACCACCGGGAGCATGAGCGACCCGCTCCCGAGCTACCTCGCCTACGTGTCGTCCTCGCCTGCCGGGGCAACCTACGATGCCGGCAGCAACACTGTTACCTGGACGTTCCTCACCGCAGCGTCTACTCCTTCAGGCTGCGCGCAGGGCGCTACCGGCGCGACCAGCTACCAGATCGTGGCCCAAGCTCCGCCGGTCGCCCCCCCAACCGGCGACCAGCCCCTGGAAAATGTGGCCACATTTTCTGGCGCGGGCCCAGATGCAGAGAACGGGACCGTGGCGGCCTCGACCGACGCACAGGTCGGCGTCAACATCGTGGACGTCCCGCCGACCGCGCCCGGTACGGGCTACCCGGGCATCTCCAAATCATCGCTCGCCCCGCTCGCCATCGACACCCTCCCCGGCAACGAGTACCTCGGGACTTACGCCGGCGACTGGGTGACGACGTCGGCCACACCGAGCTACACGGTCGGAGCGGCCGGCGGTTCGTTCCAGCTGAGCCTCGGCTTCCCGCTCACACACACCTACCAGGACCAGGTCGTGGACCCCCTCCCCTGCCTGGACAACGTCACCGGCGACACCTATTCGTCCGAGGGCCCCGACGGCGCGCCTTGTGCGGCCCCGGCGTTCCATACCCAGGTCATCGAGGTGAGCGGGCTGGGCACCGGTGAGGCGATTGCCAACGGATGGGCACCGACGGCCACGTTGACGAGCAATGCCACCGTCACCTTAACCCCAACTGGCAGCATCGGCTCGGGCGCCACATCGGCCTACTACTCCATTCCGGGGCCCGACGTCACTGCCGTCGCCAACATCAATCTCCCGACCACGCCCTACCTGACGGGCAACGCTTCGACCCTCACCCTATGGGGCTACGCGGACGCCAGCCTGAGCAGCCCCGACATCCTCGACAACACGGCAACGGCCACCCCCTACCTGGACGGCAGCCCGCTTACACCCGGAACGGCAAGTGCCAAGCTCTACGTGCTTAGTTCGAACGTCCAGCTCGGGGTGTCCAAAAGCTTTGGCGGGCTCGGCGCCGGCCCGGGCGGCACCACGGTGCTGAATATCGAGGGAGCAGTCAGCTCACCACAGGCCCTGGCCAACAACGTCGTGCTCAGCGACCTGTTACCTTCCGGCCTCAGCTGGAACAACGTGTCGTCCTCGGGCCAGTTCACGGTGGACGAAGGATCGGGCGCGGCCTCTGCGGAGGTGTCGGCGACGGTTGCTTACACCCAGGACTACGAAGGCACCCAGCGCAACCTGATCCAGGTCACCATCCCCGCCGCCGACTTTGCCGGTTACGGGTCGTACACGATCAGCCCGCCCAACGACTTCTTCGAGCTCGGCACCCCCAGCGACGTCGGTACCTACGCGAACAGCGACCAGATCTTCCTTTACGGCTACGCACCCACCCAGATCGACCCGAGCTGCACCACGCCCACCCAGACGACGGGCGGCACGACACCCGCCACGTTGGAGTCCTATAACCCGCTCAACCTGGCCGGCGACGGCAATACCCAAGAGGATTACTGCCAGAACGGTGCGACCCTGGTCGTGGAGCCGACCGGAGCGGCCTTCAACCTGACCAAGACGGTCCAGGGGAACCTCGACAGCGCCCCCAAGGGCGCGCTCGGCATCGGAGACGCTTCGGGTGACGGCACCGGTACCGGCACTTACACGCTCACGTGGACCAACGTCGGCAGTGACGTGCTGGACGACCCGGTCGTCTACGACATCCTGCCCTACATCGGCGATACCGGCGTGAGCCAAGGACAGGCCAATGTCGATAGGGGCAGCCAGTTTGAGCCCCTTTTCGCCGGCGTCGGGACGTTGCCCACGAACGTCGAGGTCTATTACTCCGAGTCGAGCAATCCCTGCCGTGACCAGGTGTACCCCAACGCGGACAACCCGAGCTGCGCGAACGACTGGACCACGACCGAGCCATCGCCGGCGTCCGATGTGAAAGCCCTCGAGTTCGTCGATACCACGGACCCCTACAGCAACAACCAAGGCTTCTCGGTCTCGTTCACGGTGGACGTGCCAAGCGGCGACGTGAACGAGATCGCCTGGAACAGTGCCGCCACCAATGCCAGCGACCTTTCGAGCCCGAGCACCGTGCCGCTACCCGCCGAGCCGCCCAAGGTCGGCCTCGTCGCTCCTACGGGGCCCGCGCTCGACACTGCCACGTCCAAGACGAGCCTATCCGCGTACTCGACCACCGAGGTCAGCGATGTGGTCTCGGTAACAGGGACGGGCGGCAACTCCGGCACGCTCGACTGGTCCTTCGTTGGCCCCGTCGCGCCGAGCGCCGGGTCGTGCTCGGGGCTCGACTGGACCGGGGCGGCGGCCGTGGCCGCCGGCTCCATAACGACCCCGGCTGAGGACGGCGCGGTAACGGTCGGGCCGGCAGAGGTCCAAGGCCAGGGCTGTTACAGCTGGGTCGAGGACCTCACCCTGGACAACAGCGCGGGCACGGCCACGTCGAGCGCTGGGACGAGCACGGAAATAGTCCAAGCCAACCCGTACACCCCGAGCCTGTCGACAACTGCGGACCTCACCTTCAGCCTGGTCTCGGGGAACTCCGCCCACGACTCGGTTACCGTGTCTGGGTCGGGCATCGGCACCGGCAACGGGGCACCGTCATCGGCAACCCTGACATGGCAGCTATACGGCCCTGCGGCGCCTGTCACAGCGGGCACGTGCAGTGGCGTTGACTGGAGCAGCGCGTCCGAACTGGACTCGGGGTCGGCCTCTGTCACCGGCGACGGCACCTACACGCTCACCGCAACGGCGCTCACCATAACCGGGTGCTATAGCTACACCGACCAACTACCCGAGACGAGCGCAGGCAACTCCGCCAGCACCCCGGCAGGGACCGCGAGCGAAACGTTCATCCTGCTCCCGCCACCCACCCTGACCACGACGGCCCAGCAGGCCGAGCCCTACCCCCGTACCGCAGTCAGCGATCGTGTGACCCTCTCGGGCACCTACGGCTACTCAGGGACCATAGCTTGGTCCCTCTACGGTCCTGTCACCGTTCCGGTGAGCGGCAACTGCTCCGCCGTCACTGCCACGCAGTGGTCCGACGCCACTAGCACGCAGATAACCGCAGGGGACCCTTCGGGGACCGCCACCGCGCCGTCAGGGACGCGCGCGTTCACGGGTGACGGCAACGTGACGGTCCCCGGGGGGACCACGGACATCGGCCCCCAGGGCTGTTACAGCTGGGCCGAGACGGCCTACGGTCCGAACTTCGTGGGGACAACGGTGCTCGCTGCAGGCGCTGCCAACGAGATCTTCCAGGTCGTGCCGTACCAGCCGTCCATCTCGACCTCCGCTGTGCCCGTCTGGAACGGTACCAACAACGTCGCGTCCGACACCGTCGTAGTGAGCAACAGCGACCTCGGCGGAGGCAACGACGCCCCCAAGGCAACGCTCGATTGGTACCTCTACGGACCGGTCCCCAATCCTGGTGGCGGCTGCGACAACGTCTCAGCGCTCTCTTGGAGCAGCGCGGCGCTCGTGAACAGCGGGACAGCACCGGTGTCCGAGGGCAGCAACTCGGTCGGCGTGACGACGCTGGCGGCGATCGGTTGTTACACCTACACCAACAGCCTGGGCGCCACCACCGACACGGACGCGGTCGCCCTCAGTTCGCCGGGCGCGGCGTCAGAGACCTTCGAGATCATCTCGTCGCAGCAGATCACGACGTTCTCCAACCAGACCGACCCCGATCCTCGAACCACCGTGAGCGACAACGTCACCATCTCGGGCACCAACGGGTACTCGGGGACGCTCGACTGGCAGTTGCTCGGCCCGCTCAACCCTGTGCCGGCTGGTGGTTGCGGCGCTCTGACCGCGACGGCTTGGACGGGTGCGAGCACATTTGCCTCGGGCAGCGTGGCCATCGGCGGCGACGTGCCCGGGATGACGGTGCCCTCAGGCGGTGTCACCGCCGGCGCCCCGGGATGTTACGGCTGGGCGGAGCAGCTGACCGGCAACCACTACCTGGGGACGACGAGCTCTCCGGCTACGTCGCCCAACGAGGCGTTCCAGGTCCTGGTGCTGCAACCCACCGTCACCTCCACGTTGCAGCCTTCGGTGAGCGCCGGCGCGGAGAGCGCCTACGACAGCATCGAGGTGAGCGGGACCGACATACAGCCCGGGAACTCGACCGGCGCGCCGACGTCGGGCACCCTCACCTGGGAACTGGACGGGCCTGTGACCACGCCTTCAAGTGGTTGCGCCGCAGTGACTTCTTCTGATTGGACGGCGGCACCCGTGGCCGCATCGGGGACGATCACCCTGACGGGCAACGCCAGCTACAACACTCCGGCAACCAACGACCTCGCTCTGGACAGCTGCTACTCATACACCGAGACCGTGGCCGCCACCAGCGACAGCGCGACCGCGGGCATCGCGGCCGGCGAGAATGCGGAAACCGTTGCCGTGCCCCCGGCGCCCGAGGTGACCACGCAAGCCACGCCCACGAGCCCCAGCCCCCGCACGACAGCCTCCGACTCGGTGACCATCGCCGGCACCAACGGAGGCAACGGGGAACTTTCGTGGGAACTCCTTGGCCCCCTCACGGTGCCCAACGGCGGTTGCGGCGCGGTGACCACCGGACAGTGGACGGCCTCGCCGGTATACCGGTCCGGGGACGTGGCGGTCAGTGGCGACCAAACCGGTTTGAGCGTCCCGACCGGTGGCGTCACCCTCGGCGCCCCTGGGTGCTACAGCTGGGCCGACACCGTGGCAGGTAGCACTTTCCCGGGGACCACGACGGTCAACGCCGGGGCAGCCAACGAGTACTTCGACGTCCAGCCGCTCTACCCGAGCCTGAACACAACCGTCGTACCCTCCGTGAACGGGGGCAACGAACAGGTCAGTGACAGCATCGTCGTGAGCGGCACCGATATCAGCCCAGGCAATGTCACTGGGGCGCCCACGTCCGACACCCTCACATGGGATCTCTACGGCCCGGTCAGCCCACCCACCGGCGGGTGCGGCGACGTCACCTCGCTCCAATGGCAGAGCGCGCCGCTGGCCGGCTCAGGCACCATCACCCTGACCGGCAATGCGACCTATACGACACCGCTGAGCAGCGACCTCACCCTCAACAGCTGCTATTCCTACAGCGACGCGATGCCTTCGACTACCGACAGCGTGCCAGTCATGGTTGCGGCCGGTGTGAGCACCGAGACCGCTGACGTCCCGCCCCCTCCAACCTTGAGTACCTACACCGCGTCGGCCGCTTACCCCGGCTCATCGGTGTCGGACTCGGTCACGGTGAGCGGGATGAACCCCTACAGCGGTACCCTCACGTGGGCCCTCATCGGCCCCGTAGCCGCCCCTTCGGGCAGTTGCGACGCCGTCAACTGGGCGGATGCACCGGCAACGCCAGTGGGCCAGGGATCTGTGGCCGTTAGCGCCGACGGGACAGTCTCGGTCGGGCCGGTCGAGGTGGCGACGACCGGGTGCTACAGCTGGACCGAGAGCCTGAGCGGCACCTTCCCGGGCAGCACGGCCGTCGGCGCCGGCGCCGCCAGCGAGGTCGTCAACGTCGAGGACGAACTGGCTCAACCCCGGCTGGCGACCGTCGCTGTGCTGAGCTCCGCCGCCGGCGGCAGCAAGAGCGTCATCGATACGGTGAGCATCAGCGGGTCGGGCATCGGCACTGGCCCGAGGGAGGTACCGAGCACGACGCTGACATGGGAACTGCTCGGGCCGGAGCCAGCACAAAGCGCTTCTTGCAGCGCCGTGAGCTGGACGTCTGCGCCGGCATGGGCGACTGGCACGGTCACGGTGCTTGGGGATGGCAACTACACGACGCCGCCCACTCCGCTCACAGAACCTGGCTGTTATGCCTACAGCGAGCAGCTAGCCCTCGACGCCAACGCCAAAAGCGCGAGCGCCGCACCGGGCGCGGCCGGCGAAACGGTCTTGTTGCTGGCCCCGCCAGCAGTGACGACGACGGCCTCAGAAGCCTCGGTCAACCCGCACAGCCCCGTCTTCGACACAGTCTCAGTGGCGGCGAGCGGCGGGGACGCCGGTACGCTCGACTGGTCCCTGGTCGGGCCGGTACTGCCGGGCGGCGGCGGCACTTGCGACACGGCCACGTGGGCGCGTGCGCCGGTCGTGGCCTCTGGCGACGTGGCGCTAAGCGGTGGCACGAGGGTGATCACCGGGCCTGTGGCGGTGAAGGGCCTCGGCTGCTACAGCTGGGCGGACGACCTCAGCGGGCCAGCTTGGGTAGGTGAAACCACAGTGGCCCCCGGCGCCGCCGGGGAGGTAGTCGTCGTCGACCCCTACCAGCCCATGCTGACAACCGTGGCTGCGCTATCGGCCCAGGCCGACGTATCCGACAGCATCACGGTCTCGGGCGAGGCCGGCCTCGCCGGTGCCGCCGTTAGCACGCTCGATTGGCAGCTGTACGGCCCGGCTGGCCACAATGGGGCCGACTGCGGCCGCGTCCAGTGGGATGGCCAGCCATCGGTTGCCCGCGGAAAGATCACCGTCGCCGGCGATGGTACCTATCAGACCGCGCCCACCAAACTGAGAGAGCCGGGTTGTTACAGCTATAGCGCCACCCTGCCCGGTTCGGGCGACACGGCCAGTGCTTCGAGCGCGGCCGGGATTGCCGTTGAAACGGTCTACCTGGCGTTGACGCCAGCGGCAACGGTGGCCAGCACGACCACCTTGCCCATGACCACGACCACCACGGGGCGCCCCACCACCACGGCACCGCCGGCCCCGACGCGGCCAACCACGACGACATTGCCACCCACCACAACTACGACGGCGACGCCACCGCCGCCAACCACCAAAGCGCCCACAACTCTCCCTCCCACTACGGAGGCGTCAACTGCGACTTCCCGGCCGCGGGGCGCGCAACACAAGCCGCATTCGTCCGGTTCGGGCCAGAGCGGAGGAGCGTTGACCACGACAACCGAAGCGGTCCCACGGCGGCTCAAGCAGAAGCCAACGCCAACCAAGCCGTCGACGACCACAACGATGACGGCACCGACAACAGTTCCGACGACCACCAAGCCGCTGGCAACCAGGCCGGCCACGACCACCCCGCCGACCACCAAGCTCACCCCGACCACGTCGACGAGGCGGCGAGCCGGCGGTGGGGGCGGGCAGCGCAGCACCGCCACCACGAGCGCACCCAGTCGGACCGCACCCACCACGACCACACCCCCCGGCCGCACGGCCAGCACCGCCACGGGCAGCAGCTCCGCCCGCGGCACCGCGACCACCACAACGGTGCCCAACGGCCTGGGGAGGATAGGCACGGACCTCGGGCGTTGGTCCCCCGGCGCCAGCTTGCTGCCGCCGTTCCTAGTGGGCAGTGGCCTGCTCGCCCTGGCGACAGCGTTCGTACTGCTCTGCACGGGCGAGCGCCGGCGGCGGCGCACATGGGACCGCCGGGCTTGAGGCAACTTCCCAAGGGGGCCGGGAGCCGGAGCCAAACGGCTAAGCCGGCCCCAGGGAGGCGGCGCGCAGCCCGCCAGTGGGTAATGGTGCTGGCGGTGGCCGCCGCCGGAGCCGCGGCGATCGGCGCTGGCCTGACCATGGCCTGGGGAGCAGGGCCCAGCCCGGCGAAGGCCACGGGAAACCTGGACAAGGGCGCCGCCGCCAGCTCGTCAAGAAGTACGAACAACAGCCGGCACCAGCTGGTCCCCACTTTCTTCCCCAAGGCGACGGTCCCCAGGGCGACGGCACACGACCAACACTCGGGCGCGCCGCGAGGTCGCGGCCAACCGGCTGCGTCGGGGCGGCTTCCTCAGAGGCAGGGCGGCCGCCTTATGCCGCTCCCGGGCTCACAGCCCGGCACCCAACACACGCACCAGCTCCCTTCGCCGCGGGTCGTCGCCGACATAGGTCCGACGGGCGCCGTGCTGGTGATCCCGGCTCTCGCCGTCCGGGCGCGGATTGTCCCCACGGGGGCCGTAGGCCGGCCCGGCGATGCCGCGCTCAGCATCCCGTACGACATTCGTACGGTCGGCTGGTGGGACGGCCTCGTCCTAGACGGCAACCGCAGCCTGCACGAGGATGCTCCCCGGCCCGGCCAACCCGGCGTCTCTCTCATCGCCGGCCACATCGACTCCGCCGCGGCCGGCCCGGGTGCGTTGTTCTACCTGTCGCGGTTGAGGCCCGGCGATCGGATCGAGGTCGTCGGCTCCGGGGGCGCGACCACCGATTGGGTGGTGGACGCCCCTCCCGAGACCACCCTAAAAACGGCTCTCCCGCCCGCCCTGTGGGTGACCAAGGGGCCGGCCCGGCTGGCCATCGTGACATGCGGAGGGCCTTTCGACTACCAGACAGGCCATTACCTCGACAACGTGATCGTGTGGGCCGCCGAGGTGACGGCGCGAGCTAGTTAGCTAGGTCGGTCGCCGGCCGCGCCAACGCTCCCACCGCGCCGTCAAGCCCATGGCCGTCACCACCCGCAAGGATTCCAGCGCGATCCGCAGCGACATCTTGGAACGACCGGCCACCCGGTTGATGAACTGCACGGGGACCTCGGCGAACCTAGCACCCGAGCGTTCGAGCATGTAAGCCAGCTCGATCAGGAACCCGTAGCCGCCGGCCCGGATGGCACCGAAGTCGACACCCCGTAGGACGCTGGCCCGGTAAACCCGGAACGCCGAAGTCAGGTCCCCCACGTGGCTGCCAAGCAAGTGGGCGGCGTACCAGTTGCCCCACCGGGACAAGGCACGGCGGCCCAAAGGCCAGGCAACCGACGAGCCACCACGCACGTAGCGCGAGCCGACCACGACGTCGGCCCCTTCGGCCAGCACGGACAGTAGGCGAGGCAAGGCGGTGGCGTCGTGGGAGAGGTCGGCGTCCATGCCCACGATCACATCGAAGCCGTGGTCGAGCGCCCAGGTAAGGCCCGAGCGGTAGGCGCTGGCCAGTCCGGCCTTGCCCGGCCGGCGCAGCACCTCGACGGCCCCCAAGCGCCGGCCTGCCTCTTGCGCCAGTTCAGCGGTGCCGTCGCCGCCGTCATCGTCGACCACCAGGATCGCCGCCCCGGGAACCGAACGGCGGACCCGCTCTATCGCCTGCACGATGTTGTCGGCTTCGCGGTAGGTGGGCAGGATGACGAGCGTCCCAGCCGCTTCGGTGCCGGTCTCGAGAGGTAGGGCGTCGCTCGGCCGGGGTGCGGCACTTCCTTGAGCCCCCTGCCCAAAGGAACGGGGTAAGGTGCCCATTTCGTGCAAGCTAGCACCGGGGCCGACGCCATCGGCGGGTCAACAGCGTCGGGGGGTGCCCAGGGCGCGCCAGGAACAGGCGGTCCGCTCGCCCCCCTTTTGGCCGGGGGGCTGGAGGCGCCGCGGGCGCGCGCCGCCGTCGTCGCCCTGATCACCCTGGCGTGGCTCGCGCTCGGGCTGTTCGAGCTGCTGCGTTCGGGCGCGGCTCACGACATCTTGGAGTACGACGACGGCGTTTGGTTCGGTTCGTCGCTGCGGCTGGTGCAGGGAGCCATCCCGTACCGCGACTTCGTCCTCGACCAGCCGCCCGGCGTGCCGCTCTTGCTCACGCCTATAGCCCTGACGAGCAAGGCGATCGGCACCTCTGGCGCGTTCGTCGCCGCTCGCTACCTCACTGTCGTGGTCGAGGCCTTCAACGTGGCCCTGGTCGGGTGGCTACTGCGCCACCGTTCGCTTTTCGCTGTGGCGGTGGGCTGCTCGCTGGCTGCGTTCTACCCCTCGGCAGTGATCACCTCACGCACCGTCATGATCGAACCCTACTGCGCATTGTTTTGCCTGGGAGCCTTGGCCGTTGTATTTCGCGAAGGCCGGCTCGCCCGTGAGCGGCGCAGCATAATGGTCGCCGGCATCCTGTTCGGCATCGCTGGTTCGTGCAAAGCCTTTGCGCTGTTCCCTTTTGTGGTCCTCCTCGGCCAGCTCTGCATAGGCGGAGAAAAGGGTGACCGCGCGAGCGGCACCCGGCTCGCGGCGATGTGCGCCGGGGCCGCCGGGGCGACCTTTGCCATTATCTGTAGCCCGTTCTTCATTGCCGCGCCGAGCGGTTTTGTCCGCCAGGTCGTAGTCGCCCAATTGCAGCGGGGCACGTCAGCCATGGCAGACAAATGGGACCGTGCGGCACAATTGCTCGGCGTGCCGCCCGCTCCGAGTGGGGGCCGCCTCCCCAATACCACCGACATGGCCGTGATCGTCATCGCCGGGTTTGTCGTCATTGCGGCCCTCGCCGCCGCGTGGTGGCCCACGCGTCCGTCCGAGGGACCTGCCCGGCTCTCCCTCGCCCGGTACTCGGTGGCTTGCACGCTGGCCACCGCCGCAGGGCTTGTGTGGCCCGCAGCCTTTTATTACCACTACCCGGCCTTTCTCGGGCCTTTCGCGGCCTTGGCCATCGCCATGGGGGCCGAGCGGGCCTGGGGCTTCGGGCCTTCTACACGTGCGCCGTCTGCTGCCCCGCCTGGCACGGCTCCCGAGAGCGGAGAGCAACTGCCGATAGCCGGCTTTTGGCGGCCTTGGTCGGCAGCCACCATAGCCTTTGCGCTTTTGGTAGCCGGCACCGTTCACGGCGTAAGAGTGGTGCAAACAGTGGCCCAGCCTGAACGCCCCCAGAGCGCCCTGATCGAGCGCGCCGTCCCCCCGGGGGCCTGCACCACCAGCGACAACCCCGCTTTCCTGATCCTGGCCGACCGGTTCACGGCCCCGCCAACCTGCACCGACCTGGTAGACGCCTACGGCTCGACGCTCAGCTGGGCGCACGGAGCGAGCGGGCCCGCCGCTGCCAGGCGGCCGGCAGCCGTCGCCGCATGGACGAACGTATTGCGCCACACCGACTACCTGGTCATATCGCTCGGGCTCAAACCGGGGCGGGTGCCATGGGGCCCGGTACTACGTTCCTATTTGGCCCACCATTTCCGCCTTGTGGCGCGCGGTCCCGGAGTTAGCGTCTACGCCCGCCGGCCGACCACGAAGGCTCACGGCTAGGCAGGGACGCGGCACTCGGGGGCGGCACGCCAAGAGGGCTCGGTCATACAAAAATTGACCGAAGTCAAAAACGCTTGTACGTTCTTGTCCACTTTGTCGAGCTTTGGGGGTACGAAGATGGTGGCAGGTGAGCATTCCCCAGCCAGGGCGCGGCTCATCGCATTGGGCACGGCCGCGGGACCAGCAGCACCGCCACGCCGCGTCTCGCACGGCCAAGCAGCCCAGGCTCTGGCTGCGTCCGACCCCGTCATCGCCCGCTTGCTGGCCGAGGCGGGGCCGCCTCGGTTGCACGCCCCACAGGAATCGCACTTCGCCGCATTAGTGCGCGCCGTCGTGTACCAGCAGCTGGCCGGGCGGGCGGCGGCGGCCATCCACGGTCGGTTGCTAGCCGCGCTGGACAACGACGTGCGCCCCGAGGCTCTCGTGGCCTTGCCCGACGAGGACTTCCGCGCCGCGGGGCTGTCTGCCAACAAGAAGGCATCGCTGCGTGACCTAGCGGCCAAAGTAATCGACGGCAGCGTAGTGCTTTCCCCCCAGGGGCTGCGGCGCGAGCCCGATGAGGAGGTAGTCGCTCGCTTGTCGGCGGTGCGAGGGATCGGGCGTTGGACGGCGGAGATGTTCTTGATCTTCCAGCTCCGCCGGCTCGACGTCTGGCCAGTCGGCGACCTCGGAGTCCGCCGCGGGTATGGGCTGGCCTGGGGCGTCACCACGCCGACGGCGCGCGAGCTCGCGCCTTTGGGCGACCCGTACCGGCCCTACCGTTCCGTCGTGGCTTGGTACTGCTGGCGGGCGGTCGAACTCTACGCCAGGGCCAAGGAGAGCGCTCTCACCCGCTAGTGGCGCCGCCTCCGCTGCGCGCGCAGTAGCTTGAACAAGGGCGACGAGGAGGCGAACTTGAGCACGATGATCGATCCGCAAGCGGCCCCGAGCGGCGCGGGGTGTGCCGAATGCGAAGCAGCCGGAGGCTGGTGGTTCCACCTGCGGCGCTGCGCCAAGTGCGGCCACGTCGGGTGCTGTGACTCCTCTCCCAACCAGCACGCGACGAAGCATTGGCGGGAAACCGGGCACAACATCATGCGCACGTACGAGCCCGGCGAAGACTGGTTCTGGGATTTCGACACGGCTTCGGAGTACGACGCCGTCGCGAAGTTGGCACCACCCGAACACCACCCGCTCGACCAGCCCACACCGGGCCCGCGGGGACGAGTACCTGCCGACTGGCAGAGCCGCCTGCACCCTTAGTTTGCCACCAGGTCAGCTGCCTACGCCGGGCCCGGCCCGATCTCGCGAGGCCGCAAGGGCGGCCGCACGGGTTCGTGTAACGCTCGTGTAACGCCCACCCGCGACGATCCTGAGCGCGGGCCCGCAACGGGCGGGCCTGCAGCAAAGGAGCAGGCCCAAGATGCAACAGACAACGCAGGCCCCATCCGGCCTCGCGACGACAAATGACGGGATCCAGGTCATGCCATCGCCCTCGGGCCATCGCATCGCACTCGCCCCCGTCGGTGCACCTCGCGGTATATGGCCCGCCAGGCTCGACAGGGGCGGGCTCGAGCTGCGTCCCTTCAATCTCCTTTTCCGCTCCGCCTATGCCAGCCCGATATGGCTCGTGGTCCGGCTGTGGCTCGGTTGGGAATGGCTGGACGCGGGCTGGCAAAAGCTGACCGGTAAAGGTGTCAACAATTGGCTGTCTCACGACGTAGGGCTGAAGGGCTTCATCGCTGCCGGCAACTCCGCTTGGGCTAACCGCGCTTATACCGACGGGCACCCCGCCGTTCCCTACCTTTGGGCCGTCCACTTGATGAACGACATCACCCCGCATGCGCAATTCTTCAGTACCGTGGACACTTTCGCCGAGCTCGCCGTCGGCCTCGGGCTCTTGCTCGGTTGTTTCACCGCGTTCGCGGCGGCCGGCGGCGTTGCGCTCAACCTCATGTACGTGACCTTTGGTTCTGCCGGGCCCAACGGGATCTTCATCCTGCTCGGCGTGCTCCTCATCGCAGCATGGCGGGTTAGCGGGTACCTCGGCGCCGACTATCTCGTGCTCCCAGGGATCAGCGCCCTAAGGCAGCGCTACGCAGGCCGCAGCGCTGCGATGAAACCTCGACCAACTCCGTCGGCGATGGCTTGAACAACCAGAGCGGGGCGAGGCCCAAGCAGAAGCACCGTCGGTCGAGGCTCACGCCCGTGCACAGGTGAGGGACCGACGGCCGGCGAGGATTGCCGCTAGCCTCGCGGGCCGTGGCCAGCACCCCGACCAGGCCAGCCCAGCTGCGGATCGTGCCGGCGAACCGGGTGTCGTGGGACGACCTGCGCGCAGTTGTCGGCGCCGCCCGCTGCTTCGACGCGCTTTGCTTCTGCCAGCGGTTCAAGATCTTGCATGGATGGCACGCGGTGGGCGAGGACGAACGGGCACACCGTCTGCGTGCCCAATCCGAATGCGGGCACCCCCGGTCCGCCCAGACGAGCGGGCTGGTCGGCTTTGTCGGAGACGAAGCGGTTGCTTGGTGCGCCGTAGAGCCCCGCACGGCTTACGTGCGGCTCACGAGGCAGGTTACCTGGTCCGGTCGCGCCGAGGACAAAACGGACGGAGGCGTGTGGGCGGTCACGTGCACGCTGACCCGTACCCCTTACCGCCGGCAGGGCTTTACCTACGAGATGATCGCCGCGGCCGTGGAGTTCGCCCGCGAGCGCGGAGCGCATGCCGTCGAGGGCTACGGGATGCTCACCGAGCCAGGAAGAGAGATCACCTGGGGCGAGCTTCACGTAGGCAGCAGGAATGCTTTTGCCGCCGCCGGCTTCAGGGAGGTCACCAGGCCGACCAAACGCCGGGTCGTGATGCGCACCGACCTTTAGGTTGCACCGCGCGATGTCGGGAACTCGGCATCGCACGGGTCGCAGCTCGGCTGCCGGCCCCATCCGGTGGCAGAAACTCGGCGAAGCGCAAGAGGCTTACCGCGGTTGGCCTTTTCTACGAGCGCTCAAAGTCCTTTCACGCCGCCAGCTCGTCGAGGTCACTCCCCCGTCGCCCCGTCGATCGACTCACGCAGTAGATCGGCATGCCCGTTGTGGCGGGCGTACTCCTCGATCATGTGGCAGATGATCCACCGGAGGCTGGGGGCGCGGCCGTCCGGCCATGTGCGCGCGGCCGTCCGCTCAAGACCGCCGTCTGAGAGTGCCTCGGCCACCAAACTCCGGGACCGCTCCACGGCCTCTTGCCACAGCGCCCGCAATTGCTCAGGGTCGTCCTGACCAGCAGTGTGCCATTCCCAGTCGGCGTCTGCCGCCCAATCGACGCTGTCCCAAGGCGGAGAGTAGTCCCGCCCGTAGAGGCTGCGGGAAAACCAACCGTCCTCGACCAAGGCGAGGTGCTTGAGCATCCCTCCGAGCGTCATCGAAGACGCGGCCGTGGTAGCCCGCAACCCCGCGGCGTCCAAGCCTGCGCACTTCCACGCAAAGGTCGCCCGCTGGTAGTCGAGGAAGCCAAGAAGCGTAGCCGCCTCGTCGGCCGCCAGGGGGGGCTCAGGACGGCCGTGGTCGTCAACGACGGTCATGGTCCGACGCTACCAGTGCGAGCTGTCCCGACGTGTTCCGGGTGGCGCTGGCAAATGCTTTCCCGTCTCGCAGCAAATGGGCAGGGCGTTAGGACCGCTCCCCGGTCACCCCGCGAAAAGCGACTGCCTTTGGCGCACCCGCTGTCGGCCCGGTACGGGCCACCCGAAAAGGTCAAAGGACGCCTCGGCGCCGTAACCTTGATGTCTATGGCGAGTGCCCAGGTGCCCCGAAGGCCGGGGACCAGCGCGATGAGCCAGGGCCCGGGCCCTACCAGCTCACGGGGCTACGCACGAGTGGCTCGCAGCCCGGAAAATCGCAGCGGCCTCCATCTGGGCGACCGCAACGGCGCCTGCAGCAGCCCGGGCCAAAATGCCGCCCCCGAGGTGGACGCGCGCTACCTGGCAGTCGCCCTCGGGCTCGTTGCCATCTTTATGGTCGGTGAGGTCGTCGCCGCCGCGCTGTCGGGCTCGCTCGCGCTCCTGGCCGACGCCGGCCACATGCTGACAGATCTGGGAGCGCTGGGCACCAGCTTGTGGGCGGCCCGGTTGGCCACCCGACCGGCGCGGGGCATCTGGACCTTCGGCCTAAAAAGGGCCGAGATCCTCTCGGCGGCGGCGAGCGGTGTCACACTAGTGGTCGTGGCCGCGGTGATCACCGTCGAGGCGGCCAACCGCCTGGTCTCACCGCCTCGCGTGCACGGTGCGGTCGTGCTCGGAGTAGCCCTTGCCGGGGCCGTAGTCAACCTGGCTATCACCGTCGTCCTCGCCCGAGCGGACCGGTCCAGCCTCAACGTCAGAGGCGTGTTTGCCCACACGGTCACCGACCTTTACGCCTTCGCCGGCACCGCCGCAGCCGGGCTGGTGATCGTCTTGACAGGATGGGCCCGCGCCGACGGCATCGCATCCCTGGTGGTGGCCGCGCTCATGGCCCGCGCCAGTTGGCGGCTGCTACGCGACTCAGGCCGGGTACTGCTACAGGGCTGCCCGGAGAATGTTTCCTTGGACGACGTCCGCGCTCACATCACCGCCGTTGACCACGTGCTCAGCGTCCACGACCTGCACGCTTGGGCCCTTACCCCCAGCTTGCCCAGCCTCTCGGCACATGTCGTGGTCGAGGACCATTGCTTTGCCTCTGGGCATGCGCCCCAGATCCTCGATTCTCTTCAGGCCTGCCTCGGCGAGCACTTCGACCTCGCGCACTCCACCTTCCAGCTCGAACCGTTCAGCCACTCGGCCCACGAGCACGACACGCACAACTGACTGGCCCGCAACAAAGGAAGGCTCCCGTACGGGAGCCGTTTTTAGCCTGTTCGGGGCGCTCCGGGCCCGCCCACCCCAGGCTGCGCCAGCCGGCTCTGTCGCTACGGCAGCAGTGGTGTCAGGCGTTGCACTTCCCCGCTCGCCGCGTGCAATAAGCTCCAGCCCGTGTTGGAAAAGGGCAACCGTCACAGTTGGCTGGGAGCACTGGTGGCGCTGGTCGCGTCCGTCGTGATACTGCTGGTAGGCACCGCCATCTCGGTCATCGTGCTGATTGCGCCGGCGACGACAGAGAACTTCAGCAGTGCGGGGTCGACCGGCCAGGTGCAAATCCCCGGTACGTCCACCGTCGAGCTCAAAGCCGAGAAGTACTCGTTCTGGTACGGGGTGTTCGTGAGCGGCGACGTTTGGAACGGCACACCGGCAATGAGCATTGACGTGGTTCCGCCCACCGGTGCGCCCGACCCCGGTTTCACCTGGAGCGACGGCGGCGGCAGTACCGATTCGGATAACCCCCAGAACCTCACCCTTGAACTGGTCGCGTATGTTCACCCGACGGTCGCCGGTGTCTACCGCATCTCGGTGACCAGCCAGGACGGGCCGGGGGGTGTGATCCTTATCGGCAAGACGCTCCCCTCAGGCGCACTCGACCTGCTCCCGGCCCTTTGCGTGTTCGGTGCCAGCGTAGTGAGCGCGGCCGTCGTTGCCATCATAGGACTGCGGCGCAGGGCCTCGACCTCACCCCCGGAATGACCAAATGCTGGGAGTTCCACGGCGGCTAGCTGCCAAGAACTAAAGCTGCAAGGATGTGCATTATGCCGTGTTCTAACGGCCCTAGCGCTCCTGCTCGGAGTAGCTTGCGTGGCGCGACCCGTCCCCCCCGTCCGCGAGCGCCAGCGATGACCACTCCTCGTTTGTCAAGCAGACTGGCCGTGTTCATTGCCGCCTCCCTCCTCCCTGTCTCCTTGGCAGCAACAACCGCCACCACCTCCCAGGCAGCCGCATCAGGTGCCGGCGTGCGCCCCGGTTGCCTGGCCTTCGGCCTTTGCTACAGCCCACAGGCCTTCCGCAACGCCTACGGGGTCGCGCCCCTCCTCGACAAGGGGACCGACGGGAAGGGCCGCACCGTCGACATAGTCGACCCAACCAACGGCGCCGTGCCAGCCACCACCTCCAACATCTTCGCGACGCTGTCGAGTTATGACAGCTACTTCGACCTACCGCCGGCCCACCTCTCTGTGGTGGGCCGCTTCGACCTTGGGACGCCGCCGGAAGACGCGAACCTGGAGGAGGTCGAGGACGTCGAGATCGTGCACGCCATCGCGCCCGCGGCCGAGATACGCGTCATCCTTTTGCCCGTGCAGCTTCAGTCGCCAAGCGAAGCGGCTCAATCGGTGCTCACTGGACTGGCAGCGTTCAATGACGCGATCGCCACCGGCGATGTATTGTCCCTCAGCCTCGGCGCCGAGGACAGCGCCTTCACCGCCCCGCAGGTGCGAGCCCTCCATTCGCTTTTCCAGCGGGCCGCGTCTCGTCACATAACCGTGACCGTCGCCTCTGGGGACACGGGCGCAGCGGGCCCTTGCTCGCCCTGGCTGGCTGAGGAACGAGCCGTAAAAGAAACCTGCTACCCAGCATCGGACCCTCTGGTCCTGGCAGTGGGAGGCACCACGCTCCATGCCGACCCAAAGACGGGCGCTTATCGCAGCGAGCCCGCGTGGAACTCGGAGGACATGGCGTCGGGGGGCGGGTTCACCCGCTTGTTCGCCCGGCCGACGTACCAGGCAGGAGTGCGCGGCATCGGTGCTCAGCGGGGGGTCCCTGACGTTGCGGCGGACGCCGACCCGATGAGCGGCCTGGCCCTCTTCACTGGCAGCAGCTCTCCATCGCTCGTGGCCGCCCAGGGGACCAGCGCGGGCGCCCCGTTCTGGGCGGCCATCATCGCGCTTGCGGACCAGTACGCCGGCCACGACCTCGGATTTGTCAACCCCGCCATCTACGCGATAGCCCGAGGCCGCAACTACCACTCGGCGTTCCACGACATAGTCAGCGGCAACAACACCCTCGGCTCGGGTATCACTGGCTACCAAGCTGGCCCGGGCTGGGACCCGGTCACCGGGTGGGGGTCTCCTGTCGCCTCGGTCCTGGTGCCGTTGCTGGCAGGCCGCCATCTTTGAGGGCCGCACAAAGTCGCCGGCCTGCTAGCGGGCCGGCGCCTTGGCCAAGTGGATGTGCCCGTCGGTAAACCAGTACGGCGGGTTGGCTGGGCTGAGTTCGTCGAACGGGTAACCGCTCTTCTCCGCTACCCGGCATGACGCTTGGTTGTCCAAGGCGTGCACCAGCATGATGCACGGTAGGCGCTGTGCGCCGAAGCTGCTGAACGCCCAGCCTGTCACGGCCCGCACCGCGGCAGGTGCGATGCCGCGGCCGCGGGCACCGGCTGCTGTCCAGTAGTGGATCTCACCGCGTTGGCCGATGCCGACCCTGCCGCCCTCCCGGTTCCCCAGCCCCACCTGGCCGACGACCCTGCCCTGCGACACGTCCAGCACAGCGAAGGTAAGCCAGTCGCCGCACTCCCAGCCAAGTTCCTGACCGGATAGCCAGTGGGCGGCTTCCTGGTCATTTCTTGGACCGCTCCAGCGTTGCGGCCCCGGAACGGCAACATCAGGGTGCGACCTGAGACCTTGGGTCGGGTACTCGCAGGCCATCGCCGCCAGCAAGTCCGGCATGTCCGTGGCGAGCCAGGGGCGCAGACGAAGCGCCGACCTGTCTCTGTCAGCGGCAGTTTCCATCACGACAGTCATGCACTTCACACTTGGCTGGGTATGTCGTAGCACTCGCTGCGGACGTGAGCAGGAACCCGCGCATCTCGGCTATTCCGGTTTAGCTCCAACCAGCCGGACGGGCGGGAGATCTCCGATTTCATAGGCCGCACGATAGCCCCGGCTGCTCCATGTCCGATCGAACAATTGAGGCGCACGACGACGAGTTCGCAGGGTCAGGCCCGCGGCCGCCAGCACCTTCGTGCGCGCAAAGCCGTAGCGCCAAGCCTTGGCTCGCCGGTCAACCGGCGCTCGGGCGAAGTCGATTACCAGGTTGACATGAACGCGCTCGGGCAGCCGCAACCGGTCGCGGCACTCGCGTCCCGGCGGACCGGAGCCAGGCGTTGCGGGCCGGGCGCCGGCTAAATCGATTGCCGAGCCCTTCACCAGCCGCGATGATGGCTCTTGGTGCACGACGCGGGAACGGCAGCCGCGACACGCGCCTTGGCGACCGAGCGGCTCGTCATGCGGCCCATCACAATGACTGATGTGGACCAGCTGGTGGTGCTGGACAGCGACCCCGAAGTGATGCGCTACCTGACAGGCGGAAAGCCGAGCAGTAGGTCAGACGTCGAGCGGCTGGTAGCCAAGGCGCTCGGATCTCGCTGGATGGGCTGGGAACGCGAGACTGGGGAGTTTGTCGGCTGGTTTGCAGCCAGGGCCACGCATGAGGACGAGTACGAGCTCGGGTATCGCCTCGTCCGTCAGCACTGGGGTCGCGGCCTAGCGACGGAGGGAACGCTGACGGTCATGAACGAGGTGTTCTCGGCCCGGGAGGCCAAGCGGGTCTGGGCACAGACCATGGCGGTCAACAAACGGTCCAGGCGGGTCATGGAACGGTGCGGGCTCAAATACGTGCGCACTTTCCAACTTAGCTGGGACGATCCCATCGAGGGCACCGAACAGGGTGAGGTAGAGTACGAATTGTCGCGCCACGACTGGGATGCCAGGCAATAGGGGCCCTCAAGACGACACCGCCAGCAGGCGTCCAGATCAACTGTTATTGTACGGGTTCTTTGACTTGCGTGGCAGAGGCTGGCTGTCACTGAACGCCGAATGACAATTATTCCGTCGCTTGAGCGCCGTACCCCTGATATCTTCAAGGGCGTGCTGATGTACTGCGCCAACGTGACCACGACGCCGGGCCCGCCCGGTGTTGACGCGTAGCGCCGAAGCACGCGACACCGCCCGGGCCGACGGCCCCGGGCGAGAGCGGTTCTCCTCGGCGGCTGTGGGCCACCCAGACAAAAGGAGACTGCTATGGACGTCCCGGACCACCGCCGCATAGGCCGCCAGCTCAAGGTCTACGCCACCGACGACGCCTGCGGCCCGGGGCTGCCATTGTGGCTGCCGGCCGGCGCCGTTGTACGCGCCGAGATCGAGCGCTTTATCGTGGACCTCGAACGTCGTCACGGCTACAGCCACGTTTACACCCCGCAACTGGCCAAGCGCGAGCTCTACGAGCGCTCGGGCCACTGGGACCACTACCGCGACGACATGTACCCACCCATGGACCTGAGCGGTGAGCAGGTCGTTCTCAGGCCTATGAACTGCCCTCACCACATCCTGGTCTATAGGGCGGAGCCCCGCGGCCTGCGGGACCTGCCGTTCCGCCTTGCCGAGCTCGGGACCATGTTCCGTCACGAGCGCTCGGGCGCCGTCGGGGGCCTGTCGCGCGTCCGGCAGATGACCCTCAACGACGGCCATGTGTTCTGTGCCCGCGAGCAGGTCGAAAGCGAGATTGCCTCGATCTTGGGCATGGTCAGGCAGGCCTACCAGGCCTTAGCCATCCCGGCGCCGGTGCTCCGGCTGTCACGGCGGGGCAGCGGGCCGAAGTACGCCGGCGAGGCCGAAATGTGGGCCCGTGCTGAGGCGATGGTGCGCTCGGCGCTTGCCGGCCTGGGCCTGGACTATGTGGAGGCTGAAGGGGAGGCCGCTTTCTACGGCCCCAAGATCGACCTCCAGGTCACCGACCCCCAGGGGCGAGAGGAGACCTTGTCGACCGTCCAGGTCGACTTCCACCTCCCTGAGCGCTTCGGGCTCGGCTTCATTAGGGGCGCCGCCTACGAGCGACCGGTGATGGTCCACCGCTCGATCGTCTCCACCATGGAGCGCATTGTCGCCCACCTCCTCGAGGTCCACCACGGAGCATTTCCCGTTTGGCTGGCACCGGTCCAAGCCGTCATCTTGCCGGTCGGCCCCGACGCCCTCGACCACGCGGCTGGGGTACGTGACGCTTTGCGCCGCGCTGGGCTTCGGGCCGACCTCGACGACCGCGACGCCACCTTGGGCGCCCGCGTGCGCGACGCCCAACGCCAGCGCGTGCCCTACCTCGCCATCGTGGGAGAGCGGGAAGTCGCCACTGGCACCGTGTCCGTCCGGCCCCGCGGCGCCGAGCAGCTCCCGGTCATGGGCACCGCCGAGTTCGTGGATCTCGTTCGGGGGGTGGCCGCGAGCCGTTCCGCCGGCCTCTTACCAGGGACCGGCGCGCCCTGAGCGGGCCCTTGATCCCTGCAACGGCCTGCGCGTTCTGGCGCTTGCATCTGGCTGGCCGATGGATCGTCAAGTTGGAGAACATGGCGGTTCGCTCGCTCAGCTGCTCACATATTCGTCGTGGCGGCGTAGCCAGCTCATGGGCTGATCGCCTTCGTTGCGGCCCTTGGGTGCGCGGTCAAGGATGGCGTAATAACCCATCAGGAACTCAGTACCGCGGGCGTAGCTCGAGTAGCAGTGGTATACGGTCTCGCCCTCGCTAGCGAACGTGCTCAGGCCGTGACCCTCGGAGAAGTAGCCGTCGATGTCGGTCCCGGTCGCGCTCGCATTCTGGCTTGTGACAAGCGGCAGAGCCTCACGGATGCTCGGCTGCTCGTGCAGGGCCTTAAGGAGCGCGAGCTCGTTAGCCTCGAGCAGTGGCGCCGCTGGTTCGCGCGTCGTCCCTTCCCAGGCTGAAACACCGAAATCAACATTGAAGTCGCTCTCGTAGCTGGACGCCCAGTTGAAGCTCCAGCCCATACGGCCCCGATAGTCGAGCAGTTTTTGGATCGGAGCGCGCGAGACGCAGACCATCGTGACGTCACGGGCTTCGAGATGGGCGAGTACGCCGTTGAAGCTGTCAGCGGTCGACGAGCAGGCGGGACATCCGCCGTCGTAGCTAGGGCCGAACATGAAGTGATAGACGATCAACTGCGAGCGGCCGTCAAACAGCTCCGCCAGCGTCCTGGCCCCATCTGCTGTCTGGAGCCTGTACTCCTTTTGGACGGGCACCCAGGGGAGCCCCCGACGCTGTCGGGCGACCTCGTCACCCAGCCGCGTGAGCTCTTTTTCGCGCTTTAGGAGCTCGCCCCTTGCCGCGAGCCACTCCTGACGCGTTCCGGTCCGGGCCATTCTGCCATCTCCTCTCTGTGATTCGGGGTGAGATTGCACTGCGCCTAACGGCTCCTTGCAGGGTGTAAGACGATCAATGGAATGACGCGCTCGGTTCTCTGAGCAGCTTCGAGGAGCTGCGGGTACCTGTCCGTGGCGTTGGCAAAGAGACGCGCGCGCTCGGTGCCGGTCGCTTCCTCTGCTAGGACGTCAATGATTTCGTTGCCGACCTCGATCCGGGTCTCGGGGCGAGCTTTCAGGTTGAAGTACCAATCGGGGCTTCGCGGCACCCCGCCGTTCGCGGCCCAAATGAAGTAGCCGGCGCCGTCGGGGAGGTATGCGACTGGGTTGGCTCGCTCTACACCAGAGTGCGCTCCGGTATGGTGGATAACGAGAAGCGGTATGTCCTCCCAGTCGCCGCCGACGTGTCCTTTGTTGGCGCGCAACTCTGCGATGATCTTGGCGTTGTACTCCTGGTGGGCCTGGTCCATGAGGCTCTCCTCCTCCTCTGTCGTCATCGGTTCCGGCATCATTTTCAGGCGGGTCTCGCCCTTGGGATCAGGGCTTGCCCCCGAGGTCATCAGGTCGCCCGGCTCCAAGGCGGGGCCACTGGGCTGTGGGGCGTCCTCCCGGCCACTCGGAGACTCGTGGCCAATCGGGCGCGCCGCCGTCCGTTCGGAACAGGTGCCCCGATTGTGGCCAACCCTCGGGCGAGTCCTCCCATGCTTCCTGGCGTCCGTATACCGTGAGGTCCATGAGCGCGTAGCTGTAGTCCAGTACCTCTGCACCGCGGCGCTTCGTCCAGTAGGTCTCGAAGACGCGGTCGCCATCTCGGAGGTAACACACGAGATGGAATAGCCCGACTTCGCGCCCAACGAGCAACGCCTCGAGGGAAGGCAGTGCCGAGTACCACGGCATGTCCCAGCCCATAAAGTCGCGGTAGCGGATGCTCTCTTGGTAAGGGCCCTGACAGAACACGGCGAAGGTGATGTCGCGAGAGTGCAGGTAGGACAGCTCCCCGACGTGGCTCGCCACCCACGTACAGCCCTCGCACTGCTCGGCCGCGGACCGTCCCGGGCTCCACATGAAGTAGTAGGCAATCAGCTGCTTGCGTCCTTCAAAAGCATCGAGAAGCGTAAGCCTGCCGTCGGGCCCAAGCAGTGGAAGCTTGGCAGCGACCTCGACCATGGGTAGTCGCCGTCGGGCGGCCGCGATCGCGTCGCCTTCCCTGGTGTGCGCCTTCTCACGACCCCGCAGCCGGTCCAGTTCGGCTTCAAATGTGGCCCGGTCGACGGCCGGCGGCAAGCTCGGCAGCTCAGCGCCAGGCTCCGGGGGCACACCGGCTGTTCCCGAATTCGTTGTCATAACTGAGTGTCCTCCAGTTCTGTTCCGGCGTTACACGACGATGCACCGAGAGGCGATGGGCCTCACATAGCGGGCATGAGCCCGGGAACCGCCGATGGCGCAAGGGCGATGACCACCCCGAGGCCGATCATCGCCAAAGAGGTCGGCACGTCGAGAGAGGCTTTCGCGGGGAGCAGCTTCTGGGCGACGATGACGACTGCCACTACGACCATCCAGGTGACGCTCATGACGCCCAAGGCCACCAGCATCGCCATCAGGCCGATGGTCGAACCGACGCAGTCGAGACCAAACCCGAGCCCAGAGCCAAGCGTCTCATGACAGCGCCGGCGGAAATGACGCTTGAGGGGGGTGAGCTCGTAGAAGCCTGCGGCGATCGTCACGACGCCACCAACGAGCGCACTATGTGGGCGGTCGAGCGCATAGGCCACCAGCCCGACGACCGTCCAGACCGCAAGGTACACAGCCAGAAAGAGCGGGATGACGCGGGCCCCTTGGGTATGAGTCCGGTACAACACCACCGGAATGGCTCCCGGCAACATCATCGCTGCCATCATCGTTGCCCACATGCCGATGAAGAAGCCGAGCGAGCCGAGGCCCGGGCCCATGCTCATCGCGTGCATCTGGTGGATGGCTGAGACCCAGCAAACGACCGCGATCGCGAGTACCGCTGCTACGGCCAATTTCGCAGCCATTGTGGAGTTTCTGACCCCAGCGCTCACCGCGGTGAGACCGATCGGGGGATGTTCCATGCCGCTACCTCCCGCGTACCTGCTGCCACTGGGAGACCCGGTGGCGAACGTCACTTTCTTCAAAAGGCGCTGATATCCCACGCCTGGTCGTCTGACCCTCGCCGAGGGCTTTGTGTCAAGCCGCATCGACAAACGAAGCGTTTTGGCGCTCGAGTGCTTTGACCACGCCCTTTCGCCAGCCATCAGCCAAGGCCTGCGACATCGGGTCCGGGAAGATCTCCTCATCGCCGTTGGCAAGCCCGTCGAAGATCGCCTCGGCTACCAGCTCAGGCGACGCTTTCGGGATGTCGAACGCCCGCATCATGTCGGTATCAACTGGCCCGGTCAGCACCGCGTGCACCGATACTCCCTGCCCAGCCAACAAAGCTCGCACCGATTGGGTCAGGTTGAACGCGGCCGCCTTGGAGATCATGTAGGCCGGTGCCATCGGCACCGGTGCCAGCGCACCTATTGATACGTTGTTGACGATCGCCCCCTTCGAGCGGACCAACAGCGGGAGAAAGGCATCGATCACGTCGTATGTGCCGAAGAGGTTCACCGCGAGGTGCTCTTCGAGTGCATGGCGTTCGCTCAAGGCGCTGGGGACGAACACGCCGGCGTTGTTGACGAGCACGTCGAGCGCGTCGACCACGTGGGCGGCCGCCTCGATCTGGGCCCGGTCGGTGATGTCGAGGGTGAGAGGGGTGACCCGCTCGTCGGTTTGCGCCATAGGCCGGCGAGTCCCGGCGTAGACCCGTAGCGCGCCGCGTCGAAGGGCTTCGGTGACGAGGGCTTTCCCGATTCCCCGGCTGGCCCCGGTAACGAGGACGGTTTTGTCGGTAAGGGTTTTTGTCATTGCATTCTCCTCCTTTGAGCATGTTTTTGGCGGTGAACGAACATCCCCGCCGCTCAGCGGGGTGGCTGCTCGAGGGGGTTGGGGAGGCCCCCTCCGGTGCGGATGAGACCTCGAAGGCTGGTCTGGATGTAGAAGTCCCAGGCACCCGAACAGACGTCGAAGCACTCGTAGGCGCGGACGAGCCCGAGATGGGTGAACCGCAGCTCCGTCTTCGATCCGTCGCGGGCGATCTCGAAGTGGATCTCGGTGCCCGTCCATTCGTTGGCGTCCTCGGTGAAGTCGAAGTAGTTCTCGACCACCTGCCACACGACCCGCGTCGGGCTGGCCAACTCGGTCACGCGGATCGTGCAGCGGTGGACGTCGCGGTGGTGGTAGGTGAACACCTCACCGGGGCGGTCAGCGGGGCCGTCGATGTTCTCTGACCACCAGCCACGGACGTTGAGGACGGAGGCGAAGACTTCCTCTGGGCTCTGGTCGACGGACAGGGTGGTGGTAAAGCTGTCCGGCAGGGTGGAGGCGGGGGTCATGCCGTGCTCCCTCCGGGATATGCGGATCGATGGCATGGCTCCATCGTCCGCCCGGGGACTGTTTCGCACATCGGTAGAGCGCTACGACATTTCCCGGGAATGACTACGTACCTGGCCGGTCGCCAACCCAGACAACTGCGTACCGAGGGTCAGTCGACCGGTTGAACCCCGACGGTCTTGGCCAATCGCCCCAGCTCAGAGCGGGTGGAGCCTGTCTTCATGAGCACTCGCTCGACGTGCTTTTCGACTGTGCGGACCGACAGGTGCAAGCGCTCGGCAATGTCCCGGTTGGAGTGGCCGGCAACGACGTGCGCCATTACCTCGGCCTCCCGGGCGGTGACACCCTGGGCGACCAACGGCCCAGGAACGCGCACCTGGTCGGAGCGGGCGGCACGTGGGACGGCTTCGCCTATAGCCCGGAGCCCGAGCCGGCACCGGTGGGCGAAGTTGGCGAGGTCGAGGTCCTCGAAGTTTGCGAGCGACTCCCGCAACCAGGCACCTGGGGTACCCCAGCTGTCCTGATGGGCACAGTGTGCCACCAGCAGCCGGGCCAGGCTTCGAAGGAAGCCCCCTTCGAGCCGGCCAAGTTCCTCGTCTGCGGCGGCGAAGAGCGACTCGGCGTCTTCGCCCTTCCGGCCGGCGGCCACTGCGTCTGCTGCCCACAGCGTCGCACGGCTCATGGGGGTGTCGAACTCTAGGGCCCGGCACTCTTCCCTGGCACCTTCGCCACCGTCGGCGGCGACGGTTCGCATCAGCGCCCATCGGCCAGGAAAGTCGCGGGCGCCACCACTCGCAGACCGCAGCAGTCCCATCGCGCTGTCCATGGCGTCGATTGCCTCGGGAAGCTGCCCGTCGCCGAGTTGGCAGATGGAGACGCCGTTCGCCAGCGCGATCATCTGCGCTGTGTCGCGATCGCCCGCGCTATCGTGCATCGCGGCGATCGCGTCGTTCATCGCCCTTCGGTTGCCGGAGATGCCGTGAGCTACCG
>DATJST010000454.1:0-4466 GCA_035503975.1 Acidimicrobiales bacterium | reverse complement strand
GCTGCATGGTCTTCACCCGCTCTGGCCACTCCAGCATCTCCAAAGCGGCGAGCAGGTCGTCAGCGTACGAGGTAATGCGCAAGAACCATTGCTCCAGGTCCTTTTTCACTACCAAGTCGCCGCTGCGCTCACAGGTACCATCGGCTAGGACCTGCTCGTTGGCGAGCACGGTGTTGCACCCCGGGCACCAGTTGACCGGCGCTTTCTTGCGGTAGGCCAACCCCGCTTGGAGGAAGCGGCGGAAGATGATCTGGTTGAAGCGCATATACGTGGGGTCGTGGCTGATCACGAGGCGGCGCCAGTCGTAGCCGGCACCCAACCGGCGCAACGAACTGGACAGCTCGGCGATACGCGCGTCGGTGAAAACCCGCGGGTGCGTGCCGGTCTTGATGGCAGCGTTTTCCGCCGGTAGGCCGAAGCTGTCAAAGCCTATTGGGCTCAGCACGCTGTAACCCTGCATCATGCGCCAACGGGCGTTGAGGTCCCCAAAGGTGTAGTTGCGCACATGCCCCTGGTGGGCGGCACCGCTCGGGTAGGGGTACATGCACAGCACGTAGAACGGGGGCCGGGGGTCGTCATTCGCGACTTCAAAAGCGCGCTCGGCGGCCCAGCGCGCCTGCCAGCGGTTCTCGACCTCCTGGGCGTCGTACGCGTAGTTCATGGCCCCAGGGTACGCGAAGCGATGCTCGCCGTGACCTGCACTTACCGCGGGCGTCGCTCCCGGTCCTGGTAGCAGCCTTCGCGAGTGCCTTGCGCCCCGGACCGCGCAGGTCCCGACGGCCCGGGATCAGGGCGTGTAACTGGCGAGGATCTCGTTGCCGACGGCGCTGGTCGTGCTCGAACCAAAGAGCGTGAGCTTCATCGAGGCGTTAGACGTTTTCACCAGTCCAACGTTTTTGACCAGGAAGAAGTCATAGCTGGCGGTGGCGCTGACCTTCATCGAGGCAGCGCTGAGCTTGATGTTGACCACCGCGTCGAGCTGTAGGGCCGTATAAGGAGAGCTGGACGCCGGCACGGTGACCTGGACCGTACCTTTGCTCGTAGCCGTCTCCTTGAGCGTGCCCTGGAACGACATGCCCTCGGCGGAAGCCGTGAACTTGCCCGAGTACGAGCAGCCGCAATGGGTGATCTGTGACGCCGGTGGGATCATGTAGCTACCGACGTCGCCGCTTATCGTGGTGCTCAAGCCGCCGGACGAGCCGCTCGCCACCTTGATCACGCCGTCGGGCTCGATCAGGTAGTCGGCGATGTATGCCGGCAGCGGCTTGCCTTGGAATTTGGCGGAAGATTTGAACTTCATCTGGACTTGCTCCCCGGCAGCTGTTTTTGTCCCGCCGACCACGGTGCTGGTTTGGTTGGTGCCGCCCTCGGGGCCACCAACGACGTTGTACTTCCAGACAGCACCCTGGACCAGGGGGAAGTAGACGTTGGCACTGAAGTTGGCCTGGGCCGGCGTGCGTGCTGAGGCGCTGGCGGGGCTAGGCGCGACGACGGCGCCAGCTACGGCCAGCAGCAACGCCACGAGCACGGCCCTCTGGCCAGCCGGCCGTACCTTGACGAGATTGGTCCTCACTTGAGCCACCTCCGGGTCATTTGGTGCTGCCACGATTATGCCGCAGCCCTGTGACGGCCATCGTTCCAGTCCGCCGCGACCTGGTCAACTGCCGGGCGCGCCTCCCCTAACGGCGGCTCAGTCCGGCGCCTCGCGTGGGTGGCCGTGGTCGCGGCCGTCCCTGCTGTACGTTGCCTGTTGTGGCTGAGCCGACGACTATCACCATCGGGCTCAAGGACCAAAGGTTCCAGGTGGCCGAGGGCGAGGAGCTGACCTTCGGCCGTTCTCAGCGCGCCACTCTCTGCCTTGACCCGGCTGACTTGGGTATCTCCAGAGTTGCCGGGAGCCTAGAAGCCGAGGCCGGCGTCTGGTGGCTTGTCAACAAGAGCACAGTGCGACCACTCGAAGTGGTGGATGACGTAGGCATCCGGACGGTGCTCCCGCCCGGTCGCCGCATGGCCGTGACCGCGCCTATCACTGTCATCGTCGAGGGCGCGATGCGCCGCCACGCCCTTACCGTCGACCTGCCCGACGGGGCTGTCGAAGGGGCTTCCCGCCGGCCCCTCCCAGCCGTCGAAGCCGAAGAGGGCAACCCGACCCGTGCCGCGTCTGACGTATCGATCACCCCCGCCGACAAGCTCGCTCTGGTCGCCCTCTTCGCGGGCTACCTCGAGCCATTCCCACGGTACGACCCGCACCCCAAGAGTTACGCGGACGCCGCCGGCCGGCTGGACTGGCCCCGCACGACGCTGGTTAAGCGGGTCGAGTACTTGCGCACGCGCCTCACCAATGCCGGTGTGCCCAATTTGCTCGGGGAAAACGCTCTCCAACATCTCGCCGAATGGGCCCTCGCTACCGGCTTGATCAGTCGCGCTGACCTCGCGCTGCTCCCGCCGCGATAGCGGCGACCGCGACGAGGTCCAGCTCACCTCTCCCACGGTCCCGGCCCTTCCCGGGCCAGCGGCCACTGCTGCGAGTGGCCTCATCACCTCCATGTGACGCGGCATGCCAGTGCACGTCGACCACTTTGAGTGGTGCCTTGACGAGGGTTAAGTCACTTTGCGTAAAAAGCGCGTTCGTCTCGTATCGGTACGGATTTTTCTTCACTTGTTGAACCCGGTCGACGGATGGGTAGAAGCTAACTAGGCCGGCGGGTTCAGGTGGCTGCGGCGGGCAGCCACCGCGGTGCGGCGGCTGCGGGCGGGTACCCCAGCTGGGTCGGGCGGGGTGCTCGCGCCTGGCTTTCTGGCTCGGGCTCGGCGCTCAGCAGCTATCGTGTGGCCCGTGACAAGCGAGCGCCCGCGGGTGGTCGTAGGAGTTGACGGTTCCCCGTCCGCGACCGCGGCGCTCGAGTGGGCGGCCAGGTACGCCGAGCTCACCGGCGCCGAGGTAGAAGCGGTCACCTGCTGGCACTGGCCCCGCGCCTTTGGCTTCCCGCTGCAGCTGGCTGACCATACGGACCCATGCAAAGACGCGGAGACCGTGCTGGCGGGAGTGCTGGAGCGCTTCAAGGCGGAGCATGGCGCTACCTCGGTCACCGCCCACGTGGTTCAGGGCCCGGCGGGGCCGGCGCTTGCGCAGTGGGCCAAGGGTGCTGCCTTGCTCGTGGTGGGAAGCCGCGGCCATGGCCAGCTCGCTGAGATGCTGCTCGGCTCGGTGGGCCAGTTCTGCACGGCGCACGCCTCGTGCCCCGTGGTGGTGGTCCGGTAGGCCTGCTCGCGCTGTCCCTGATCGATCACCACGAGCCCAGGTCGGGGTGTGCCCAAGAAGTGCGGGCCAGGCCGGGCGGCACCGGGGCCCGGCGGCGCCTATCTGGTAAGGTGAGGACGCCGCTTGGGGGCGTAGCTCAGTTGGTAGAGCGCTTGCATGGCATGCAAGAGGTCCGGGAGTTCGATTCTCCTCGCCTCCACCAGTCTGACCAGCTCTTTTGCTCGGGCTGGGGTGGGGCTTCGGTGAGGGGACCGTGACCGGTGCACGCCTGAGCGGGGCCCTGCGCTGGTCCAACCATCATGGCACCGATGTCGACCGAGTGGCCTCTCCTCATATTCGCGGCGTGATCATCAGTGGCGACGGCGCCGAGGTGAACGTCGAAATGCGAGGCAGGGCATGCTTCTTCGAGCAGGATGAGCAATGGGTAGGCCGACAATTGTTTATGACTCTGTTCGACTCGGCCGCTGAAGATTACGCGTGGCTCAACAGAGAGGTGGGGATGGCGGAGGGCAGGTGCATCCCCAAGGCCGGTGTATTTCATGTGAACATCTACCTGTGCAGGAACGACCTGGTCTGAAGTAGCACCTGGCTAGTCCTCGGGGCGAACCGCCGGCGAGGGCACCACCTTCCCACTAACTTGTGAAGCTCAGATGCAGGCTTCACCTTCCCGTACCACGGCCAGGCGCTCGAGCAGCGGCCACCAGGCCGAGGTCGGGCGTGCCCACCACGCAGGTCCACGAGCCGGCGGCACTGGGGCCGGCGAGCAAGGCCAAGGCGAGCGACGTGGCCCCGGGGGCCGCTGGGAGCAATCGACACGGTGCTCCCCCGCCTGAGGCCACCCTCGGGGAAAAGGCCAGCCAGCTCGGCTACCAGGGGGAGCGTGCGCTCCCGGGCCAGCACCTGGCGAGACGCGACCAGGGCTGCTCCACGCTCGCCCACGGCTCCCGCCAACCCTTCTCGGCTCACCGTCTCAGCATAGCTACGTATGGGAACATGTGTTCCCAGCCCCACGCGCCACGCCCCACGCCCCACGCCCCACGGCCACAGGGAGCAGCGGCTGGAGGCCCTGAGCGCCCGGTTGACCTCCCGCCAGCCACACCCGGTGCGCTACCCGAAACCGCTACCACCCAAGTACTTCTTCTCACCACTATCTCGGTGCAAAAGAGAGCTCGTCGCGTTCGCTGTCACTGGAGCGGCCACATGC
>DATJST010000453.1:0-5333 GCA_035503975.1 Acidimicrobiales bacterium | reverse complement strand
GAACCGGCGCGCCGCGGCCGGCTCACCGTCTGCTGGCTCACCGCTCGCACCGCGGGCACGAGCTCGTGCCCGCGCAGCCCCCTGCGCCTGCGCGATGCGGATCTCAATCGCTAGGTCAGCGAGCTTGTTTGCCAAGTTGGGATGGAGCGAATAGATCAGTTGGCGGACCTCCATCCTGTGCTCGGCCGAGGTTGAGTTGTCGTCGCCGTCGCTGTGGCCGACGCGCTCGTCTAGCCCAATGCCGAGTGCGTCACGCCGGATCTTCACTGCCCTTTGAACCCACAATGCCGCTGCGTTCGGGCTGTCAGCCAGCTTCTGGGCAGCTTTTTCAAGGTACTGGCGGACCAGGTCGAGCATCTGCTCACCTAGTTCAGCGTGCTCGCGGCTGGCGCGTGCGATCTCGTCGAGGAAAGCGTGGCGGGCCGGGGGCAACGTCGGGAAGCCAATTTGGCCTGGGAGGGTACACCCACCTAACTCGGCCGCGAGCCCTTGTACAAACCAAGTCAGCAACCGGAGTTCATAGCGAGATCCTCGAGGACGGAGGCTGGGACCTCAGTCTGCGGGCTTGGGCAACTGATGTCCTCGACCGGCCCAGCCACGATGACCCAAGAACCCTTTACATCTTCGGCGACCCCACGCCCAAAGGCGCCCGGGACGGCACCCTGCCAAACAAAGGCATAATAGAGTGGGTCGACTTTATCCTGCGAGATGGCGATCACTGAACCTGTCAGGTCGATGCGCGAGTCGTTGCCTTGAAGACGACGGGCGAGTGCGGTCAGCAGGGCGGCCGGCGCCGTGACGAACGGCGTCTGTAATGCTGTTATGGGTTCACCGAAGTCGCTACTGGGCCAGCCGGCCGGTGCCGGGCTGGCCACCGTGCTCAGGGGCGCTGACGACGGCCCCTCTGCCCCCGTCGACGTTGGCGCGAGCGCGTTCGACGGCGGCGTACTAGCTGGAATAGTGCTCGCTGGCGGGGCGCAGCGCTGCCCTCCCAGCCGGGTCAAGACAGAGCGCTCCGTTGCGGAATAGCGGGGGCAGTCCATGATGCTGGGGACGTAAGTCTCATCCAAGAGTACCTCGCCGGCGTAGTTGCTGGCAAAGCCGTAATTGAGTGGTGTCACCAGTACTTTGACGAGGATGGCACCGGGCGCCGTCATTGGTCCCGACACGTTGCAGCCAAGCACCTGACCTTCAGTCACAGTGGAGCGAGGGCAGGTGACGATAGCGCCCGGCATCTTTACACCGTCGCCGTAGCCGGCGTGCACGAGGCCTTGCAGGTAGCTCGCAAGTGATGGCTGTGACTGCTCGTCCCAAGGGATGACCATGTAGCCCTCGGGGTTAGCGCGCGTCGGTGCCGCAGCTGGTAAGTGACAAATAACCTCTTGCCCGTCCTCGGTGGCGACTTCAAGCTCGGGCCGGGAGAAGATCGGTGCATCCAGGTAGCAACCAGCCAACCCCGCAGACAGCAGTATAAGGGTGACGCTTTCGCCGTAGTCGGGGAGCGTCTCGTACCACGAAAGTATCGGGGCCGTGTCCGGGCCAAGCCCCACACCGGGGAACGCCGTCGCCCAAGGGGGCCTCGGCGGAACTGGCTCTAGCTGGAGTTGCCTACCCTCGCCGTAGAACCTCTCGCCGTCCTCTTCGTTGACGACGATCCTGCCATCAACCGCAACAACAAGCCAAGCGGGAGACTGCCAAGCATCGTTCTCGGTTGCTAAAGAGAGGCTGATGTCGCGCTGAGTCTGCCCACTGGCTGCCGATGGCTGCGAAGGCATGGTCGTCGGGGCTGTGCCTGGCGTCGTGGCTGGCGCTCTGCCGATCTTGGTGTTCGCTATCTGGCGCAAAGTGGAGAAAGCGTCCTCAAACTCAGAACGAGCCACAAGAGCCCCCGCACCTAGTTCGTAGTAGCACGAGTTCCCTGGGATGGTCAAGAGCACGTCCAACGGCCCTCTATTTGGCGCACTCCGTAAAGTTGAGCCGTCGGGATATATAACTGTGGGCGAACTAGGAAAGCTCATCACGATCCACTGCAGCATCGAGGGCGGGTAAATCGTGAGTGCCATGTCCTCACTTGGCTTTGTACCAGGTCGCCCGAACAACTCGTCGAACATGTCGAAACGGTCGGCCTCTTTTCCAGTTGGCCCCGGTCCACTTAGCCCCGCGTACTTGAGCCCAGGAGAAATGGGCGCGTACAAGGAACAGCCCGCATACAGGTTTCCTGCCTTGTCCCATTCTTGCACCAGCGACGCCATTGCCTTGGTCGGTGCAGCTGGAGCGGCATCCCAAGGAGTCTTTGAGGCCGTCGGCGAAGGCCAGATTGGTGCGGTCACGGTGGTGCGTGTCGCAACGGAGGTTGTCGTCGTGTCAGGCACAACGGGGCTGGTGCAGCTTGGCGGGGCTGCTGCCCAGGGTAGTAGGCATGTACTCCGAGGCTTCCCATTAGCCAAGTCGACGACGGTTAGTAAGCTGAACACACGGCCGCGTGCCGTCGGCTCTGGGCTAGCGAGGACCACCAGTACGGGGAAGTAGTAGTGCCCCTGTGCGCAAGAGGGTTTGCAGGTGCTCGCAGTCTCCGTACCCGAACCGACGGCGCGCTGAGCACCCCATTCCGACCACCGAAGGTTGAAAAGTTCCCCACTCCCGTCAGCCGTGAAGTAGATGCCAGCCGGACGTACCTGAAGAGCGTCGGGCATACATGGTGGGGATGCTTGTCCGGCGCAGGTCAGTGGGAAAAAGGGCTCGATGCCGACGAGCGGAAGAGCATGTGACCTACCAACGCGGGCACGCGCAAGGGTTTGGCGTGGTGTTGTTTGGGATGGTCTCGTCGATGTTGACCCAGTACCCGTAGTAGGTGCACTCGGCCGCGATGTCAATGGCCAGTTCCCAGTCCCCAGTTTTGGCCAACTAAAACGCCCCACCCCTTTGGGTTCTCAACCGGTCTTGAGCTTGGGCCGCCCCCCTCTCTGGCGGGCCTCGCGCATACGGAACGACTCGCCGTCTGTGACCACGACGATGCTGTGGTGGATGAGCCGGTCGAGCAAGCTCACTGCTGTTGTCTCGTTGGGCAGGAAGTGGCCCCACTGCTCGAAAGGCCAATGGCTGGCGATGGCCAAGCTGCGCCGTTCGTAAGCGGCGGCGACGAAGCGGAACAGCAGTTGTGCCCCGTCGTCGTCGAGGGGGGCAAAGCCGATCTCGTCGCAGATCACGACGTCGGCTCGCAGGACTGACTCGATGACCTTGCCGACGGAGTTGTCAGCGAGGCCCGTGTAGAGCGCGTCGACCAGGTCGGTGGCCACGAAGTAGCGCACCTTGTAGCCGGCTTCGACGGCGGCGTGGCCGAGGGCGACCAGGCAGTGCGACTTGCCGTGCCTGGTGGGCCGACAAAGCAAGGGTTCTCCCTGGCCCGCACCCACTCTAAGCTGGCCAGGTAGTCGAGCGTCGCCCGGGGGACCGACGAAACGGAAAAGTCAAAGTCGTCAAAGGACTTGCGGACCGGGAAGTTCGCAGCCTTCAGCCTTGCAGCGGCCATGGAGGCGTCCCGGGCGCCAACCTCGGCTCCGACCAGGGCCCGGAGCAGGTCCTCTGGCGCCCAGCGCTGCGTCTTGGCCGACAGCATGAGCTCTGGGGCCAGTCGGCGGAAACTGGCGAGCTTTAGGCGCCGGAGCCCCGCTTCGAGGTCGGCCGGCAATGCGGGGGCCTCGGCCGTCATGATGCTTGGCCCTTATCGGTGGCGTGCTCCGACAGCGGTCGCGTCGGGACCTTGGGCAGGTCAAGGACCAAGGCCCCTCCTGGTGCTTGTGGCCTCGGCGCGCCCTTGCCGGCGGCGAGGATGGAACGCACGTCGGCAGCCTTGTAGCGGGAGAACTCGACCGCCCTTTTGAGCGCAGCGACCAGTGCGTCACGGCCGTGCGCCGCCTCGAGTGCCGCCAGCTCCTCGAGCTCGGCACCGAGCCTGGTCATCCCCGCACCAGCAGCGGCTTTGATGAAGGCTTCGCCCACATCTCCCAGCGCGCAGATAGCTTTTTCGGCAGCGGTCTTCGGTCGTGGGGCTCGGCGGGGGCGGCGTGGGCCACCGTAGTGCTCGTCTTTTACGGAGACCTCACCGGGGGCGACGAGGTCGTGGGTGGCTACGACCTCGCCGAAGTGGAGCACCCTCACCTCCTTGGCGAGCACCTGGAGCTCGACGCTGCGGCCAACGAGCTTGGCGGGCACCGAGTAGCGGGCGCTGCCAAAACGGACGCAACTGAGCCGGTCCACCTTGCGCACCGCCAGGCGGCCGAAGGAGGGCCGCAGCGAAGGCAGCTGCCCGAGCAGGCCCGCTTCGGCTCCCAGGCGCTGAGCTGGGACTGCGCATATTTCGGAGTGGACAGCCGAATTGACCTCATCGCACCAGGACTGGGCGGCATCATTGGCCGCCGCCAGTTCGCCACCAGCTAGGCCATTAGGCAATACCAGGTCTGATTTTGCATATCCCACAGGGGCTTCGACGACCCCCTTGGGCTCTGGGTAGGCTGCTTCACAGAAGTCGGGCCGGAAGCCATAGTGGCTCGCGAAGCGGACATAAGCGGGTGTGGGCACGACGATATTGGCTACGACTGCTCCTTTCAGGCAGCCCATCCGGTCAGCGAGGACCACCTTTGGGACGCCGCCCATAGCCTCAAAGCACCGGGCCAACATCTCGAACGTCGCGGCTTTTTCGTCGGCGGCGAAACGGACGAAGCGCCAGCGGGAAAAGGCCATAACCGCGCAGAAGACGTGCAGCCCTTCTTCGGCGCGCCAGTCGATCACGAGCACCTCGCCCGGCGCCCATACCCCAGGGCGGCGTCCTCGGCCGCGCTCTGAGCGCCAGGAACGCTTGGCCCTAGCTACCAGGCGCCTGAAGTTGCGGGCCGAGCCGCCATAGCCAGCCGCCCTCGCCTCGCGCAGCAGGCGCTTGGCCGTTACCCGCCCCAAGTTGCCCGCCAC
This sequence comes from Acidimicrobiales bacterium, assembly GCA_035503975.1. Lineage (GTDB taxonomy): Bacteria > Actinomycetota > Acidimicrobiia > Acidimicrobiales > Palsa-688 > DATJMJ01. The sequence goes on along the minus strand of DATJST010000453.1, from coordinate 368 downwards.
CCGCTTGGCCACAACGTCGGCCACGATGTCGTAGTTGTGCTGGCGGGCGGCTCGGGCCGGCGGCTGGCCCTCCGAACGCGCAGCAACCCGCTCGAGCGCTCTTTTTGCGGTCTTGTGGTCGACGCCGCAGATGGCTGCGGCCCCTCTGTAGCTGCCGAGGTCGTTATAAGCAGCGACGATGTCCATGTCTTCCCTCTCGGTCTTCAATGGAGTGTCCTCCGGGTGGTCGGTGCGGCTGTGACACCGACACCGTGGCCGCCCGGGGGGCACCCGTTGGTGGATGCTCAAAGAGGGGTGGGGCGTTTTACTTGGCCACCAGTGGGGACATGACTTGGCCACTGGTGGGGAGCTTTACATGGCCATGGACA
>DATJST010000452.1:0-14046 GCA_035503975.1 Acidimicrobiales bacterium | reverse complement strand
ACTTCAAGGACCGGGAGAGCCGGTTCCTCTTCGTGAGCAAAGGGTGGCTCGACGCCGCGGCCCCCGGCTGTACCGAAGACGACGTCATTGGCAAGACCGACTTTGATATTTTCAGCGAGGAGCACGCCGCCGCCGCCTTCGAGGACGAGCAGTACGTAATTCGCACCGGCGAGCCGATCGTTGGAAAGCTCGAGCGGGAGACCTTTAACGACCGGGTGGGCGGTTGGGTGTCGACGACCAAGATGCCCCTACGCGACGAGCGGGGCGAGGTCATCGGCACGTTTGGTATCAGCCGTGACGTGACGGCGCAGGTACGTGCCGAGAACGCCCTCGCCTACCAGGCCATGCACGACCCCGTGACTGGCCTCGCCAACCGGGCGGCCTTCATGGACCGCCTCTCCCAGGCCCTGGCCGGCCTGGGGCGCCAACCCGGCCGCCTCGCTGTCGTCTTCGTCGACCTCGACCACTTCAAGGAGGTGAACGACAGCTTCGGCCACGACGCCGGCGACCAGGTGCTAGCCGAGGCGGGACGCCGACTTTCGGTCGTGTGCCGCCAAGGCGACACCGTGGCCCGCCTGGGCGGCGACGAGTTCGTAGTGCTGTGCACCGCCCTAGATGGCAACGACGACCCTGGCCGCATTGCCGACCGGTTCGTCCGGGCCTTAGCTGCCCCATACATCGACGAGGGCCGCAACCTGTCCATCACCGCCAGCGCGGGAGTGGTCGTGACCACCGACCCCTCGGCGGAGCCCGAGCAACTCGTCCACGAGGCCGACGAGGCGATGTACAAGGCCAAAAGAGCGGGCCGCAACCGCTGCCGCGTCTATGACGCGGGCCACCACGGCACAAACGGGGCGGCACACCTGCAAGCGGAACTCTCCCGCGCTATCGAGGCCCGAGAGTTGTTCCTGGCCTACCAGCCGCTGTTCTCCCTGGAGGACCGCCGCCTGGTCGGCGTCGAGGCCCTGGTGCGCTGGAACCACCCCGAGCGCGGGCAAGTTCCTCCCAGTGAGTTCGTCCCCTTCGCCGAAGAGCACGGGCTAATCGCGCGGATCAGCACCTTCGTCTTGGACGAGGCCTGCCGCCAGTTGGCGGAGTGGACGGCCCAGCCCGGCTGGCCGGAGCGCTTCACCATGGCGGTGAACGTTTCCGGGCGCGAGCTGGGCGGCCCCGAGCTGGCCGAACGGGTGGCCGAAGTCGTACGCCGCCACCGTATCGAGCCGTCCCGGCTCTGCCTGGAGGTCAGCGAATCCGCCCTGTTCGGCGAGTGGGGCGACATCCAAGCGGCCCTGGCCTCGCTGTCCAAGCTCGGTGTCCGGCTGGCACTCGATGACTTCGGGACCGGTTATTCGACCCTTGCCCACCTTCAACGTCTGAAGGCCGACGTACTGAAGATCGACCGGAGCTTCGCAGGCCAGATCGGCCGGCAGCCTCGTGACCGCCAGATCGTTGCCGCAGTGACGGCCATGGCCCACGCCCTCGGGATGAACGTGGTCGCAGAAGGCATCGAGACAAGCCTCCAGCTCGAGGCTCTGACGGGTCTGGAATGCGACCAGGGCCAGGGTTTCCTCTTCGCACGCCCGCTCCCACCTGAGGGAGTTGTCGCTTTGGTCGGCTGAGCCGGTCCTCTTAAAAACTCGATAAACGCGGCGTTGCGCGGTTGAAAATTTGGCGGTGTTCACAGAATCATCACGCACGGATCAAGCGCCAAGCATAAACCGGGGGGAACCTACAGCTGGGAGCAGTTATCAGCTGAGGAGGAGCGATGTTTGGCAGGTCAGGTCCCTTGAAGCGTTCGCGTGCCTGGGCAGCTTGCACGGTGCTCGCGGTGCTAGGAGCAGTAACGGCCACGGTGTCGGCAGCCCCGCCAGCGTCGGCCGGGAAAGTGAGCACCGCCGTGGCGATGTCCCACAACCGGCATGGCCATCACCCTGGCCCGGGCGGAGGTGGCTGGGGGAGCTCGACAACGAGCACCTCGACGTCCACGACCACTTCCTCTACGACCACCACGACTTCGTCCACCACCACCACCTCGTCGTCCGGAGAGCCCTCTTGGGGGCGCGGCAACGGCTGGCGCTGGGTCAAGGTGTGCTCCGTCGTAAAGCACCGGATGCGCAGGCACGGTCACTGGGGCTGGCGGGTGACCAGGCGGTGTGAATGGGTGCACGTCCGTGTGCGCCACCATGGCCAGCCGGGCACGACTACGACCACAACCGTCCCGACCACCAGTTCGTCCACCACGAGCACGAGCACGACGAGTACGAGCACTACTTCAACGACCTTGAGCGCGAGCACCTGCAGCACCTCGGCGACGGGCACGGAACTCGACCGCACCGGCTGGGTGGCGACGAGCAACACGACGCCCGGCAGTTCTGACGCTCCGGGCAACGCGCTCGACGGCGACCCGAACACGCGCTTCAGCACCGACACCGGCCAGGCTGTCGGCCAGTACCTGGAGCTGAACCTGGGAGAGCCGCAAAGCTTTGACCAGCTGGAGATGCTCGTGCCGAATTCCCAAAACGACTACGCCCGTGGGTACAACGTCGAAGTCTCCACCGATGGGACAACCTGGACCACGGTCGCGAGCTGCACAGGTACGGGGACCACGGAAGTTGCCAGCTTCCCCACCCAGACCGCCCAGTACGTCGAAGTTGTGCTCACCAGTGCGGACAGCTCCTACTGGTGGTCCATAGACGAGATCTACCTGTTGGGCACCGAAAGCGCTCTGAGCCGCACGAGCTGGGTGGCGAGCACCAACACCTCTCCCGGCAGCGGCGACGCACCGGCAAATGCTTTGGACGGCAACCCGAACACCCGCTTCAGTACCGACGCCGACCAGGCTGTAGGGCAGGACTTCGAGGTGAACATGGGCACGCCTGAGACGTTCAACGAACTGCAAATGGACGTGCCCAATTCGCCGACCGACTATGCCCCTGGCTACAAGGTCGAGGTATCCAACGACGGGAGCACTTGGACGACGGTGGCAAACGGCACGGGCACCGGCCCGGACGAGACCATCGTCTTCCCCACCCAGACCGCCCAGTACGTCGAAGTAGTGCTCACCAGTGCGGACAGTTCCTACTGGTGGTCCATAGACGAGTTCAATCTGTACACGACAAGCTAAAAACCTAAAAAATCGTTAGCTGATGCCCCGGAGGTGCGGCCCAGGCCAAGGGCCCGCCCTCCGGGGCTTTGCTTTCGGCATCGGCTCGGGCTGGGTCATAATCGGCTTGTGACCGCCTTGTGACCGAGCCCCGGGACAAGGTCGCAGCGGTTGCTGCTGCCCTGGTCTCAGCGGGCCGGGTGATCCCCGGGCTTGCGCTTGACCCGCCGAGCGGACGCTACCGGTCGTGGTGGTGGCCACTGCCGACGTCGTCGCACCGCCTGGCGATCGCATCCCTGCTCTCGGGCCCTTCGCTCGAGGCTCAAGCCGAGGTGGCCGGCGCCCTAGCCGACGAGGTGGACGCACTGGTCCGGCGCCAATTGCTGGAAAGCAGCACCGGGAGCGGCGCTCGCCGTTCGGGGCGCCCCAGCTTGACCGAGATGTGGCTGCGCTCCCTGGTGTCCACCGACCCCTGGCTCGGCGATGGCTTGGACCGGGCAAAACTTGCCGCCCTCGCGACGACGCTCGCCGCCTGGGCGCGTTCGGGCGCCGTGGTGGGGGGCCGGGCCCGGCTCTGCATGCGCGTGCACGAACCTGAGCGAGCCAATGCTGAGTGGGCAGTGGAGCTGTTGGCTCAGGACCGGGAGGAGCCGAGCCTCGTTGTGCCGTTCAGCGAGCTGTGGAACGGGCACGCACCGTTCGCCCCAGATGCCGTCCAAGACCTGCTTGCCGCCTTGGCCCGCATGGCCCGCCTTGCACCCGAGCTGGCCGCGGCGCTCGAGTCGTCCGTCCCCGGCCTGGTGACCCTGACCGACCAGGCTGTCACCACCATTCTGCGCGAACGCGCAGCGGCCCTGGAAGACGCCGGCATCGCCGTCCTCCTGCCGGCGTGGTGGTCCTCACCCGCTCGGTTGGGCCTGAGGGCCAAAGCCCGCCGCGGGGTCAAGAGCCTAGGCCCGGTTGTGGCCGGCAGGCTCGGGCTTGACGCCGTGGTCGATTTCGAGTGGCAAGCAGCACTCGGAGACCGGCGCCTCAACAAGGCTGAGGTCGCCGCCTTGGTCCGGGCCGCGGCGGCCAAGCAGTCGCTCGTCCGCGTCCGTGGTCAATGGGTCGAGCTCCAGCCCGGCCAGGTCGAGACGGTACTCGCCCGCGCCGGCGCGACCGGTCGGGCCACCGCAGGCGATGTGATGCGAGCGGCCCTTGGTCTCGGGAGCCTCCAGCTAGAAGAGGATGTCGATGTCACCGGCGTCGATGCCCAAGCCGTCCCCTGGCTGGACGCGCTTTTGGAAAACGCTGTCCACGCGACAGCGAGCCCGGTCCCCACGCCTGCCGGTTTTGCCGGTTCGCTGCGCCCGTACCAGGAAAGAGGCGTTGGTTGGATGGTGTTCCTGGGTGAGCTTGGTTTGGGCGCTTGTCTCGCTGACGACATGGGCCTTGGTAAGACGGCACAGGTTATCGCCACGCTGCTTGCCGACCCGACCGAACGGCCCACGCTCGTGGCCTGCCCGGTGTCCGTGCTCGGCAACTGGGAACGAGAGCTCGCTCGCTTCGCCCCCTCCCTGCGGGTGCTCGTGCATCACGGGGCCAGGCGCCACGACCACGACGACAACTTCGAAAATAGGGCCGCCGTTCACGACGTCGTGCTCACCTCCTATTCGCTGCTGGCGCGCGACCGCGAGCACCTCACGGCGGTCGACTGGTCGAGGGTTGTGCTCGACGAGGCACAGCAGGTCAAAAACCCCAGCAGCGCACAGGCTCGGGCCGCGGCAGCGCTGCGTGCCAGCCGGCGCTTGGCCCTCACCGGCACGCCGGTCGAGAACCGACTGAGCGACTTGTGGGCGATCATGCACCTGCTGAACCCGGGCCTGCTCGGCTCGGCGAGCGAGTTCCGGGAGCGTTTCGCGCTTCCCATCGAGCGGGACGGCGATGCCACCGCCTCCGAACGCTTGCGGCGAGTGAGCGGGCCGTTCCTCCTGCGGAGGCTGAAGACCGACAAAACGATCATTTCCGACCTGCCGGACAAGATCGAGACGGTGGACCGCTGCCCGCTCACCCGCGAACAAGCCACGCTCTACCAGGCGGTGGTCGACGACCTGCTCGAGCGGGCAAGCACCACGGACGGTACCGAGCGGCGGGGGATCGTTCTCGCCGGGCTGACCAAGCTCAAGCAGGTTTGCAACCACCCAGCTCATTTTCTGCGGGACGGTTCCGGGTTGGCCGGCCGGTCTGGCAAGCTCACGCGGGCCGAGGAGCTCTTGGAGGAGATACTGGCCGAGGGCGACAAGGTCCTGTGTTTCACCCAGTTCGCCGAATGGGGCGACCTGGTCGCGCCTTACCTGAGGTCGCGGCTCGGCGTGGACTGCCTATGGTTGCATGGCGGGGCCCGGCGGCCGGCGCGCGATGAGATGGTGCAGATGTTTTCGGCCGCGAACGGCCCGCCCATTTTTCTCGTATCTCTGAAAGCAGGCGGTACCGGCCTCAATCTCACGGCCGCTTCCCATGTCATCCACCTCGACCGATGGTGGAACCCGGCTGTGGAAGACCAGGCCACAGACCGGGCCTTCCGCATAGGGCAAAAACGCAACGTACAGGTGCATAAGCTTATAACCGCGGGCACAGTGGAGGAGCGCATCGACGAGATGATCACCAACAAACGCCACCTCGCAGCGCGGGCAGTGGCCACGGGAGACCACTGGTTGACCGAATTGTCGACAAGCGAATTGCGAGCGCTGGTGGAACTTTCAGAGGAGATGGACTGATGCCGGCCCGCCCACGCCAACGCGACGGTTCCTGGCCGAGCTACCCAGCGTCCTTGCCGAGGCCCGCCGAGGGTGGGGTGGCCACATCCCGGCAGCGCGGGGCCATGGCCACGACGTGGTGGTCACAGCGCTTCATCGCTGTGCTCGAGTCCTACGGCCTCGGCACACGCATGCAGCGCGGGCGGCGCTACGCCCGGGCGGGACAGGTCCTCGAGGTCGAAGTGACGCCCGGGCTAGTCAAGGCCCGGGTGCAAGGCTCACGAGCCCGGCCGTACGTGGTCAGCGTCGCTTTGGCGGTAGCCAATGACGAAGCCTGGTCGGTGGTATTGGCTGCCATGCGGGCCAAGGTTGGCTTTGTCGCCCGGCTTCTCGACGGGGAGGTGCCGGCCGATCTCGAGGAGGTGTTCTCCACGGCTGGCATCCCGCTCTTCCCCGCCGCGTGGGACGCTGTCCGAGCCAGCTGCAGCTGCCCCGACTGGGAAAACCCTTGCAAGCACATAGCGGCCGTTTTATATGTGCTTGCGGACCGCCTGGACGCGGACCCGTGGCTGGTCCTATTGCTGCGCGGGCGGGAGCGAGATGTCCTCCTCGGTCTGCTCACCGCCGGCGCTTCACCCCTGCCCGAGGGCGGCGTCGAGATCGCCCCCTGGTGGCCCTTTGGGCCGGGCGCTGTCCATATCGACCACACCGCCGCCGTTGATGCGCTCAGCGCCGTCTTGCCAGGTCCCGCGGACGCGGTCCTCGGCACGATGGCGCCCTTGCCTTTGACAGTGGGCTCGTCGAGCGTCGTAGAGCTGTTGCGGCCGCTGTACGACAAGCTCGCTTGAACTAAAGCAGCAGGCGGGCTGACCGCGCCGGACAGCTCGGCTGCGCTCGCTCCGAATTCGGTTGATCAGGCCAATGGAGGCCGCTTAGGCTCGTGCGCGAGCCCCGTACTCGGGAGGGAGGTCGTCCAGATGGTTGTCACGGTCGAGCCGGGGTCGAGCACCTTTACTTCGGCTATTCCAGCCAGATAAGCGGCGCGGGCCAGCTGGCCCGCCGGTGCCGACCTCGGAGTCGTTGAGCCCTCGGCTCACTTGGCGCGCTCTTGCGCTGCCGATCCCGTTCGCCACCGATGAAAGGGGCCAATTTCGTGCTCGATATTTTCCGCTATACCGAAATCTCTGAGTCAAGCCATCGCATCTTCAACCCGCTGTCGGAGGCCAAGCTCGACCTCCTCGGCCAGATCTGCCGCCTAGGGCCCGGTCAGCGCCACCTGGACCTGGCCTGCGGTAGAGGCGAAATGTTGTGCCGCTACGCCCGCGACCACGGCACAAACGGTGTCGGCATCGACATCTACCCCCCGCAGCTGCGAGCGGCCCGGGCCCGCGCTGCCGAGCTGGGCGTAACCGGGGCCGTCCGCTTCGTCGAGGGCGACGCCGCCCACCCCGAAGAGCTGGGCTCAGGTTTCGACCTCGTCAGCTGCATAGGCGCCACCTGGATCGGCAACGGCCTGGAGGGGACGCTGGACATAATGAAGGCCCGCGGGCGGCCAGGCGCGTTCATAGTTGTCGGCGACGTCTTCTGGGCGAACGAGCCACGGCCCGAGGTGCGCCGTGAGCGTGAGGCGGCCGAGACCTTCGCCGATCTCGGCGGTACCCTCGAGCGCATCGAAGGGGCCGGCCTCGAGCTGGTCGAAATGCTTATCGCCACTTCCGAAGAGTGGGACCGCTACCAGGCTACCCAGTGGATGTCAGCCTCGGACTGGGTGGCGGCGCACCCCGGCCACCCCGATGCGGCCGAGGTCGCCGCTTGGACGGACCGTTCGCGGCGCTCCTACCTGTGCGACCTCCGTGCCTCCATGGGCTGGGGAGTGTTTGTTACCCGCCAGCCGGGCTCGCGGGCGGCCCGATGAGCGTCAGCATGGACGACCTGCCAGCGGCCGCAGGTGAGGCAAGCCGGGCGCTCGTCGACGAACTCGCGCAGAACCTCGGGACGGACCTCGCCGCCGCCTGGCTACATGGGGGCACGACCTTTCCGGACCGGCCCGTCGTCCCGGGCGACCTCGACATCTGCATCGTCGTCACCCGTGCGGCACCCGACGAGCGCGAGCCCGCGGCCTGGCTCCACTCGCCGGCCTCGCGGCCCGGGCGCGCCTACAGCTGCGTGAGCTCCGTGGCCGAGGCACATGGCGTGATCTTCGACGTCAACTTTTTGCTGGTCGACGACATGGGCCGCGGCGAGCCCCCCGCAGAGGCCTTCGACGCGCAGCGACGGGTTACCTCCTGGCCGGTCCACCGGGCCCACTGGCTGGCCGGGCAGTACGTGCCCATCAACGGCCTCCGCCCCGAAGAGTTGGTCGTCGCGCCCACTGGTGCCGAACTGCTGCACGCGCTGGACCGGGAGCTCGAACACATCGAACGCCATGTCCACGACGGCGACGCGGCCGATCCGGCCGAGGCTACCTATGCACTTTGGAACGGGTCCCGGATCCTCTCCACTCTCGCGACCGGTTCCCCGGTCATCTCCAAACGGTCGGCTGGGACCTGGGCCACGGAGCACCTGCCTGAGCGCTGGCATGCGGCCATCAGGGCGGCAGGGCGTACCTATGACGGCGCGGCCAACGACCAGGACCGGGAACTGCTGCGCCTGCAAATGGGGCCCTTCGTCGAGATGGTCCGGCAATGTCTGCCGGTCACTCAGCCGCGGGCACCGGGCCCGCCGCGCTGGTCATGAACTGGTCTGGCCCTCCCCTGAAGCGCCCAATCTGGGCGGCCCCAGGCGGTACGACGGCGGTGTCCGCGACATCCGGACGGGGTTGCGGGTGAGCCGCAGCGGTGTCGCGCTCGCCCTGGGCACTTCCACGACGGGCGCCAGCCCGAGGTGCTCGGCCAGTTGGAACGCCTCTGCAATATTGTTGACGACCCCTGCCGGTACCCCGGCGCGAGTCAGCTTCTCCGCCCAGACCGGAGCGCGGTCGTGCGCTAACGCTCCTTCGATCGCCTCTCGCAGGGCGTCGCGGTGCTCAACACGGTCCTCGTTGCGCTGGTACTCCGGTTGCCCGGCCAACCGGGGAAGCCCGATGGCTCGGCAGAGCCCACTGAATTGGCGGTCATTACCGACTGCCACTACGAGCTTGCCCTCACGGCAAGTGTAAAGTTCGTAAGGAGCGATGCTGGGGTGGGCGTTCCCGAGGCGGCCGGCCACCACCCCGGTGACTGTGTAGGCGGACCCTTGATTAACTAGCGACGCCAACAGGCAGCTGAGCAGGTCCACCTCGACCAGTTGACCCTCCCCGGTCGCCTCGCGGTGGCGCAGCGCGGCCAGGATGCCCACCGTCGCAAACAGGCCGGCGAGCACATCGACCAGCGCCACTCCGACCTTTTGCGGCTCACCATCCGGGTCACCCGTGATGCTCATCAGGCCCCCAAGCGCTTGCACCAGTAGGTCATAACCAGGGAGCGCCGCTCCTGCCCCCCGTCCGAACGCGGTGACCGAGCAGTATATAAGGCGTGAGTTGGCCAAACTGAGCCGGTCGTACCCCAGCCCGAGGTTTTCCATTACTCCGGGACGGAAATTCTCCACCACGATGTCGGCGCCCACTGCTAGCGACAGGGCTCGGGCCAGGTCGGCTGGGCGCGAAAGATCTAACACCAGGCTCTCTTTGTTGCGGTTGACGGACTGGAAATAGGTAGCCTCGCCGTTGGCGTCAAACGGTGGGCCCCACGACCGCGACTCGTCACCCCCGCCAGGTCGCTCCACCTTAATGACGGTGGCGCCGAAGTCGCCCAGTAACATCGTGGCGAACGGGCCGGCCAAGATCCGCGAGAAGTCCACGACCTTCAGGCCGCTCAGCACTCCTCCCATCAGGCGACCATGTCGGAGCCGCTCGACAACAGCCCGGTCAAGCGCTCGCGGCGCAATGTCACGTGCAAGACCAACAATGCGAGGCCGTCCAAGACGTACCGCAACCCGCACGGGACAGAGAGGGTCTCGGCTGGCACAGGTCGTCGATGGCCCCTTGGAGGTTTGCGCGCGCCACTCGAGCAACCGTCACCGGACAGAGCACCGGCCGCCTATGCGCCCGCATAACCCCGATATTATGCCCTTGACTACGGACCGACGGCGCATGCGGCATGCCGTGGGTGCGCGGGTCGGAGCGGGTCGCGCGCAGCACCGCGCAGCACCGCGCGGCGCAGCGCGGCGCGGCGCGGCGCAGCGGATGGAGCGCCGGCCCGGAGGGTAGGACAACCATCGGCGGGACATGACCTTGTCATGACCTCGTCATGACCTCGGGCCCCGGTGTGCCTCTCCGCTGACAGCCCTGTTACGGCAGCAACCGCAGCTATGCGGGATTGGTGCATCGATGACCTAATCGTGAAAGAGGGCGGCCGAGTGAGCGGGATCGTCACCGACCGCTACTTGGAGTGCGGGTTGTCTCTGACCGGTGGGCCCCCGGCGGCATCAGCAGTCAGAGATTTGTAGCCGGGACATGACGGTGATCTCCCCAGACGACAGCGTAGACCGCGCCATCGAGCTGGTGCACAGCCGAGCATCGCCTCGCTTGCCTGTGTCGCGGGCTCTGCTCCGGCACAGATAAGCATTGCCTGCTCTAACAATTAGGACCTTTGCCCGAGGGACCCGGCGACGGCGAAGGCAGCCAGAAACAGAACGACGATGAGCCACATGGCGTTGAGGAGACCGGCGGCGTCGGCGAGCGCACCGATGGCTGGTGGCCCCGCAAGGTTCGCGAAATAACCGACCGACGCGACGACGCTGACGCGGGCGGCCGGTCCGGGCCCACTTTCTGCGGCAGCGGACATGCCGAGGGGGAAACCCATCGACACGCCGACAGCCCAAAGAACCACACCGGCGAGGACGGCCCAACGGTCCCCGGCCAAGATAAAAAGTAAGAGGCCCACGACACCTAGCGCCGTGGTGCAACGAATTGTGCGCGTTCGCCCGAGCCGGTCGACGACCGGACCGCCAAATATGCGAGCCAGCGCCTCACTGGCAGCGAACGCAGTGAAAAACAGTGCAGCAACAGCCGAGCTCTGGTCATGGTCGCTCTTGACCGCCAAGGTCAGCCAGTTGTTCGCGGAGCCCTCGCCGAGCTCGACGCCGAGCATTACCACTCCGATCAGCAGCAGGCGCCAGTCCGTCCAGCCCCGCAACCAGCTCCGGACCTTCGACCACGGCGGCTCGCTGGGCTGGCGGTCCGCCATGAGGTTGGCCGTCGTGACGTTGGCCGTCGTGACGTTGGCCGTCGTGAGGTTGGCCGTCATGAGGTTGGCCGTAGGGATTGCGGGGGCAATGCCTAACGCGACCGCCGCGATAACCAGCGCCTCCCCTATGAACTGCATAGCCGGACTGAGCGCAAGCCCGGCGCACGCCGCACCTATGGCCGAACCGAGCGCCGCCCCAACCGACCAGGCTCCGTGCATCCGGGGCATCAGCGTCCGCCGAGCTGCCCGTTCGATGGCTGATGCCTCGACGTTGATGAGCACGTCCAATGTCCCTATCCCAAGCCCAAGAACGAGCAAGCCAGCACTCAACACCGGTAGGGAACGCTGGGAGACAGCCACACCCATGAGCGCCAATCCCATGGCCATGACCAGGAGGGACCCGCTCACGCCCCCACGGCTCCCGAGCCAATGCAGTACCGGCGCCGCTATTACCAAGCCAGCAAGTGCGCCAACTGTCACCCCAACGACGATCAGGCCGATTGTGGCCGTGGACAAGTCGAGGTCGGCTTTGACGGCGGGCAGCCGAGGCCCCCAGGCAGAGAGCGTGACCCCCCCGAGCCCGAAAGCCGTCATGATCGCGTTCCGCCACCGGGGCCAGGTCTTGTCCGTCAGCACTCATAAACACATACCAGCCTCTACCTAGTTGTGTCAGCTCCTACCCTTTTTGATCAGGTCGCAGATGTCTTCTGCCACGCGGCCCCTCTGGCACCGACAAGGCCAGCACGGAAGGCACGCCCATATGGCGTGCCAGTGCCGGGCAACAAGAACACTCGCCGCGGAAGCCGTCGTGCCCAAGGCCGAGCCAAACAGGCCATGTCGAGGCTAGGCGGCCAAGCTCGGCGTCGTGCGTTGTCAGCCACTCGCTGCCGCACGCGGAGCTTCCGGCTTAGTTATCAATCTCGCCCCTGCGGCCCGGCAAAGCTAGACCGTGGCAGACCGGATTCCGATAGCGCTACCAACGGGGAACGCTGGTCTTGTGCCGTCGACGCGGTGCTCGTCACGGCGGCTGCCCGGGGTGGAGCGCGGCCGGCGCGCTCAGGAGCACGGGAGAAACGCGGGTGACGCGGGTCTTGCGGTGGCACAAAGGGGCGTTTGCCTCGGCCATCCACCAGGGCCCAGCCTTGATTTGTCTTCTTGCGGTGGTGGTGGGAGCACAACCGGTCCAGGAGGTCGAAAGCCGTCACCTTTGTCTTGCAGTAGTCCTCACGGTGGTCGTACTGCAGCCCCGCCCGCGCGGGACAGCCTTCAACGGCACAGACGGGGTACAAGAAGTCGAGCGCAGAGCGTTGGTGCGCATTGGGGTGGCGGCCATGGTGGTAGACGCCGACCACTGCCTCACCCTTGGTCAGCAATCCGACGATGAAAGGATTTTCGGTGGCGAGGAGGTCTTTGACAACGGAGACTGGTACCGGGCCATAGCCGGCAATCTCGCAGAGCTCGCCGTCTAGCGCCACACCCCTGAAGAGCGCGTCGAGGTCGACACGGACCATGACTCGGTCTGGGCTGCCGGCCAGCCTCTTGCCGCCCCGCCTAGAGGTTTGTCGCGTAGCTGCCTCGGTGCTCGTAAGCTCAACGCGCCTCGGCTTGGTGGTCGCCGCCTCGGCCGTCGTCGGGCAGCAGTCTGCCCCGCCGTCACCGATTGCGCGGGGCCGCTCCGGCGGGCTCGAAGCTCCGATGGAGAATAGCTCGTCCCCAGCGCCATCGTCGGCCCGCTGCCCTGCCTGGCCACGATGCGCCGTGAGCCGGTCGGCGTCAAACTGCGGGAACAAACCGAGGTCCAAGAGATCTGCCAGGGCGAGCTCGCCGTCGTTACCGCCCGCGACGCAGGCCAAGGTCATCATGGCGTCGTAGTCGATGGCGTCGAGGGTGTCACCGCACCTCCCGCGCTCCCGGCGCAGCATGATCAGCCGGCGCCGGAGCGGGTCGAGCACTCGCCACAGACGCGCGCCGTCCTCGGGATGGCCGTACATATGGGCTTGCATGGCCCCGTCGCGGTCAGTCCAGCGGCGCAACGACCGCCTGGCATGAAGGACCTTACGCCGCTGCTCCTGGTCCGAGTTTGCCGCCTTTACCCTGGCAACTTCTTCATTGAGCTCTGGGAGCGAGCTTCGCTTGGCTTTTGCAACGAGTTCGCCGGCCTTGGTCGGGTCGGCGGCCACACCGTCGGAGACCGCCGCGGCCTGCTCGAACGACAGCTCGCCGGCGAGGGCGGCGAGGGCCACCTCGGGTTGTCCGGTTATGCGCCGTCCCGTCTCAAACGCCCGCTTCGCGCTGAAGGAACTCATGCCCGCCCTGTGGGCCAGCTCGTCGGCAGGCGACCGGTACCCGTCGCGCCGCCACGCGCCGCTGTCGGCCGTGCGGGCCGCGGCCAAAGCCTTGAGCGCGGCAGCACAGGCCTCGATCCGCGAGCAGAGCCGAACCACATCAGCCGCCTCGGATGGCGTCAACGCCCGAACGTCGAACCTGGTGGCGTAGTTAACGATCGATTCCTGAAGAGCGCAAAGGTCACGGCACATGGCAGCCCGTCCAAAGAGGAGTACGACCAAGCAGCGGCACAAAGGCAACTGCACTTACAGGCCGGCGCACCGCCGACGATCATGCCCGGTACCTGCTTCACTACCGAACGTCAGTTCGACTATAACACGGCTGCGGTAGGGCGCGTCAAGTCTTTCTTTGCCGTCCAGGATCCGGCGACCGCGCAGCCTGACCGGCGGCCAATACGTCACCCTCCTCGTTAGCCGTCCCTCGTTAACCGTCCCACCCCTCTGCTACAACTGGGTACATGGCAACGAGCTTGTGTGCAGTAGTCCCGCTCCGTGACCTAATCACACCAGGGTGTGGCTCACTTGCGGGACTGAGCGATTATTTAGCTCATTACACGGAAACGCAATCTGTTCAACCAGCCGCGGCCGGAGCGGGCTCGCCCTAAACATCCGCCCTGACCATGCCGGCACGCCCA
>DATJST010000451.1:0-3978 GCA_035503975.1 Acidimicrobiales bacterium | reverse complement strand
GGCGAACGATGCTGTGAGGCGCCTGTTGTCGGGCGCCGTAAAACGTGCCCGCCAGCGTCCTGAAGGAAGGCGGTCGACAGCACCGCGTGTACGGCGCCGCCCGCGTGGCCGGCGCGCTATCCCAGTTGTCCTGTCACCGTTGGTTGTGGCCACAGCCGAGTCCTCCTCGGGACGCAAGGTAGGAAGCAACAGGCCGACCGGAGGGGCGGGGTCGGCGACGCCGATGCCAAGGGTACTTCACGGCTGTGACGCGAGGCTCTACCTGGGTGACATCACGACCCGGCTCTGCTCGAGTTGCTTACCCAGGTCATGAGCCGTCTCGGGGTGGGCTCACCGTCCAAGTCGTGACGAAGTCGGGGTCGACCACTACCTCGCTGCAGGACCGCAAGCGGTACTCGCCGGGTTGAGCTCGGTCGAACGCGTCGGGTTCCGGCGGCAGAGTGAAAGGCTCACCTCCGCCGCGGTCGATGGTCACGAGCGGGGCCACAGATGTGACGATCCCTGCGAACTCGATCCTGCGTTCAGGGCGATCGTCGGTACCTAGATAGGTGATGCCGACCAGAAGCTTCTTGCCGACCATCTCGGTGAGGTCGATCACGGTCACACCCACCAGAATGCCCGTTCTTGGGCGCCGGTACCACACCGCCTTTGAGCCATTGAGAAGGCGCGGATCGACGGATTAGGTCGCCGCGACTGGCACCGCCATCGCACGTGGACGCTCCAGAGCACGACGACCGAATGTCGTTTATTCGGGAACGCAGCCTCCGGCGGATGAACCCATCACCTCCTAAATCTGACATATGTCCGGTTTTTCGTGTATGCTGTTCCGGTGGACTACACACACCCGGTCGAAGCGCTTGTCCCAGGGGTCCAAGGACGAGTGCTTGCCGTCTTGGCACGAACGGGCTCCGAGCTGACTATGAGGGGTGTCGCCGAACTGGCGGGCGTGAGCCCTCAACAAGCGTCGGTTGTCTTGGGGCGGCTCGTGGAGCTGGGAGTGGTCGAGAGACGTGACGTGCCTCCGGTGGCGCTTGTCCGGTTGGTAAAGGAGAACCTGGCGGCCCAGGCCGTCCTGGCGGTGGCACGCCTTCGCCAGGGCGCGATCGAGCGGCTCAAGGCGCTCGCCGCCAGGATCGAGCCGGCACCGGCGAGCCTGGTGGTCTTCGGTTCTTTCGCCCGTGGCGAGGCCGGTACGCACAGCGACGTAGACGTGCTTGCTGTGCGACCAAGCCCCCTCAGCGCCAACGCTTATGACGGCTGGACTGACTCACTGGGCCTCTGGGTTGACCTCGCGACCCGCGCACTGGGCAACCCCGTCAACCTGGTTGAGGCCTCAGTGGAGGATTTCCCTCGCCTGCTCAGCGCGGAGGCACCCTCATTCTGGACGGATGTTGCCCACCACGGGATCGTCCTTGTGGGCGCGTCGTTGGGCGACTTGGCACCTGCTGCCTGAAAATGGCCCGGTCCCGTGCCCTGACGCGGCCGGCTGGCCCCAACGAGGCTGCCTCTTACCTGGCCAAGTCCGAGGAGTTCCTGCGCGCTGCCCAGGATTCCCTTGGGCTGGGCAACAATACGGCCGCCGTCGGGAACTCCGTGCATGCTGGCATCCTGGCCGCTGACGCCATCGCGGCTGTCCGTTCCAGAGCCGTGTGGAGAGGCGAGCACGCGCAAGCACCCGCCCACCTGGACGCCGCAGGGGAGGATGGCAAGCAGGCAGCTCGGCACCTGCGCCGGCTCCTACCCCTCAAGACTCGGGCCGAGTACGACCCCGACCCTATCGGGGCCGCCGATGCGAAATCGGCTGTAAGCGCCGCCGCGCGTATGGTCGCTATCGCCCGACAAAGCCTGACATCCGTACCAATGCCCGCTGATAAGACAAAAACGCCGAATTGACGAACGACAATTCTCGGCGTGACCAGAACGTGACCTAACGAACGGTCACGAAGGGCCTCCGATGGTCTACAGCGGTCAAGTAAAACAGCCTCTGACCAGGGTCGTTGGAACTACATCCCTGGTAGGCGACCCTGCTCAGGCTCACTTTCAAGGCGGCGGCACGGGTTCGAATCCCGTTGGGGGTGCCACCACGAAGAGCGACTTGGTCACCAGCGGTTCGTGGGTGGGTCTTGGGGACCACACCCACGCCGAGGACGGGTTGTGCCTTCCGCCCCTCTTCATAGCTCGCCGGTTCCAGACCATCGCCTCGGGCCACGTGCCGCCGGGCCGTCCCGCTGTGATGGGCTCGAGCTATGGCGGCTACCTTTCGGCCGTCGCAGCCACATCACGGGCGCATGAGGTCTCGGCGGCAGTCGTAGGTGCGGGGATCTCCGACATCGCCAGTTGCCGTCACACTTGCAACAACTCGGCCTTCTTCGACATCCTGCTCGGAGGCCCCGGCCCATGGGTTGTCGCAGCTCTACACGGAACGTTCGGCCGTGTACCTCGCCAGCGGCGCCATTTCCCCGACCCTCATCCTCCACGGCGACGAAGACCGCTGCGTACCGGTGTCCCAGGCCTACGAGCTGTTCAACGCGCTACGGGCGGCTGGGGCAGAGGTCGAAATGGCCACGTACGCCCGCGAGGGCCACCAGATCGCCGAGCCGGACCACCTCGCCGATTACTGGGCGCGGGCGCTCCGTTGGCTGTCGGCGCACCGGGACCTCGCCGCCACGCCGCATTAGAACCCGCCTGTGGTTCGTTGGCACCTACCCGCCCAAATCCGCCAGAGGCAGCCCTGCGGGGCTCTGTCAGGTGTGCTCCACGGCTGCAGCGAAGTCCGACAGCAGTCGGCCGGTGGTTTGCGGGTCTTCCATCATCGGGGTGTGCCCCACGCCGGCCAGCAGCTCGACCCGGGCTCCAGGTACGACCCCGTAGGCGGCAGCCGACGAAGAGCGCCACCGTTGGTCGTCGGTGCCGAAGACCACCAGTACCGGTACGCCCAACTCGGTCAGCCGATCGGGAAGGCTCCGCTGCCCGAGGTAGTCGAGCGGCGCACGCATCGCCTCCACAAACGATCGGTGCGTCATTCCCAGCACATGGTTGATGAAGGCGTCGGGGATCTCGACCGGGCGGGTGAAGCCAGTGCGCGCGGCCTTCCGAACGGTGGCCTCAGTTTTTAGGTGCCACAGCAGCGCCCCTATGAATGGCGCCAGTATGAGGCGGAAGATCCGGCTTTCAGGTATCTTGGCGTCCAGGTCGGGGCCCATATCGATGAGCGCCAGGGCAGCTACCACGTCGGGCCGTTGCTCGGCCAGGGCGGTGGCCACTGTGCAACCCGAGGAATGCCCGATCGCCGTCACCCGGTTGACGCCAAGTTCGTCCAATGCGGCGCCTACCCGCCGAGCCTGAGTTGGTATGTCGCCGCTGCCAGCTTGACTTGCCGACTTCCCCCGGCCGAGCCCGTCGATACGGATGACACGGAAGGCGTCGATCAGAAACGGGACTACCGGGCCCCATAGGGCCAACGGGACCGCTGCATTGCTGAGCAGCACCAAGGCGGGGGCGCTCGGCTTGCCATCTTCCACGATGTGCAGGTCACGACCGGCGAACCGGACGACCCGGTGGCCAGCACCCTCGCCAGGCCATGTGCCCGTTGCGTTGCGCGTGCTTCTTGTCACTGGCTTGGTCGGACTTGGTCCGCGCCCCTGCCGAGCCTGTTGCTTGAGGTGGTCCTCCAGGGCTGGAGCTTGTCGGGGTTGCGTACGGCCCAGATGTTCTTGATCCGCCCACCTGCAATCTCGAAGGCGAACACCGTCACGGTGACGCCGTCTTGCTGAGCCACCAAGCCGGGCTGACCGTTGACGGTGCGCTCCAAGATGGTCGCGTTGCCAGGCGACCGGCGAGCGAGACCGACCGCGAAACGCGCGATCTGCTCGCCTCCTTGGATGGGGGCGTACGCGGTTCTGACGAGGCCACCGCCGTCGGCGGTCAGGGTAGCGTCGGGATCGAGGAGGCCGACCAGGGCACCGACGTCCAAGGCTT
>DATJST010000450.1:0-7130 GCA_035503975.1 Acidimicrobiales bacterium | reverse complement strand
CAGACGAGGGACTTTTCAGCCGAGGCCTCAGGGGCGTCGCCCATCGACAGCAGAGCCTACTCACAGCTCGGCCACCCCTCGACCGGCTCGGCTCTCGATATTCACCGCACGTTCTGTGGCCGCCTATCAGCTGAATTCGTCCGAGTTTCCTGCTCCCGACCCGTCTTATTGCTTTTGATGCGTGGTCCACCAAGCCGCTACGGCCTAGCCGTAACGTCGAGAGGTCCGACGAGCTGGCTCACGGACCGTCTGCCGACCGCTCCAGGTCTGGCTTCCGAACGAGGTGCTTGCTCGTCGGGCCTTCTCGTGGCGTGGCTGATAAGAGGCGCGGGCGCTGATGTCCTGGAATGAGACGTGCCCGCCGCGGTACCCCACTTCCTCAATGAGATAAGGAGTTTTTCGTGATAGTCACGATCGGCACCGACCCGCACAAGGGGTCGCACACCGCCCTAGCCCTCGACGGCCGTGACGACGTCCTTGGCCAGTTGCGGGTGCGCTCTGGCCCTGACCAGCAGGCCCGACTGGCTGAGTGGGCCAACGCCTGGCCCGGTCGCACTTGGGCGGTGGAGAACCGCGTCTCGGCTCGGCTACCTGCTCTCCCAGCAGCTCGTCGCGCCCGGCGACGGCAAGACCTGGCGCCGAGGCCCTCTGTTGTCTGGCGAGCGCCACCCGGACGCCCTGGCGTTCACGCCCCGGCGCTCCGATGCCTGGGCAAGGCCCGGAAAGATCGCCCTGGACTTTAGCGCGAAGGGTCGTGCTGGTTAAGAGGGCGGGCGCTAAGCAAAATATTCGGCGGTAATAGATATTCTGCTCGGACTACCCGGCGGTAATCTGCTCATCAAAGCCGCCGTAGTCCAGGCTTTGGCGGGCCTTCTCGGCCCTCTGGAACTGGGGCGAGCTCGGGTCCAAGACGCCGGTCCGGCTGATCTTGATCAGTCCTTGCGCGTTCGGCTCAGGGTAGTCCGGCTCGCCGGGCGACCGCATACGCAAGGTGTACTTGAGCGCGTTTGCCGCCATCATGGCGGGTGTCAGGTTCGCGAGGCTGGGCGGCACGTCCTTCTGGCAGGCCTTCGTAGCGGACTGGAACTGCGGCGTCGGCGACCGAGGCTTGAGACCTGGCTCGACCTTAGAGGCAAACCCGCCCCCCTGTGTGGGGACCGGGTCCGGGAAGTTGCTAAGCCCGTGGGCGCGGATGCACCCTGCGTACTTCAGCAACTGCGCCTCCGTGGGCCCCGGCCGGCCGGAGGAGCCTCGCGGCGGCGGGAGCGCTGGTTGGGAGGTCGTGGTGTTGGCGTTGCCAAGGCTGGCGACGCCGTTCTGCGGCGGCCCGCCCCCGCCGGCAGCCACCAGGAAGCTCAAGGCAGCCAGCATGGCCACACCGGCCTCAGGCGGGGTAGTCGCCCCGGTCACCTCCCAAGTCTCGCACACCTATGGGCTGTTGACGCGACCGTCTTCGGGAGCTAGGGTTCGGGCACGCCGCAGGCGCTGACTTAGGTGCACCGTATCTTCGCCAGCACTGGGGAAGACGGGGACTGCAGCCGTTACCAAGGGAGGACACAATGTTGATTTTTTCGCGACCCAGAGCGATCGCCCTTAGGGTGAGCCTGGCCGCGGGCTTGCTGAGTTGCCTATCACTGGCCGGGCTGAGCCTGCCGGCGACGGCCGCGCCGAGCCCGGTACTGCCGGTGATAGGAGACTGGACCTCGGCCAGCCAGAGCATTCTCGGCGACCGCTCCCAGCCGCTGGAGTTCTCGATTAACCCACAGGACGTTGGCGAGCTGGCCCCCAAGTGGGTCTTCACCGACCACGGCGACGTGTCGGCTACGCCGACAGTCGCCGATGGGGCCGTTTATTTCCCGGATTGGGGCGGCTATTTGAACGCGGTGAACGCCCAGACTGGAGCGCTCATCTGGGAGCACCAGATCTCCTCGTACGCCGGTGAACAACCAAACCAGGTGTCTCGGAACAGCCCGCTCATAGACGGTAACGAACTGGTCCTGGGCGACAACGCCGGCGGTCCTCAGCCTGGGGGAGCCCACCTGTTCGCGGTCAACCGAGCTAATGGGAACCTGTTGTGGAATACAGAGATCGACACAAACCCAGCGGCGATCGTCACGTCAAACCCAGTCGCTTACGGCAACGAGATCGTTGTCGGCGTTGCCTCCAACGAGGAGGCGGACGCGGAAAGCCCGAGCTACTCGTGCTGCAGCTTCCGAGGCGCCGTCGTCGCTTTGAACGCCAACACCGGGCAGATCTTGTGGAAGACCTACACCGTCCCATCCAACAACCAAGGCGGCGACAGCAACATTCCCTGCAAGTCCGACAACCCGGCGGCCGGTTGCGGCTTCACCGGCGGCGGGGTCTGGGCCACGCCCACGATCGACCCGCTGACCAACCAGGTCTTCGTCGGGACCGGCAACAACTACACCGCAACGGACGCCGCTGTGGCGTGCGCGAACGCGGCGCTTAGTGCGGACCCGCCCCAGTCGGATGCCAACTGCACGCCCGCGAACGACTACTTCGACGCCGTCGTCGCGCTCAACCTCCAGACCGGCCAGATCGAGTGGGGCCACAAGGTCGAGGGCTGGGACGCCTGGAACGTCGCCTGCGCGGTCGGTTTCGCGCCGGGCGCGACCTGGTGCCCATCTCCGGCCAGCCCGGACTTCGACTTCGGGGGCGGCTCGCCGAACTTGTTCATCGGCCGCGGGCCCAACGGCCGACTCCAGACACTCGTCGGCGACGGGCAGAAGAGCGGCGTCTACTGGGCGTTCGACCCAGCCAACGGGAACATCGTCTGGGACACGCTTGTCGGCCCCGGCACCTCGCTCGGCGGGATCGAATGGGGCAGCGCCTACGACGGCCAGCGGATCTACACCGCTGAGGCCGACTTCGGCGGGATCCCGTACCAACTGGCCAACAATCCGGCCACCAACTGCACCAACCCCTCGAATGGTCTACCCGAGTGGTGTGGCGGCTCTTGGGCGGCGCTGAACCCCCAGACGGGCGCGATCGAGTGGCAGACGGCCACCCCCGGCGGCAATGTAGCCCTGGGGCCGGTAAGCGAGGCGGGCGGCGTTGTCTTTGGCGCATCGATGGACCCAGGCCCTACTGACCCGGACATGTTCGCCCTCGATGCGAGCACTGGCAAAATCCTCTGGAGCTTCGACGCAGGATCGTCCGTCAACGCCGGCCCGGCGATCGTCGATGGGACGGTCTACTGGGGCTCGGGCTACAGCCACCTCGGACCGTTCCTCCCCTTCACAGGCAACGACAAGTTCTACGCCTTCAGCCTTAACGGGCACTGACAGCACCGGTAGCCCCGGCGGCCGTCCGCCGGGGCTACACCCGTCCGCATACGTGCAGCTCTGTGTAGCTCTGTGTCGGTTAGCCCTAGCGCGACGGAAGGGCTATCGTGTTGGCCCGCCAGCGTCGGCCGCCGTCGTCCGTGGCGTAGACGACCAGGCACGTGGCGGTTGAGGGCGAAACGGCGGTCACCTCGTCGGCGCTAAGGCGAATGAACTGGAAGAAGAGGTTTGCTTCCTCGGCCTCGAAGGGGATGTAGCCGACCTCGTCGATGACGATCACGGGGTAACGGCCAAGGCGGCGCTGCTCGTCGTGGAGACGCCCCGCGTTGTGAGCAAGGGCCAGGCGGTGGAACCATTCAGCCGCTGTGGCAAAGGCCACCCGGTGGCCGGCCTGGCAGGCCCGGGCCCGAAGCCCCGTTGCCAAGTAGGTCTTGCCTGTGCCAGCACCCGGAACAGCCGCTCGGGATCAACCCTCTCCTCGTCACGAAACACCAACCGGGCAAGGTTGCGGTAGATGGGGAGGCCGGTGGTCGTTGCTTGCGTCGCAAGTACCGTTCCGGGGACCAGCAAGAGGGCGTGCCGTCGCAGACGCGAGCGCCGTGCTGGCGACCGACGAGCTGGCCGAGCAAGTGGCAAGCCAGCTGCTCGCCCGCTGGGGGGTCGTCTTTTGAGATCTCGCGGCGCACGAGGGTTTCGCCGTGGCCTGGAGAGAGATCCTGTGGGCGTTGCGCCGCTTCGAGGCGCGGGGTATTGCCAGAGGCGGGCGCTTCGCCTCACGGTTCGCCGGGGAGCAGTACGCCTTGCCAGAGGCGCTCGACGAGCTGCGCCATGTCTCGCGCTCCGAGCGCAGGGGTGAGCTCATCAGGTTGTCCGCCGCCAACCCCCTCAACCTGTCCGGCATAATCCTGCCAGGACGGCGGATAGCCGCCCTCAGGGCCGACACGGTCCTCCTGCGCGATGGCCTGATCGTCCCTCCAGACGCGGCAGCACAGCGTGACGGGCGACCAGCCAGCCCGGCGACTGCCTGAGCCCGCGAGCAAACCCCGCCTCCTTCAGCTCCCCCGACCTCGAGCTGCACGGCGTTTCGTTATCCTCCAGATGCCACTAGAACGTCAGCATGCAACCCGTACCCGCAGAGTACCTGGACCTGCTCGACAGCGAGGTCCTCACGCTTGCCACGATCAGCCAGACTGGCCGGCCGCAACTATCGGTCGTCTGGTTCCTCGCCGAGGAGGGGACCGTTCACATCTCGGTCAACTCAACTCGCCAAAAGGCGCTCAACCTGTTGAAAAACCCGGCTTGCAGCGTGCTCATAATCGACCCCGCCAGCCCGTACAGGTACCTCGAGATCAGGGGGACGGCCACCGTCGAGGAAGACAAGGACCGCTCCTTCGCGCAGAAAGTCGGCGCGAAGTACAAGGCGGATCTGAGCGCCTACGACGAGCCGGGAGCCACCAGGCTGGTCATTACGGTCCCCAACGAGCGGGTGATCGCGAGAGACCTGCGCCAGCCAAGCGCTTAGCTCACGCTTAGTGGCGGCCTAGTGCCACGAGCCGCATCTGCTTTGCCGACGACCCGCTCATCGCCCTTGCCGACCTCGCCATCTTCCGTTACGCAAAGTTAATGTCAGAAACTCGCGAAGGTAGGGGCACGCCCTCGAGGTTCGCGAGTTTCTTGTGAAAAACGACAGGAACTCGCGAAGGTGGAGCCGGTTAATGTCAGAAACTCGCTATCCTGCGCTTCGCCGTCGGCCTTGGGGGCCTGCTTTCCCGTCAGCAACTCGCAAAACTGCAAGAAACTCTCAAAGGTGACGGGAAGGGCGGGCCCTCTAGGCAATGGGGGCCACCGGTGACGTTCGGCACGTATGGATTTGAGCCATCATCGCGCCTCAGGAGGCTCATACGGTGGGCCCAGCGGCCTCATGCAAGCCGTTGACCAGGGCTTACCCCGACAAAATCACCGGGAAAGGAGCCACTAGGCCCCCACCAGGCTGGGCTTAGGGCTAAGAACGACGGGCGCCAGCGATGCATGCTGTCTTTCCGAGCGGAGCGGGCACCGGTGCCGACTACACGCGTGCGCGGAACGTTTTGCGTCAGCCGAGATCCCCGTAGAGCCGGATCAGCCGATCGAAGGCCGGCTTGGGCGTGTAGTCGTCCCGGAGGATCCCGAACTGGTAGAAGAGGTCGTCGTTGGCGCTGTCGGCGTCGCGGAGGGTGAACAGCTCCCAGTGGGTGACGTTGAGGTCGCTCCGGGCGGCGTGCACGGCGCGCACCACGGACTCGATGGCGTCGGCCTGGCGTTGCGGGGAGCGCGTCGGTCCGGTCGGCCACCCGTTCTCACAGATGTGGACGGGCACCTCCGGGCCGATCCCGATCGGCTCGAGGACCCGCGCCCGGAAGGCCCGCAGCATCAGGCCTACGGCCTCGCCGAGCCCTTCGAGGGTCATGGGCGGTCGCGACGGGAACACGTCGGGGTACATGTCGATGCCGGCGTAATCCACGGCGGCGGGGAAGTCCCGTCCTCCGAGCTGACGGACCTCGGGCCACAAGAAGCACCGTTCGGGGTAGGGCTCGAACGCCACGGCGAAGCCGATCCCGAGGGCAGCGCCGAGGTCACTCTTGGCTTCGGCGGCCCGGAGCACACCCCGCACCAGGGCCTCGGCCACCCGGGGGTAATCGCCATCGGCGGCACCGGGCGCCCCGGCGAGGTTGGCCTCGCTGGTGACCTGCAGGGTTGAGAACCGGTCACCCCATCGGGCGATCACCTCGCCCACGAAGGCCAGCCACCCGTCGAGGTCCCCGGTCCGGTCCCGGTAGCACAACACCATGTCGAGATCCCACGGTCCGGTGGCCCACCGGTCCATGTGCTCGAGGGATGCTCGTGCCGACTCCGCTCCCATCCAGCCGGAGTACATGCGGACCAACCAGGGCCGGCCGCCGCCAGCGAGCCTTTCCAGGGCGGCGGCCATCTGCTCGCAGTCGTCGGCGGGGCCCGTGGCCACGCCGTCGGGGGTCCCGGCCGCGCCCAACGGGAACACCCCGAACCGCAGCGTCCGAAGCTGGCTCACTGGCGGGCCCGGGCCTCGCCGGCGGCGACCATCTTTTGGACCGCCTGGCGGCTCACGCCCAACTCGCGGGCTACATCGGCCTGCGAGAAACCCTCGGCCAGCAGGGCGTCGATCAGCCGCCGGCGGCGCTGCGCCAACTCCTGGGCGACGCGGGCGTGCTCGATCGCCGCCGCTCGGGCCCGCTTCAGGTCATCGAGGAGCCTGGCGTGCGCCGCCGACGCGACGGGTTTGGCCATGAACCGCAGTGTAATGCGCTGCCAGAAGCGTCTGTCAACCCCCCGTTGTCATTCCTGGCTCCTGCTGTCCGCCGTCGGCAGGGCCCGGCGTTCGCCCGGCTGTAAGCCGCACGCGCGCCAGAACGCTCACCGTTCTGCGCCGCTCATGCACCGGTAGGTGGCCCCGCCTGCGCCCGGTCCGGCGCTCCCGGTAAGGGACGGGAACACGCCCTTTCGTTCTGCGCGAGCACAGGTTCTTGGCGGCCGTCGGAATAATATGTGCGCCTGACCTGCATTGCAGAACAAGCAGAATTGGCACCGGCAAGCATTCCGAGGGCTGGACGCCACTGACGACTCGTCGAACGGCGTCTACGCCCTGTGGGCCGACAACAAGGGCGAGGTGATCGACTACAGCTCCGACGGCGGGTCGGCATGGGGAGCACCAGTGGTCACCACGGCGCCAACCGGCGCAGACGAGAACATGGCCGGGGTCGGCGACGGGGAGCCGGAGATCACCTACATCGCCAACCCATCTGGACGCGG
>DATJST010000449.1:0-3400 GCA_035503975.1 Acidimicrobiales bacterium | reverse complement strand
AGGCAGGCAGAGGCAAGGGGGTAAAGGGCCACGCACCGAAATGGGTACGTCTTCAACTGGGATTTCCAGAGCTCGACTGCCTCTGGCCCGAGCGCGATCACCTGCTCTGTTCGGTCGCCACGCCAGGCAACCCACGCCTCCAGCGCTGCGGTTGCTGCCGCCACGTAGAACCAGTCGTACCCTGTTTTTGGCCCCGTAGCCGCCGCAGCCCGAGCCTGGGGCGCGAGTTCGCGTACAAGCTCGACGTCCCCAAGGCGCCACGCCGTAAAGGCCAGCGCTGTTATCGCCATGCTGCTCCCATTGGGAGTCCCCACCCTCTCAACGTCTGCCAGGGTTTGGGTAAGGACGTGCCGGGCTTCGGCCAGATCTCCGAACCACGTCAAGGCGATACCGAGGTTGAGCATCGTGTTGTTCCGAAGTGTCGCGAGGTTAATCAAGTCCCACTCTGTCCGTTCGGCTTCCTGCGCGGCCTTTGCCGCCCGCCGGTGTTCTGCAAGGATCTCCGCGTCCACCTCGTAGCGCCGCTCAATTATGTGCTGCATTGAAACGAGCATGTAAAAGCCCGCCACGCCCCCCGGGCTGCCTCTCGCCTCCGCTAGCGGCCGTGCGCTCGCAAGGATCGCGGCGGCGCCTTCGACCTCGTTACACAGCTGGGCGTTCCACGCCCTGTTAACCTGTACGGCCAGCCAGACATCCACCCGCTCCTGGTCGTCGCCGAGCCCGCACGGCCGGATCAATTTTTCGGCCGCTTCGAAAAGCTCGTCTACCACATCTCGATGGTTTTCCTGACCCTCGAGAGTGGCCAACAGGTACCGCAGCCGCGCCGCTCGTAGCGTGTCCTCCTCGGGGGCCCTGGCGATCCCGTCAAGCGCCACTGCCCGCGCTTCGCCGAAGCGGTCGATCAAGCTCAGACGGGCGGAAAGCTTCTCGCATACGGCCGCAGCAGATGCGGTTTGAACCGGCCCGTGAGCTCGTCTGTCCCGAGCGACGGCCTTGCCGTCTCCATCGATCACGGCCAGCACCTGGCGGTACAACTCAATGGCTTCGTCGTTGGCGAAGATCCGGGCGGCGCGGTCCCCGGCCAGCTCCAGGTAGTATGCGGCTCGGTCCACGTTTCCGGCCGCAGCGAAATGGCCGCCCAGCACGGCCACCACCTCATCCAGTCGATCGGCGAAGCGTGCCTCCAGGTCCCAGGCGGCACGGGCGTGGAGCTGGCGGCGCTGCGGACGCAGCAAGCCGCTGTAGGTCGCCTCACGGATCAAGGCGTGGCGGAAACGGTACCGGGGATCAGACTGGCCACGCACTTCGACCAGGAGGCCAGCCGCCAGGACCTCGGAGACGGCGTCGTCCAGTTCAGTCTCTAGTTCGCTGACGACGACCAGCGCACAGCGTTCGATCTCCTGGCCGAGCACCGAGGCGGCGACAACGACCTGCCGGGCGGGCAAGCTAAGACGGTCAGCACGGGAACGGATCAACCGCTCGAGCGCCTCTGGCACAGGAGCGGTACCTTCACGCCGGAGCCGCCAGCCGGCGGCGTGGCGGTGTAGGGCACCGGTGTCAAGTAACGATGCCATCCTCTCCTCCAAGAAAAACGGGTTGCCGTCCACACCCTCGCAGATTGCGTCCACTACGTCGTCGCTAATGTCGCCGCCCACGAGGGAGCGCGCCAAGGCTCGTTCATCTGCCCTTTGAATGGGGACGAGCTCGAGAAGCTGCGCGGCGGGGCCGAGGCACTGACCTAGCGCAGCTTCCATGTCGCCGACCCCCGGGTCGGGCTCTGGCCGGCGCGTCACCAGGACCAGCAGCGGGCCGTTCGCGGCCAGCGGCGCGAGGTCGGCCGTCAAACGAAGCGAAGTCGGGTCGGACCAGTGCAGGTCCTCCAGGGCGAGCACCGTCGGGCCGCGGGAAACAAGCTTGGCCAGGAGCGAACGCACCGCCGCGAACGTGACGTGTTGCAGCTCCGCCGGGCTCATCCGGCCCAGGTGGGACCCCTCCGCCCCTGGTGGCATCCCCATCAAGTGCGCCAGCACCGGCAAGAGGTCGCTGTCTTTGCCCATCACGGCGCGCACGGCCGATCCGAGGGCGGGGCGCAGCGCCGCCGCCCCGGCCTCCATTGGTGCCCCGATGAACCGGCACAGGAGCTGCTGGTAGGCCCCGTACGGGGTCGACGAACCGTAGGACGCACAGCGGCCCTCCAGCCACAGCGGCAGCCGGCCCGACGCCGCCCCCACCCAGCTCATGAAGAACTTCCGGCACTCGGCGATGAGGCGCGTCTTGCCGAGCCCAGGCTCACCCACCACGACGACCGCGCCGCCCCTCCCAGCCACGGTGGCGCGAACGGCACCTGTGAGCACCGCTAGCTCGGCGCCGCGTCCGACGACGGGGACCCGCGCGGCCAGACGACGCCGGCCTACTTCGGCAACGGCGCCTGGCCGCGCCGCGACGAGGTAGCTCCCGCTGACCCGGTGGGCGACCGAGGGCACGGGAATCTCTTGGCTCGGCCCCCACTCAAAGATCTCTTGGACGGCGGCACGAGTGATCGGCCCCACGAGCACGGTGCCCGGTTTGGCCGCTGACTGCAGCGCCCCGGCCACGCCCACTACCCCGCCTACCGCCTCGTAGCGCCTATGGTCGCCGTCTCCGGTAGGCCCCACCACGGCCGT
Source organism: Acidimicrobiales bacterium (assembly GCA_035503975.1). GTDB lineage: Bacteria > Actinomycetota > Acidimicrobiia > Acidimicrobiales > Palsa-688 > DATJMJ01. The sequence goes on along the minus strand of DATJST010000449.1, from coordinate 737 downwards.
CCCGGACTCGACGCCAATCCGTACAGAAAGCGCCGCCGGTGAAGCGCCCATTCGGGTTGCGCCGCCGCCGAGAAGGGATACGGTGTCAGTCGCCGGCTCGCCCACTGCGGCCGCGATGCGCAACGCGGTCCTGAGGGCTCGCTCAGGGTCGTCCTCGTGGGACTGCGGGGCGCCGAAGAGCACCGACATGCCGAAGCCGGAGATCGACGCCACCGTCCCCCCGAACGCCTCCACCTCGCTCATCGCTTGAGCGAGGCCGACACTGATCAGCTCACGGAGGTCCTCAGGGTCGACCTGGCCACCAAGGCCCGCTGGGACGAGCTCGACAAAAACAACGCTCACAAGGCGGCGTTCCTCCCCCTGCCGGATGGCGGCGGCGCCTGTCCCAGCCGGCCTGCTCGGTCCCCTGAACCGGGGCTCTCGGCCGTCCGCGCTGGCGCGCACTTCCTCGAGTGCCGGCGAGGTCTTCATCCCGAGGTTGGCCAGCGCAGTGCGACAGCGTTCATAAATGGCGACCGCGAGCGGGCGGCGGCCCCGGGCGATGTACAGCTGCATGAGCGTTGACGCCGCCTCCTCGTCGGTCGGGTCCGCCTCCAGGCAGGCCTGCCAAGCCTGCAGCACCTCTTCCTGGCGGGCGTGGCCGACGGCGCGGGAGCGGTCGCGGGCCAGCTCGAGGCGAGCCTCTTGGCGGAGGTATTCGACCCGTTCCCGGACCGTCGCCGCCCAGTCCGCCTCGG
>DATJST010000448.1:0-6698 GCA_035503975.1 Acidimicrobiales bacterium | reverse complement strand
TGGCAAATGCCAGGAAGCTGTGCTCCGGACGAAAAGCCGCAACCGCCATGAAATGTGCCCAGTCCTCGGGTGCAGCATCAGTAGAGCCCCAGTGATCGCGAAAGGCTTCGTTCCTCATCGTCCTGGCCGCTTCGGAGAACTCTGGCCGCCAGGGTGCGATCTCGACGCCCGGCGGCGCCACTGGGCCGCCGACGGCGTCACCGAGATCCCGCACCATGCCGTTGAACCAGCGGACCTGCTCGTAGCCACGGCTCTCGTACAGTGCCATTGCCGCGGGGCTGTCAATCGAGCACGAGCCCGCTAGAGACAAGGGATGCCCTGGGTATAGGGCGCGGTGCAAACGACGGGCCGCCGGCTCGGCCCAGTCCAAGAGCTGGCTTCCCAACCCACGGCCCCTGTACGCCGGGTGGACACCCCCGTCAAAGCGCATGTCGTGGTCTGGTTCAGCCGTCGAGCGGGTGACCAACACGCCGTAGCCGACCATGGTGTCCCCGGCGAAGACGACAATGGACCCGTCCTCAAAGTTCCGACGTGGGTCGTCGAACTCCTCGAGCAGCTCGGTTTCGGTGAAGTACTCCCACGTATGGTCGACTTCGCGGATATCGGCCAGCAGAGCGGCCCAGGCGGTCACATCGCTCGTACGCATCGGCCACCAGTTGAAGATCCCGTCTCCGCTCATCCGAGCATTCTGCTACTCGTAGCCCGAGGGCGGGGCCCAATTGGCGGCCGTGAGCTTCGACGCCCACGGCGGCCTCGAGTGGGAGGCGGCCAGGCGCAGCGCGGCGCGGCTGCCGCGCCCGCCCCTGTATCTGGTCGCGGTCCGAGGTTCTCGGCGTAACCGCGTTAGGGGGCGGGCCGAAAACGCGACCGGTTCCTCCAATGCACCCAGATCTTCAGTTCAGTCACGTATTCGGCCTCGAGCCACTCTGGTGTTGGCGCGTCCTGCCCACGTCTGCGACGCGGGCTTGTCGGTAGGACGCCCGAGGGCCGGCATGCCCAACCGAGCCCCGGCACGGTGCCACCTAAAAGATCCCTCGCCCTAGAGGATATTGAGCTCTGCCCGAAATACTTGCCCCTATGGGCAGTCTTCTACCCGCCCGCTCGACCTAGGCTTATGATGCTGCCAATGCCGGACGGCACCCACAAAGAACCCACGAGCGCGCGGGCGCGCGCCCGGGTTCGTATCCGGGTACCGCCGCATGACGGCGCCGCTCCCGATGAGGGTGGCCTCTCCCCTACGCACCAGTTGCTCACTTCGCTGCAAAGAAGCGTCGGCAACCAGGCCGTCATGCAACTGGTTGAGAATGCGGCCACGCTGCAACGTCAGGCAATAACCGAGCCGGGGACCGCGGGCCCCGCGAACCTCGCGCCTCGCGGCCTCCCCGGCCTGGGTGGCGGGCCTCCCGACCCGAGCCTGCTGGAGACGGCACCCAAGAGAACGAAACCCGAGGGAACGAAACCCGAGACAGAAGGTACCGCCGACCCCGCGAACCTCGCGCCAATTGGCCTCCCTGGCCTGGGTGGCGGGCCTCCCGACCGAAGCCTGCTGGAGACGGCACCCGAGCCCTCCCCGGCCGGAGGCACGCCCGCCCCCGGGGGTGGCTGGGACCTGGAGTACACGGTCTACGGCACGCCCGAGAAGTTCTCCGGGCTCACAGACCGCCAAGCCGTCGAAAAGCTCGAATCTTTCTACATGAGCTTGCTCGACGATGCCCGCAACGGCGAAAAGCGCCAGCGCAGCTGGCAGGAGGAGTTCGGCGGGAGCTTCTCGTCCCGCTGGGCCGCCGGGGTCGCATCGATCGCCGGCGGCGCCGACTGGCCCGATGTGTCCCGTTGGTCGGCCGTGGCCGAGTACATGGCTGATGCTGGCCAGATGCTCCGAGAGAGCCAGTGGGCGGCCATGGTGGCGGCCGGCGAAGGCGCCAGCATGGACGAAGCGGCTCGCAGAGCCGCAGTGCCAGTAGACGAGCAGCGCGTGCAGGCGATCGTGACCATCCTCGAGGAGGGCGACCGCAGGCTCGACAAGGCGGAGAAGGACTGGGAGGCGTTCCTCAAGGACGCCGACAAGGGTGCCAGCCGCGCGGTTACCGGGCTAAAGGTGGCCAAGGTCGCCGGCGCCGTTGCCGCGACGGCTCTCACTGGCGGTGCCGCAGGAGCGCTCGAGCTCGGCGCGATGGGCACCGCCGGCCTGGTCGCTGTCGGCGGCGGTACCTATGCGGCGACTCAGAACCTCGCTGGTCAGGTTGGAGAGATCATCTTCAGTGACCGGACAAGTATCGACTGGGGCTCGGTGGCGAAAGAAGGCGCCATCGCGGCCGCAGCCGGGTTCGTCGGAGGGGCAGTCGGTGGCAAGTTGGCCGGGACCATTGGCAACGGCCTCGGCAAGCTGGTCGGTGACATGGCGCCCGAGACGATGGAGGCCTTCGGCATCACAGGTGCCGAGTTATTGACGGGCGGCGAAAAGCTCTTCGCCCGGTGGGCCGGAACCACGCTCGCCACGCCGTTTTCAACCACCACGCAGGTCCTTATGCAAACTGCTATCGACGGCAAATGGCCGGTCACCAGCGTGGGTGACTTCTTCGACCTCGTGCTCACGAACATGGTGGAGAGCGGCGCGATCAACGGGTTCTTCACCTTTGTGCGGGCCAACAGCCGGGCCCCAGCACCGCCCGTCGGCCGCGAGGGCGGACCACCTGATGGTGGAAGCTCCGGTGGGGGTGGTGGTGGCGGAGGAGGCGGCGGCGTGCCCGTCCATGTGGGGCCGGAGGGAGACGCCTACCTCGACCCCAGCGTGTCGACGGGCGTTCCCGAGCCGATCGGGCCGGGGTACGAACCGACCCTACCGATGAGGCCGGGGTACGAACCGACCCTACCGATGGGGCCAGTCTCGACGGGTGTTCCCGAGCCCATCGGGCCGGGTGGGGACGTCTCGGTCCCGCCGGGGACGGTAAGCGGCATCCCGGAGTACATCGGCCCTGGCGCCGAGCCCACCCAACCCATGGGGCCGGGGACAACGCCCGCACCGCCGGCAGGAGGAACCCCCCGGCCGTCAACCACCCTCGTCGAGGAGGACGGAGCGAGCACGCGTACGCGTACGCGCGCCGAGGGCGACGACCAGAGTTCCCGAGCTGAAAGCCGTGAAAGCGGCGAAGGCGACGAGGTGATGAGCTGGGCTGAGGAATTGCGATGGATATACCGCCCGCCAGGGCTCAAGGCCATTGTCCTCGACCACGTCGTGAGCGATCCGGTCGAACTGACCCAGCTGGTGTCAAAGGCGAACTCCTACGGTGCCCAGGTCATTCGGGTCGATGGCATGACACCCGAGGGGGCGGCCCGTCTCGAACAGCTCTGGCACGCCTACGCCCAAGAAGGGGCGGCTCCCACGGCCTGGGTCGACACCTTCGGCAACGTGATCGTGGACGAGGCCGCCCATCCCGAGATCAACAGTTTGAGCGTTCTGCAGGGCCCAACCCGCGAACCGTAGGATAAGGCCGTATGCGGTGAGCAGCACTGAGCGGATCGTGTGCTTGCGCACCGGGCGGGACCTCATGGACCGCCGCTTCGCGGAGCCGCTCGACTTGTCCCAAGTCGCGGCACACGCGGGGTTCTCCAAGTTTTATTTTGTCCGCGCGTTCAAGGACGCCTACGGCGAAACGCCAGCCAAATATCTGGCTCGCCGGCGCGTCGAACGGGCCAAGGACCTCCTGCGGTGGGCCAACCTGTCGGTTACCGAAGTTTGCCTGCTGGTGGGGTTCTCGAGCGAGACGGCTCGGGCAACACGCTCAGCCTGGTCCAGCCTTTCTCCTACGGTTCGGCCGAAAACACAGCCTCGTGAGCGGCTATCCCTCTTGTTCGGTAGGTCGGATGAGGATCTCGTTGACGGCGGCGTGGCGGGGCTGGCTGACGATGTACAAAACGGCCTGCGCGATATCGTCCGCCTGCGGCCGCTCCACGCCCGCGAAACGCTGGTCCATGGCCTCCTGGACCTCGGGCCGGTTGTGGCTGCGCAGCTCCGTGTCGGTCGCTCCCGGCTCGATAATGCCCACGCGTACGTGCCGTCCGGTCACTTCTTGTCGGAGAGCTTCGCTGAACGCGTTGACCCCCACTTGGTGGCGTTGTAGGCCGGGGCCCGCACGGGGGTACGGGGAGGCTCACCCGGCCGAACCAGGCCGCACCCGGCTGGACCGGGCCGCCGCCGGCCTTAGTCGGTCTCCGCTCGATTGGAGCTCAGCTGGGCCATCTCGGCGCGGGCCGCCACAACCAGCTCGGCGTTGGTGTTCGCATGACCCCATAGGCCCCAACCCCCCTCCACTGCTTCGGTGAGCAACACCCACGTCCGGTCGGAGAGCGAAGGGTCTGCGGCCGCCGCCGTGATCAGGTCGGTGAACTGGCGGACCACGGCGAGCTGCTTGTCGCGGTCGAGCGCACCGGCATTGGTCAGTACCTGCACCCGGACGTAGCCGTTGTCGCCATCGATGTTGGACATGGCGTCATTCGGTAGTGCATGGACAAAGGCCGCCGTGTTGCGCCTGAACATGGGGATGTCGGGCACGCCTTCGATCGCCCTCAGCGTCCCGGCCAGGTCGACAGCGAGTTGGCGGGGGTCGGTGAAGGTCCCTGCCGTCGCGTACACATCGATCATGGGCATAGCGTCCTCCTCACTTGGGCAATCTCGTTTGGGTCATTTGGGCGATGGGCGATCACAGGCCCGACCGCCCACTGGAGCGATCGCTCTAGAACGTTTCTAGAGCATTCGCTCTAGTGGTGTCAAGAGGAGGGCCACACCGCCCACTCCTGCCACCGGCCGCGACCCACCGCCGTGCGCGGAAAGGGCGGCGGCGCGGGTTCCCCCGGTGGTCAGGACGGCCGTGTTGCCAGCGAACGCATAGTTCAGCTGGGTATTTGCACCCATCCACTCACGCGCCGCATTGGTGCCGGAGATGGTGACTTCGATGCCACCGGCGCCGCGCCTTGCGATGCTGAAGCTGGCCGGCGCCCAGAACGTCCCTGACCTGACCGAGCTGGCCAGGGTGCCATGCCGGAAGGACGAGATAGCGCCGCTCGTGGTGAACCGCAAGGTCACGTCGTGCAGAGCTGGACCGGTGCTCACTTCCAGGTACGTCTGCACGGGGTGGTTGACGGTAGCCATGTCAGGGACCTGCCAGGTCACATGAAGGCCGGCGGGCGTCCTGCAGGTGAGGCAGGGCCGGGCCCGCTCACCCGCCAAGCGGCGCACACCCGTCTCTGCATGAATAGTGGCTCTGCCGTGCCGAGGGGCGGTATTGGCTTTTCCGGAGCCACTTCTAACATCGTGAGCCAAGGACGCCCTGGGCGCCGAGACCTTGGCGGCTGCGGCGGAGGAGCCGCCCGGCGCAACTGCCGTGAACGCTGTCAGGAGTGCGGACGCGACGGCCACCTGCAGGCCTACCACGATCGGGCCAGTGCGTCGCATGGCACCTCTTAAGGTCATGGCCACGTGGTGGCGCAGTCAACCGGAACGATTGGCCTTCTTGAGGGAAAAGGCGCTTTAGGTCAAACCTCTCACGGCCCTCCGTCCACCCCTGGCTGGCGCCGAGCGGCGCGGCGACGACCTCGGAGCTGGCGTCGGAGGCGGCGGCAAGGCCGGCCGGTTATCTGTCGAGCCTCGAACGACCAAGGTCCCTTCGTGATGGCGGGTGCCTCCACCGACCCGGGCACCGCCGATCCTCGCGAAGAGGTCGCTCACTGCCGTCGCTCCCAGGTGTTCGAGATCCATGTCGAGGGTCGTGAGAGCTGGGTCGGTCTCAAGGGCAAATACCGTCCAGTTGTCATATCCAGTGATCGCGACGTCAGCTGGGACCAGACGGCCCGATGCAACGACCGTTTCCAGCACCGCGGCGGCGATCTGGTCGGAGCCACATACGATGGCGTCGAGTTCGGGAGCCTCGGCTAGGAGCTCGAGTGTTGCCTGGCGCGCCCAGCGCTGGGACCACTTGCCGTACCTTACGGGAGCGACAAGCCCCAGGTCGTGCTCGCTCAAGGTATGTGCGATCCCGGCAACACGCTGCTCGACTGCGTGGGAGCCCTCGGGGCCAGTGATATGAGCCAGTCGCCTGCGCCCGGTGTCAAGCAGGTGGTTGACGACCGCGACGCCTCCGGCGAAGTCGTCCACCAGGTGGGTTACGTCCCTCGAGTTGCTGGTCGGGCCGTAGACATAGACGCACGGGATGTTCACCGATCCGCTGATCGAAGGAGTCGGGCTCTGGTTGTCGCCGACGATCAACAGCCCGTCCACATTTCGTTGCCTGAGCATGACCGCCAAGTCGGCAAAGCGGTCAACCACCCCTCTGGCGTCAGTAATGATGGCAGAAAAGTCGCGCCGCTCGAGCGCGGACTGCGCGCCGATAACGATTGGCATGGCGAAGCGGTGCACCATCGGGTCTCTCAGGAGGACCCCGATAATGCTGCTCTGGCCGCGCGCCAAGCTCTTGGCGACAAGGTTCGGCGAGTAGGAGAGACCTTTGGCCGCGCGCAACACGCGCCTTCGGGTCCCCTCAGCAATCCGGTCCCGGCCGTTTATCGCCTTCGACGCAGTAGTCAGTGACACCCCGGCGAGGCGCGCGACCTCGGTGAGTGTTGGTGGTCGTACCGCGTTCACAAGCTCAGCTTATGCCGGTCGAAAGGGTCACGCTCTCGATCAGGAAGGAAGCGCTTCCCCA
>DATJST010000447.1:0-5013 GCA_035503975.1 Acidimicrobiales bacterium | reverse complement strand
GGGCGGCGGCCGCCGGGCCCGGTACCGGGCCGTCGGCATGAGGGGACGACCCATTGGTAGCCGTCGACGTGGTGTCGGCGGGCACCGCATGGCGCCGTGGAACATCGGCAGTTACCTCGTGGCGCCGTGGAACATCGGCGGGCAGGTCATGGCGCCGTGGAGCAGCCGACGAGCTGGACCTGGCACCGGCCGGAGCCACCGGCCTGGCGGCCACCTTGGCCGTGGCGCGGGAAGCGACCCAGGCCAGTTCGTGGCCTTTTTCGAGGCGGCGCCGTACCGTCTCACGCAACCTGGCGCTACCTTTGCTCTGCGAGCGCCAGATAGCCAGGTCGTTGGCCCGCCGGAGCGACTGGGTATGGCGCCGCGCGAGCCACAGTTCGCGGGGCCGGCGGAAGGAGCGGACGAGGGCGATTAGCGGCAGGCCGGCATCGCGCCGGGCTCCTCCATCACGCCTGGCTGCCCCGTGCAAAAGTAGCCACACCGTCTCCACCGCGGCGAAGAAGACGGCCACGGGCGTGACCAAGACCAGCCCGGGCGGGCTGTAACAGGTCCACAGCTCGCGGAAGCGGTGCTCCTCGCGGCACATCTCGCTGCCCGGCCGGCCAGGACGTAGGCCCTGCCGAGTGGCTTCCAGGTGACGCGCAACAGCCTGGGGGGCGACCACCACCCGAGCTCCAGCGAGGTGCGCCCGCCAGCTGAGGTCGAGATCTTCGCCCGGATCGCGGGCTACAGGGTCGAACCCGCGCAGCGCTCGCCAAAGGTCGGTGCGCACGAGCAGAGCCCCCGACGGGGCGACGAACACTTCTCGCACGGCGTCGTGCTGGCCCTGGTCGAGCTCTCCCCGCTCCACCAGCGGGTAGGTCACACCCATGCGGTCCGATCCCAGGCCGACGGACAACAGCAGCTCCGGCTTGTCCCATATCACAAACTTCGGGGACGTCAGGCCGGCGTTGCTGCGGTAGGCCTCTTCGAGCAGCAGCCGCACCGCCCCGGACGCCAGGGCCACGTCATCGTGGCACAGCAGGAAGTGAGCGACCCCGTCGACCTTTTCCAGCACGCGGTTGGCCGCCATCGCGAAGCCGGTGCCCTCGGGCAGTCGGGCGAGGTGCGCGGCGGGAAGGAGCGCTGAGACCCTGGCCGCCGACTCGCGGTCGTCGCCGATGAGGGCAACTACCACCGACAGCTCGGCGTAGTCCTGGGCCGCCCAGGATTTGAGGACTTCGTCGAACCACGGGCCCGGGTGGCACGCCACCACCACCGCCACCACGGCAGGCGCGGCCCGCTCAGCACCCATCAGAGCGCTCCAGCTTAGCAGCCGGGATGCCCGGGCCTGATTACGCCAACGGCTACCGTGCAGGCCGGGGCGGCGAAGGTACGCTGGGCGCGTGGCAGATCCGAACTTGGGGCGTATGGCAAGAGCCCTGGGGTACCTGGAAGACCCCGCCTACGTAGCGGTGGGTTTCGGGGTCCTCGGCTACCAAAAGGTGCAGGTGTACCGGCGAGCCCTGCGGCGCCAGATGGGCCAGGCCGTCCGCGCGGTGAGCGGCGGCACCGCCGCCCTACCGCAGCGGGGCGAGCAGCCCCGCACTGCAGCTGGAGCAGGCGGAGCAGCCGGAGCAGGCGGAGCAGCCGGAGCGAGAGCGCCGGTGCAAGCCGGGCGCGACGGCGTCGTGCACCGTCCGAGCACCGAGCACCGGCATGGGCGCCGCGGGCGGGAGCACTGGGCACGGCCGATCGTGACGGGCGTGGCCGGGATGGCCGCTGACAGCCTCCGCCCGGTCGTCGCCGATGTCACCGAGCGCGTGGCCCCGGTCGTGGGCGAGGCGGCGGCGCGTGCGCGGCCACTGGTCAACGACGTCGCCGAGCGTCTAGCGCCCCTCATCTCAGAGGTGGGAGAGCGCGTCGGGCCCTTGGTTTTCGAGGCGGCCGAGCGGGCCAAGCCTGCGGTGGCCGAGGCGGCCGAGGCAGCCGGGGAACTCAGGCCGGAGGTCGAGGAGTTCCTGCGCGCGGCTAATGACCTGGTAAGCGACCTTCCCGGAGAGACCAAGGAGTTGGCCCGGGACGCCATCGCGATTGGCCGCGCCGCCTGGGGATCGCTCCTCGGGACAAAGCGCAAGCCCGAATAGCGACGCAAGCTTCACCCGCCGGCGCGTTGGCGCCGGCGGGTCGGCGCCACCGGCGGGCCAGCACGTTTTGGGTGCATCGCGGGAACTGGTCGCGCTGGCGTTGTTCCTCGTACCGCTGGTACACCGAGAACCTCAGAGCGCGACCGGAAACGGCGCAACTGGCCCCCGAACACCCGCTACAGCCACGGATAGCAGGGGCGATGGCGCTCGGCGCAGCGCTCAGCTGGCTGCGGGCGGGACAGCCAAGGCGACCAGGACGTCGGCAAGGGTCTGGTCCAAGGGGATCTCGGGCTGCCATCCCGTGAGAGCATGCAAGCGCGCGCGGTTGCCTAAATGCCTCGCCACGTCCGCCGGCCGGGCGCGGGCGGGGTCCTCCCAAACGGGTACTCGAACGCCGGCGATCTCCATGAGCCGCCGCAACAGGTCGGAAATGAGTACGGCCTCCCCGCGGCACACGTTGTAGGCCACACCCGGCCTGCCGTGGTGGAGCAGCAGGCGATAAGCCCGTACGACGTCGCGCACGTCGGTGATGTCCCGGCTGACTTCCAGGTTGCCGGTGCTGACCCGCTCAAGTTCGCCGCGAGCGGCGCTCGCCACCTGGGCGGCCAGGTCGGGCACGACAAAGCCGGGGGGCTGGCCGGGGCCCGTGTGGTTGAAGGCGCGGGCGCAGACGACCTCGACACCACGCCCGTACCAGGCCTGCAGCCCGACCATCTCAGCCGCCGCCTTGCTGGCCGCATAGGGGGTGACAGGTGCATAGGGCTCATCTTCGCCGACCGGCATGCGTTCCGGTGCCACCCGCCCGTAGACCTCGGCCGAGCTGACTATCAGCACCCGCACCGGCCTCGGGAGCTGCGCCGCGGCCGAGCAGACGTTGAGAGTGCCGCCGGCATTCACGCTGAAGGTGCCGGCGGGGTCCTCCCACGAGCGCTGCACGCTCGATTGGGCAGCGAGGTGGCATATGGCGGTCGGGGTCAGGCCGGCGATGGCAGTCGCGATGCTCGCGGCGTCGGTGACGTCTGCGTCGCTGGGCAGCTCGAGGACCTCGTCGCCGTTCTGCTCGAGGTGGCGGCACAGCCACGGGCCGACGAAGCCGCTACTCCCGGTCACCAGAACGCGCACCTGGAGGACCCTAACACCGGGGGCCGCGTCTCCCCAGGCCGGCGGGGTGGGTTGTGCCCGGGACGGCTAGCCCGGCAGCGGGCATGCCATGCTGGGACCCGTGCTACGGCGAACGCGTCAATGGCCGGCGCGCGACAGCGCCAGTTCGAACAGCTTGGTGAAAGCCGTAGGGTCGCCGACCAAGCAGGACGGGCGCGCCCGGCGCCGGGCGGTGCTCGATGGCCAGGGCGGCAGGACCGCGAGTGCGGCTTCGGCTAGAGCCCGGGCATCGCGGGGGGCGAAGAGCCGCCCGGCAGCCTCGGGGCAAGCCGCCAGCATCTCCGGCGAGCCCCCATGGTCGGCGGCGACGACGGGGACGCCGCAAGCGAGGGCCTCCAGCGCAGAGGATGCGAACGGTTCGGGTTCGGTAGAAGCCAGCACGAACAGGTCGAGGTCAGCCATGAGCTCCGCCATGTCCTGGCGCGCACCCAACCAGTGAACTCCGGCCATAGCCCCGGCTTTGGCTTCCAGGTGCGCGGCGTAAGCCTCCTTGCCCGGCACCGGCGCCCCCGCGATCGCCAGGTGCACGTCCGGCCGCTGCTTCCTGATCAGGGGAAATGCGTCCAGCAGCAGGTCGAAGCCCTTCCAGGTGTCGAGCCGCCCCGCCGCCCCGAGCAGCACCAATTCGTCACTCATGCCGGCACCGGCCCGGAAATGACCGGCATGTCCGGGTGAGAACCCGTCTTCGGCTCCGAGTGCGTCGTGGACCACGACAACCTTGGAGCCCGGGAACTGATCGGCCACCGGTCCCGACACCGCGGCCACCCGCCAAGCGAAATAGCGGGCCAGCAGGCGTTCCAACCGCAGCGCCGAGCCCGACTGCACCACTATCTCTCGGGCATGCCAGACATGCGGCCGGCGCAGCAGCCAGGCCACGGGCCAGCCGTACCAGCAATGGGCCGAGTTGCTGTGCACGACGCTCGGCCGCACGCGCAGCCCGAGCTGCCACAATCGCGCCACCGACACCGGCCAGTCACGCGCGTAGCCCAAGAAGTAGCCGCGCCCGGCGCTGCGCGTCAGGCGGCGCATGGGTACGACGTGCACGACGGCTCCGGCAGCCTTCAGCTCGGCGGCCAACGGCGGCGCCGTGGGGAAGACGGCATGGAACTCCCAGCCCTGAGCTACGAGATAGCGGCAAAGTCTCAGCTGAGCGTGGTCCGAGCCACCCCGTTCGGCGACGGGCTGCACGGACAGGATCCGCTTGGTGCGCATAGCTATCGACGTCGAGCAGCTCTTCTACCGGGCACCGGGAGGCACCGGGCGCTACACGGCACGCCTGGTGGCCTCCATGGCGGCGCAGTTTAGTGGGGACGTGGTGGTGCCCTTTTGCGCCTGGCACGGCCGCGACCGGATGCGGCTGGCGCTCGCTCGCTACGACCTCGGCCTGGAGGCGGTGCCACCAGGGAGGCATGGGAGCGGCCGCCGCGCCAGCGCCACCACGCCCGGCGAGCCCGCCACCGCAGCCCAGCTGGTCCGCCTCCCCGCACCCCGCGTGGCGCTGCTCCAGGGGTGGCATACGGCGCGGCTCGGGGCGGGGCTTGCGCGCCGCCTCCTCGGCCCCGCGACCTGGTCGGCCGAGCTGCGCCGAGCGGACCTGTTCCACAACCCGTTCCCAGCGGCTCCGCCGGTACCCGCCCCACTGGTGGTGACCGTCCACGACGCTGGGCCAGCTCTCCACCCCGGCACCTACACCCGGCGGGGACTGCGCTACCACGAGAAGGCTCTC
>DATJST010000446.1:0-4933 GCA_035503975.1 Acidimicrobiales bacterium | reverse complement strand
ATCGGGTACGGGACACGACAATGGCATCACCAGACAATTCACTGCTACCGTCAGGGCGCCACCGCCCTCCAGCAGGCCGCGCCCTCCCACCTGGGACCTCGCCGAGTGAGCGCACATCGGCGCTGCCTCCCACGAACCCGTCGTTCGTCGGGCGGGGCTTCGCGTTCCCGATGGGTGTGGACGCTAATGGCAACATCCGGTTCACAAGCGGAGCCGAGGATTTGGACGCGTCCATGCGTGTCGTGCTGTCAACGGCCCCGGGTGAGCGGCTCATGCGGCCACAGTTCGGTTGCAAGATATGGGACCTCGTGTTCGAGCCGGTCAATTTCAACACCTTGGGCCTCATGGAGGCGGCCACGCGGGACGCAATAGCGCAATGGGAACCGCGGGTCGAGGTGATGGACGTGAAATGTACGCCCGACCCTCGCGACGCCCATCAGATCCTGATCGCAATCACCTACAAGGTGCGCACGACCAACGACCGCCGGAACCTGGTCTACCCGTTTTATGTGATCCCGAGAGAGGAAGGCTGAAACTTGTCGCTGCAAGCACCCAACCTCGACGACCGCCAGTTCCAGGACATTGTCGACGAAACGAAGCTGCTGATCCCCAAGTACTGCCCCGAGTGGACAAACCACAACCTCTCCGACCCCGGCGTCGCCCTCATCGAACTGTTCGCCTGGATGAGCGAGATGATGCTGTACCGGCTCAACCAGGTGCCAGACCGCTACTACGTAAAGTTCCTCGAGCTGATGGGCATAGGGCCTTACCCGCCGACGGCCGCCAAAGCAGACCTGACCTTTTGGCTGTCGGCGGTCCTCGCACAGCCGGTCACCGTGCGGGCGGGGACCCAGGTGGGCGCGGTGGGCTTTGCGGGCGACCCGGTAGTTTTCGAGACCCAGAAAGACCTGGTAATTTCCCCCCCAAAGCTCATCGCGGCTCAGACCGGCAAGGGTGGCACGGGCACGGGGGCTCTGGTCGACGCCTGGGACGACCTGCGCTTCCCGGGGGCGGCACTGCACTGCTTCACCTCTCAGCCCAAGCCCGTGCCCGGCGACGCGCTCTACCTCGGCTTTGCCGAGAGCCTGGCGGGGACGGTCCTCAACCTGCGCGTCAGCGCGACGAGCCCGGCCGGCTTTGGTATCTACCCAACCAGGCCGCCACGCACATGGGAAGCGTGGACGGGAGAGGCGTGGGTCACCGTCGGCGTGCACGACGACTCGACAGGAGGCCTCAATCGTGACGGCGACGTGGTGCTCCTGTTACCGGCTGAGCATGCTGGTCTCGCCCTCGGCGGCGTCCGGGCCTACTGGTTGCGCGTCGTGATGACCCAGACGGCGCCAGGCGAGCCCACTTACCAGGCGTCGCCGGAGATCCGCTCGATCGAGGTGTCCACCCTGGGGGGCACCACCGCCGCCGAGCACTCCGTCGCCTACGGGCCCGAAACGTTGGGGCGTACGAACGGCCTTTCCGGGCAGTCCTTCTTGGTGCGCCACCCGCCCGTGCTACCCCGCCGCCCTGCCGAACGCGTCCAGGTCGCGGGGCCCCGTGGTACCGAAAGCTGGGAAGAGGTAGAGGACTTTGCCGGTTCGGGTGACGCCGACCCGCACTATGTGCTCGACAGCAGCACCGGGACGGTCCTGTTCGGGCCGAGAGTGCGCTACCCGGACGGCAGTTGGCGCCAACACGGCCGGGTGCCGCCGCCCAATTGCGAGGTAACTATGCTCGCGTACCGTCACGGCGGCGGCTCGCGGGCGAACGTGCCCAAGGACACCCTCACGAGCCTGCGTTCCACGGTGGCGTACATCGATCGCGTATCAAACCTCCACCCAGCCCTGGGCGGAGCGGATGCCGAGCCCATCGCCGATGCGAAGAAAAGGGGCCCGTTCAGCCTGCGGACGAGCCAACGGGCGGTCACGGCGCATGATTTCGAGCGGCTCGCCAAGGAGGCGTCCACAGAAGTGGCGCGTGTTCGCTGCCTCGAACCCGAAGTGGTCGGTGGCCCCGTGCGCCTGCTCGTCGTGCCACGCGTGAGGAGGGCGGCCCAGAGCCAGGCCCTCGATGATTTTGCGCTCACCGACGGCCTCGTGGACCGCATAAGCCGTTACCTCGAACCGCGCCGGCTGCTCGGGATTTCGGTGCAGATATCGGCTCCCTACTACCAGGGTGTGACCGTGGCCACTCACATTCACGCCGTCCCCACGGCTAACGAGGACATGATCACCCGAATTCGCTCCGACGTGCTCGCGCTGCTCTACGACTGGGTGAACCCGCTGTCTGGAGGGCCGACGGGAGAGGGTTGGGAGTGGGACACTGACCTCAATGCCGGGCCGCTCGCGGACATGATCGGCCAGATCGACGGCGTGGACCGCGTGGACGAGGTCCTACTGTTCGAGTGCGACTTGCGCAACGCCAAGAGGTACGGTCCCGCCAAGGAGGTGGTCCGCCTCGACCAGCATTCACTTTTCCTGTCGGCGCCCCAACCGCTCCCCGGTCTGGACGACGAAACCACAGGTTTACAACGCCGCGTTTCCCCCAGCCACAGCGTCGTGGTGGTCCGGTGACCGCCACACCCGACGACCCGGGCGGCGCGGCACCGATAGGTCCGCCGGATTTGACCGGTGGGACGGCGGCAAATCCGGCCGCGGGCGACGGGGACGGGACCGATGGCGACGGCAGCGCATCTGACTTGGCAACGAGCGGTCCCGGGACTGCGGCCGAAGGGCACGGTGCAAGCAAGGACGGCGGACGCGTCACGGGCGCCCTGGTGGTCGCTGCAGGCGGCAACGGGGGAACGTCACCGCCGGCGCCTTGGGGCGCCCAGAGCATGGCGCCCATGCCCACAGGCCAGAGCCCGGGCCGGCGGCGCCCTGACTGGCTGGTCGGCCAGCTGCCCATCGGCATGCTGGAGTTCGACTTCTTCTACCGGTTCGCCAGTATCTTCCAAGAGGAAGCGGGAACGTACCTGGACACCTTGGACACCCTCCCCTACACCATCGACCCCGCGGTCGCGCCGCTCCCAATGGTGCGCTTCCTTGGCAGCTGGTTGGGATTGCCCGACATCGAGCCCAGCCTGCCGGAGCGGCAACAGCGCCAGACGGTCATGGAGATGGCAAAGGTACGCTGGTGGCGCGGCACCAAAAAGGGCCTAACGGACTTGCTGGCGCTCCTTACGGGGGGGGCGGTTGAGGTCACGGACGAGAGTGGCATCTACCGCTCGGGAGAAGCCGGCGCGAGCGAGCGGAGGCCCCGCGTTACCGTGCGGGTTCAGTCGACCGGCTGGCTCTCCGAACCTGAGCTGGCGGAAGTGGTCCTCGACGAGGTACCCGCGCACGCGAGCACGGAGCTTTACGTCGGCGAGCGTAAGATCCTTCCCATGGCGAACCGTGGGGCACAATGACAATGCCAGTCGACGTAACCTGCCCCACCTGCAACACCATTACACATCTCGATAACCTCGAGCGCACTTCGACATCTTTTTGCGGCACGTGTGACTACCCGCTCTTCTGGGCCAACGCTACGACGCTCGCGGGAAGCGCCGCCGGCGGGCCGGACGGCATGGGCCTGCGCCGCTACCCCGGCACTGAGGGCTGGGCCATCTTCGAAAAGATCGACTGCCCCGTGTGCAACGAACGAAATCTTGTCACGCAGTTTTATTGCATACGGTGTGGCGCCGACCTCCATCCCAAGCAAGTCGTCACTGACGCCGCGACCACCAAGCTCCCCGAGATCATCCCAGCCGCCGTGCCGCGGCGCCGGCGTAGTTGGCTGGCGCCCCTGGTGATCGCGGCTTTTGCAGTGGAGTGCCTGGCAATCTG
The DNA here is from genome assembly GCA_035503975.1 of Acidimicrobiales bacterium. Taxonomy (GTDB): domain Bacteria; phylum Actinomycetota; class Acidimicrobiia; order Acidimicrobiales; family Palsa-688; genus DATJMJ01. Next base: position 1,115 of record DATJST010000446.1, on the reverse strand, counting down.
GTTGGTGGCCGCCTACGTGATCTACTGAGGCACCGCAACTGGGCCCGGCGCGCCTGGCCGACCCATGGGCCGGTCGCAGGTTTCAGGCCGCGTGGTGAACGCCTCACCAAGCTCCGCTCCATTGTGGCCGCGAAATGAGCAACGCCGCCAGCGGTACCGCGGGCCTCAGCAGACGCTCAGGTCGTCGAGGTCGAGGTAGGGACGCTGGTGGTCGTGGACGAACTACTGGTCGTGGACGAAGTGCTCGTCGTCGGGCTACTGGTCGTCGTCGAACTGCTCGTGGTGGTGGCGGGGTCGGTGGTTGTGGTCGTGCTCGTGGTCGTGGTAGTGGTGAGCGACGGTGGTGACCCAACTGTTGTAGTCGTCGTCCCTGAGGGGACCGTCGTCGTGGTCGTCGGCACCGTCGTCGTGGTAGTCGTGGTAGTGGTCGTCGTAGTAGTCGTAGTGGTCGTTGTAACGACAGTCTCAATGAACGAAGGCGGCGAAACGGAAGGCCCGAAGTTGGCGGCCGCGGCCACGTCCGCATAGCTCGCGACCACAGCGTAAGTGTTCGCCACGATGTATGTCACCTGGCACACCGCTGTGCCGCCCGTGCCCACGCTAACTGTGCCTTCGCTGCTGTTGTTGCAGTCCAAAGCCGTGCCGTTATCGGTAAAGGTGACACTTCCCTCGCCGACCTCGCCACCGCCGGTCTTTTCCTGCACCGACGCGGTGTAAGTTACTGCGTCGCCTTGGTTGGCCGGGTTGGGCTGGCCGACCAGGCCGGTGGTCGTCGCGAGCGGGAGCTCGAGCTGAGTCGCGCTCCGGGCGGTGCTGACCGGAGTGCCGAGGGCATCAATGGTTTCTTGGTCCACCGGAGCGCACGATTGCAAGCTGGTCGGGGACGCACCGGTGAATAGCTCGCAGGCCTGGACGGTATAGGTGGTGTCGATGGCGAGGCTTGGCAGGCCCGGCGTGTCGAGCTCGTCGACGACGAATGTACCTTGTGGCCCATTGGGGCTCGTCAGGCTCACAAGTGGGCTATTTTGCTGGGCGTTGCAAGAGCTGAGCGCCCCCGAGCAGAAGTTCACGCTGAGCTCCCAGTCCGGCGGGTTGTCGACGTAGCCAGCGGCGTT
>DATJST010000445.1:0-8314 GCA_035503975.1 Acidimicrobiales bacterium | reverse complement strand
CCACGACCAGCGCCAACCGCCACCAAGAGCCGCCGCTGACGACGGCTCGGGAGGTGCATGAGCATCTCGGAGCCGAGGTCACCCTTGTCCTGGACGGGGGCCCCTGTCTGGGTCAGCCCTCAACGGTGGTGGACTGTACCGGGGAGCCCCGGATCCTGCGCCAGGGAAGCCTTGGCGCGGCCGAGATCGCCGCGGCACTTGCGTAAGCCGCACGTGCCCGACGCTTGTTAGCTTGCGCGGTGCACGCCCTATAGGCTCGGGCACAGTGCCTGCCGACGCGGAACTGTTTGCCATCATCGAGGCGGAAAAGGAGCGGCAGAACACCACTCTCCAGCTGATCGCCTCTGAGAACTTCGCCTCGCCGGCCGTGATGGCGGCTACCGGTTCGGTGCTCACCAACAAGTACTCAGAGGGCTATCCGGGCAGGCGCTACTACGGCGGCAACTACGTAATAGACCAGTCCGAAGAGCTCGCGCGGCGCCGGGCTTGCGAGCTGTTCGGCGCCGAGCACGCGAACGTCCAACCCCACTCGGGGGCGAACGCCAACCTGGCGGCTTATATGGCCGTGCTCCAGCCGGGTGACACCGTGCTCGGTATGCGCCTCGACCAGGGTGGGCACCTCACGCACGGTTCGCCCGTCAATGCCAGCGGGCAGTGGTACAACTTTGTGGGCTACGGGGTGAGCGAGAGCGACGAGCGCATTGACTTCGAGGCGCTCGCCGACCTGGCCGACAAGCACCGTCCAAAACTGATCGTGGCTGGGGCTACCGCCTACCCCCGCGTGATAGCTCCCGAACCGCTGCGGCGCATCGCCGACTCGGTCGGCGCTCTCATGCTGTTCGATGCCGCTCACGTCGCCGGCCTTATCGCCGGTGGCGCCCACCCCAACCCGGTGCCCTACGCCGACATCGTCACCTTCACCACCCACAAGACGCTGCGTGGCCCGCGCGGCGGGTGCATCCTGTGCCGCGCCGCCCTTGCGCCGGCGATCGACAAGGCGGTCTTCCCTGGGCTGCAAGGTGGCCCGCTCGAGCACGTGATCGCGGCCAAGGCTGTGGCCTTCTTCGAGGCTTCCCAGCCGTCGTTCCGGGACTACGCCTCCCAAGTGGTGCGCAACGCGCAAGCACTCGCGGCCAGCTTGGCGGAGGCGGGCTTCCGGCTCGTCTCCGGCGGCACCGACAACCATCTGCTGCTTGTCGACCTGCGAAGTTTTGCCCCGGACCTGACCGGCAAGATGGCCCAAGACGTGCTCGACCGCTCCGGGATCACGCTCAACCGCAACCAGGTCCCGGGCGACACCCGGCCGCCGTTTGTGACGAGCGGCCTCCGTATGGGCACCGCCGCGGTCACGACTGCGGGCATGAGGGAACCTGAGATGGCCGTGATCGCCGACCTGGTCCGCCGTGCCCTGTCCGGTCCCGGCGGCGAAGCCCAAACGGCCTCGGTCCGAGAAGAGGTCGCTACTTTGTGCTCCAAGTTCGCTCCCTACCCGTGACGAGAGCGCGAGCGTGACCCACTTCAGGGAGTACCTGGTCATCTTCGGAGTGGCTGCGGTAACGACGTTCCTTATGACCTTTGTCGTGCGGGTGGTCGCCCGGCGCCATTCGCTCCTTGTCCTCCCGGACGCCCGGCGTGTCCACGAGCGGCCCACCCCGATCGGCGGCGGAGCGGCCATGTACCTGGGCATGCTCGTCGCCGTCGCAGTCGCCTCGCAGCTACCCGCCTTCGCCGCGATTTTCCGGGGCAACTCGGCACCTCTCGGCATAGTGCTCGGGGCGACAGCGATTTTCGTCGTGGGCATCGTCGACGACCTGCGCGAGATGTCACCGCCGGCCAAGATGGCCGGCCAGGTGTTGGCAGGCACCATCTTGTACTTCCTCAACGTCAACATGCTCTACTTCCACGTCCCTTTGGCAGGGACGCTGGTGCTCAGCGCGAACTGGGCCGTCCTGGGCACGGTGCTCTGGGTAGTGGTGATGGCCAATGCCGTCAACTTCATCGACGGCCTCGACGGCCTCGCCGCCGGCATCGTCGCGATCGCCGCGGCCGCGTTCTTTTTTTACGCCCACACTTTGGGTGACGTCGGCAACATAACCTCCAACAACGTGGGGCCGCTGATCGCCGTTATAACCGTCGGCTTATGTGTCGGTTTCCTGCCTCACAACTTCTACCCTGCCCGGATCTTCATGGGGGACGCGGGTGCCATGCTGCTCGGCGTGCTGGTGGCGGCTTCGACGCTGGCGGTCGTCGGGCAGAACAGCTACCAGTTCAGCGGGCGGACCTACTTCTTCTTCGCCCCGATCATCATCCCGTTCTTTATCTTGGGCATACCGATCTTGGACACTTCGTTCGCGGTCGTGCGGCGGGCCGGCAAGCGCCTCAACCCGGCTGTGGCGGACCTCAACCACCTGCACCACCGCCTTATGCGCCTGGGCCATGGGCACCGCCAGGCGGTCGTCATCCTCTGGGCGTGGACTGCGCTGCTGTCGGGGGCGGTGCTCTGGCCGGGGGTGACCAATTCTCACAACGAAATACCACCGATAGCAGTGGGGGGCCTGGCCATCTTGCTGTACACGTTGTTCGCGCCCCGGGGCGGGTCGGCGTCCCGTTTCGACCCGCTCCTCGGTGCGGCGACCGATATGGCGCCCGAGGAGCCCAACACCAACGGCGCGAAAGCGGGGACGAAGCTGGCGCCTCTCAACCCCACTGGGGGCGGCCGGCCCTCGGTTACGCCCCCAGCGCACACTCCGGGCGCCCACGGCGTACGAGTGGTGCGTAGCGAGGACGTACCGTCCGAGGCCGAGCGCCTTTCGGCTGTCTCCGGTGGCTCACCGGTGGGAGCCGCGGGCAATGCGCGGTTGCCCTCGGTCGCCGCGCCGGGGCGGGGTGGGGGCTCAGGGGCCGCACCTCTGCGTGCCCTCCGGGGGGGCGCGGGCGCAGTGCACCCCTCACCGCCCGTGGTGCGCCCAAGCGGGCCCGGTGGCCGTGGCGCGCCCAATCCGCCCACCCATAGACCGCCCAGCAGCCGGACCTGAGGGGCTCTGTCGGCGCCAGTACATGCCCCGGCGCTCTGCGGGGTCGGAGTTGCAGTGTTACAGGCGTGTTTCCTAGCCTGGGCGGGCATGGCACGGAGCGCTACGGTTCACCTAAACTGGAATACTTGCCCGTGCCCGAGGGCGAACCATGAGCAGCAACCACGTGCCGCCTCCGCCCCCGCGCTACCCGGGTGCAGCCGCGTATGCCGGGCTAGGCGTAGCGTGCGCGTTGTGCCTACTCGGCGGGGGTGCTCTGGGGTGGCTGGCAGACCAGGCGGCGGGCACGATCCCTTTGTTCTTGCTAGTCGGTTTGTGCCTGGGCGCGGCCTTGGCCGTCTTGGTCGTGCGCTCCGAGTTCCGCAAGTACAGCAGGTAGCATGTCCCGGCGCCGCCGCCCATCATCATCGAGAGCGCTGCGTGACCTACCTGTACGCGCCAGGCGCCCGCCTGAGCGTGCCGGCGGACGCAGCGGGCCCCCTGGCGGGTACTAATTGACATCCATGTTTGCTGACCTGCCGGTTGCGCACACCGACCTGATCGTCAGGCGCACCATCGTTTCCGCCGCCGCCCTTTGTTTGGCGGCATGTGCCGCTCTGTTCGTCCTTGGCCAGGTCCTGGCCGCCGCGGGAGTGGTGGTGGGAGCGGGCGCGGGCCTCTTGAACCTGCGCTTGTTCCAGCTGTCGGCCACCCGCTACACAGCCGGTGGGAAGATCAACCGGCGCCCGTTCGCGGGAAGCGTCGCTTTCCGTCTGGGCTCCATCACTGCGTTGGGGGTCGTGCTGCTCCTTTTGGTCCGGCCCATGGGCTTCGGGTTGCTCGGGGGCGTAGTGCTGTTCCAGCTGGCACTGATGGGCAACGCTCTGGGGGAGTTGGTCGCCTTGCAGCGGGCAGCGCTAAAGGGCAGCGAGGCCGCCGACGGCTCGGGAGATATCGCGCCGGGGCCGGGACATGCATAGCTATCTCGCCATCCCGCCCATACCGGTCGGCCAGCACGTAACGGTAAGCGCGGGCGGCTTTACTTTTGACCTGGACACCATCTGGACAACGGCCATCGCCTGCCTCACTGTCGTCGCTCTCGGCTTGTACCTGCGGCGCCGAGCGACCTCAGGCGTACCCGGGAAAGCCCAGTTGGTCTGGGAGGTAGTCGTCACGGCGGTCGGCAACCAGGTGGAGAGTGCATTGGGGCCGCGTTACCGCCACGTGGTGCCGGTGGCCGTAACCATCTTCTTCTTGGTGCTGGCCTGCGACTGGATAGAGTTGCTTCCCGGCTTCTTCCATAGCACCGACTACCTGCCTTCTCCTAGCGCGGACGTCAACATGACCTACGCGCTGGCGGTGTCAGTACTTGTCATGACCACGGCCGCGGGCATACGGGCAAAGGGCTTCGGCGGCTGGGTCAAGTCCTTTTTTACGAAGCCCGTCTTCTTGGCCCCGATCAGAGTGCTCGAAAGCCTGGTTACCAACCCTCTGTCGCTCGCGTTGCGGCTCTTTGGCAACATCTTTGCCGGTGGCATCCTGGTCGCGTTGCTGCTCACCATACCCATCTATGGTGCCGTCGTGAGTGTCCCTCTAACTGTGATATGGAAAGTTTTTGATATGTTCATCGGGGCGCTCCAGGCATTTATCTTCGCGTTGCTCACCATTCTTTACTGGCAGTTCTCGGTTTCGAGCGAGCATTAGGTCCAAACTCAAGAGGAAAAAGGGACAGGAGAGAAACTAAGATGGCTGCAAGCCTTGAGAAGGCTATTGAACTTGCTGGTGCTTTCGTAGGCGGTGGTGCCGCCCTCGGAGGCGGTGCCGTTGGCGCGGCAGTGGGTGACGGCTTGGCCGGTAGCTCCACGATCGCCGGTATCGCTCGTCAACCCGAGGTCCAGAGCCGGTTGTACTCCACGATGTTCCTGATCGTGGCTCTAGTCGAGGGTATGTATTTCATCAACTTCGCGATGGCGGCGCTCTTCGTGTTCGCGCTCGCTACTGGCTAGGGCGATAAAGGCTGCCTAGACCACGATGATTGCCAACAACAACTTCCTGGTCCCGAACGCCACCTTCCCGATCGAGCTGCTGGCTTTCCTGCTCGTCTTGGGCTTCCTGGCCTGGAAGGTGCTCCCTCCCATCAACAAAGCCATGGAGGAGCGCCAGCACAAGATCGAGCACAACATGTCCGAGGCCGAGCAGGCCAACAAAAGGGCCCAGGACCTCGAGCAGCAACAGCGCGAGGCTCTCGAACAAGCCCGGGTGGAGGCGCGGGCACTGAAGGACGCCGCTGCCAAGGTGGGTGACGAGTTGCGCCGGGAACTGCAAAAACGTGGCGAGGAGGAGTACCAGCGCCTCGTGTCCAAGGCCGGGGTGGACATCGAGTCGGCGGCGCGCAAAGCCGCCGAGGAGCTGCGCGGGCAGGTGGCCGAGTTGGTCGTGGCGGTGGTCGAGCGCGTCCTAGGCGACGGCATCGGCCAGGTCGCGCAGCAGCAATTGATCGATCGAGCCATATCCGACCTGGAGGCGGAGCTGGCGGCGGGCCGGCTTACCCCCCTCGGTACCTCTCCCGTTGCCGGGATGTAAATGAACGAGCTGGTCAGCGGTTACACCGACGGCATAGTGGAGTCCCTGGGCCGTGACGTCGCACGGGTCGCGGGCGAACTGGAAGGCTTCGTCGGTTTGTTGTCCACTTCGGGTGACCTGCGCGCGGTCCTGGACAATTCCTTCTTGCCGGTCGCCGTCCGGCGTACGGTGTTGCACGACCTACTCGAGAGAAGGGTTTCACCGGCGACGCTCCAGCTGCTGAGTTTTGCGGTCCAAAGCGGAGCGGACGCTCATTACGGGGCGGACGTGGGCGGTGTGGCGGCCGCCGCAGCGGCCCGCCGGGACGGCCTGGTCAGGCTCGACGAAGGGCCCCTGGGGCGCACCGCGGCCACCGAGCGCGTGCTTGGGTACGCGGCAGCCGTACTGGCCCCGGTCAAGGAGCGCCAGTTGGGCAACATCGAGGACGATCTCTTCCGTTTCATGCGCATAGTCGAGGGCAACGACCAGCTGCGCGAGGCCCTGACCGCACCGGGGCTTTCGGACCAAGCCCGCCGCGCGATCGTTACTGACCTGCTCGGCCGCCGTGCCAGTGCGGAAGCCAACCGCCTGGCGGCTTACGCCGCGTACACCGGGCGCCCGCGCGACTATCTCTTGCTGCTGGACGGCTTGGTCAGGCGCGTGGCGGCGGAGGCCAACCGTCGGGTGGCCGACGTGAAATCCGCGAGCGAGCTCGACCAAGCCGCACGGGCGCGGCTCGCGGCGGCGCTGACCCGGGTCGCCGGGTACCCGGTCGAGGTGAGGGTCACCATGCAACCCGACCTTCTCGGGGGCTTCGTAGCCGCTGTTGGCGACTTGGTCGTGGACGCCAGCCTGCGTCACCGCCTGGAGCGGGCGCGCGAGGCCCTGACCGCAGCCGCCCCACCGCCTGGCGCCTCCTCCAGCGCCAATACAACGCCCCCCGCGCCCTGAAAGGACACCGTCACCCATGGCTGAGCTGACGATCAGTGCCGCAGATATCGCTGCGGTCCTCAAGCGCAATGTTGAGAACTTCACTCCCGGCGTTGCGGCCGAAGAGGTTGGGCACATCCGTGACGTCGGCGATGGCATCGCCCGCATCACCGGGTTGCCCAACGTCGCCGTCAACGAGCTGCTCGAGCTCGAAGGCGGGCTTACCGCGCTGGCCTTCAACCTCGACGAGGACTCGATCGGCGCCGTCGTGCTCGGCGAGACCTACGGCCTCCAAGAGGGCCAGCTTGCCCGGGCCACGGGCCACATCCTCTCGGTGCCGGTCGGTGACGGCTTGCTCGGGCGCGTCGTCGACCCTCTCGGCCGCCCCATCGACGGGCTAGGCCCGGTGCCGGCCGAGGTTACCCGGCGCCTGGAGATCCAGGCCCCCGGCATTGTTTCCCGCCAACCGGTGAAGCAGCCGCTCCAAACCGGCATAAAGGCGATCGACTCCATGACCCCGATCGGCCGGGGCCAGCGCGAGCTCATAATCGGCGACCGCAAGACAGGCAAGACGAGTATCGCGGTGGACACGATCATCAACCAGCGCGGCCAAGGCGTCAAATGCATCTACGTGGCGATTGGCCAAAAGGGTTCCTCGGTAGCTCAAACCGTCGACACCCTGCGTGCCTTTGGGGCACTCGAGTACACCGTGGTGGTGAACTCCCCGGCATCGGACCCGGCCCCTTACAAGTACCTTGCTCCCTATTCCGGCTGCGCGATGGGCCAGCATTGGATGGAGCACGGCGAAGATGCCCTCGTCGTTTACGACGACCTCTCCAAGCAGGCCGAGGCGTACCGCGCTCTTTCGCTCCTGCTCAGGCGGCCGCCGGGACGCGAGGCCTACCCGGGTGACGTCTTCTACCTCCACAGCCGCCTGTTGGAGCGTGCCGCCAAGCTTTCCGAAGACCTGGGCGCCGGTTCGCTGACCGCACTGCCTATCGTCGAGACCAAGGCCAACGACATCTCGGCCTACATCCCGACCAATGTGATCTCGATCACCGACGGCCAGATTTTCTTGGAAACCGACCTTTTCTATGCCGGCATACGCCCCGCTATCAATGTGGGCCAGTCCGTCTCCCGGGTGGGTGGCAATGCGCAGATCAAAGCCATGAAGTCGGTTTCGGGCGCCCTCAAGATCAACCTCGCGCAGTACCGGGAGCTGCAGGCGTTCGCCACCTTCGGTTCGGAGCTCGACCGGGTCTCGCGCGCCCAGCTCGAGCGTGGCGCGCGCTTGACGGAGCTGCTGAAGCAAGCCCAGAACGCACCTGTCCCGGTCGAGGAGCAGGTGGTCGCCATTTACGCCGGGACCAACGGCTTTGTCGACGACCTCGCCGTGGACGACGTGCGGCCCTTCGAGGCGGCGTTCGTCCAGTACTTGCGTGCCAACCGGGCCGACATATTGGAGCACATCCGCACGACCAAGGAAATGCCTCCGGTGGGCGAGATCGAAGAGGCCATCCGGGAGGTAAAGAAGGGCTTTGACACCATTGCCCCGGAGAAGTCTCCCGAAGCTGCAGAGGAGGGACCTGAGCAGGGCAGTGCGGCGGCGAGCCGGCCGAGCTCACGCACCGGGCGGGCCTCCGCCCGCGCCGAGCACGCCGCGGCTGAGAGCGCTGACGCCGGCTCCGGGCCGGCCGAGGACAGCGTGCCGGCCGAGGCCAGCGTGCCGGCCAAGGAGAGCGGGCCGGCCAAGGAGAGCGGGCCGGCCAAGGAGAGCGGGCCGGCCAAGGAGAGCGGGCCGGCCAAGGAGA
>DATJST010000444.1:0-7641 GCA_035503975.1 Acidimicrobiales bacterium | reverse complement strand
CGATTCCCCGGCTGGCCCCGGTAACGAGGACGGTCTTGTCGGTAAGGGTTTTTGTCATTGCATTCTCCTTCTATGAGGATGTTTTTGGCGGTGAACGAACATCCCTGCCGCTCAGTGAGGTGGCTGCTCCAGGGGGTTGGGGAGGCCCTTTCCGGTCCGGATGAGACCTCGCAGGCTGGTCTGGATGTAGAAGTCCCAGGCACCCGAACAGACGTCGAAGCACTCGTAGGCGGGGACGAGCCCGAGATGGGTGAACCGGAGCTCGGTCTTCGATCCGTCGCGGGCGATCTCGAAGTGGATCTCGGTGCCCGTCCATTCGTTGGCGTCCTCGGTAAAGCCTAAGTAGTTCTCGACCACCTGCCACACCACCCGTGTCGGGCGGGCCAACTCGGTCACGCGGATCGAGCAGCGGTGGACGTCGCGGTGGTGGTAGGTGAACATCTCACCGGGGCGGTCAGCTGGGCCGTCGATGTTCTCTGACCACCAGCCACAGACGTTGAGGACAGAGGCGAAGACCTCCTCGGGGCTCTCGTCGACGGACAGGGTGGTGGTAAAGCTGTCCGGCTGGGTGGAGGCGGGGGTGCTGCCCTGCTCCCTCCGGGACATGCGGATCGATGGCATGGCTCCATCGTCGGCCCGGAGAGCGTTTCGCGCATCGGTAGAGCGATACGACACTTCCTCGGAATGACTACGTACCTGGCTGGTCGCCAACCCTGACGGCTACGTACCGAGGGTCAGTCGACCGGTTGAACCCCGACGGTCTTGGCCAATCGCCCCAGCTCAGACCGGGTGGAGCCAGTCTTCATGAGCACTCGCTCGACGTGCTTTTCGACTGTGCGGACCGACAGGTGCAAGCGCTCGGCAATGTCCCGGTTGGAGCGGCCGGCGCCGACGTGGGCCATAACCTCGGCCTCCCGGGCGGTGACGCCCTGGGCGGCCAAGGGCCCAGGAACGCGCCCCTGGTCGGAGCGGGCGGCACGCGGGACGGCTTCGCCCATAGCCCGGAGCCCGAGCCGGCACTGGTGGGCGAAGTTGGCGAGGTCGAGGTCCTCGAAGTTTGCGAGCGACTCCCGTAACCAGATAGCTGGGGCACCCCAGCTGCCCTGATGGGCGCAGGGTGCGACCAGCAGCCGGGCCAGGCTCCGAAGGAAGCCCCCTTCGAGCCGGCCAAGTTCCTCGTCTGCGGCGGCGAAGAGCGACGCGGCGTCTTCGCCCTTCCGGCCGGCAGCCACCGCGTCCGCTGCACGCAGTGTCGCGCGGCTCATGGGCGTGTCGAACTCGAGAGCCCGGCACTCTTCCCTGGCACCTTCGCCACCGTCGTCGGCGACGGTTCGCATCAGCGCCCATCGGCCGGGAAAGTCGCGAGCGCCACCACTCGCAGACCGCAGCAGTCCCATCGCGCTGTCCATGGCATCGATTGCCTCGGGAAGCTGCCCGTCGCCGAGATGGCAGATGGAGACGCCGTTCGCCAGCGCGATCATCTGCGCTGTGTCGCGATCCCCCGCGCTATCGCGCATCGCGGCGATCGCGTCATTCATTGCCTTGCGGTTGCCGGAGGTACCGTGAGCTACCGCTTGGAGTGCGAGGCTCATCGGCAGCGACGACAGGCCGAAGGAGCGTGACGCCTGCTCGCAGCGAGCCGCCGCCTCCAACGTCAGAGCCGTCTGGCCGCGAACGCTGAAGGTGCCAGCCAGGTGGAGGTCGATCATCGCCGCTGCCGAAAGCGCCCCGGCTTTCAACGCTTCTTGACGGGCCTTCTCCAGACGTCCTGTGGCCAGCGTCTCGAACATGTCGATAATCCCCAGCTCCAGCAGGGAGCGGGCGCGGTAGACCGGTTGGTCATGACGAGATGCGTAGTCGTAGGCCTCTTCGAAGGCCGCGGACGCTGCGGCAGTGTCCCTCCCGCGTTCGACTCGACCGATCAACCACAGCGCGCGACACGTGAGGTAGATCGCACCCGCGGCTTGCGCGTCGGCCAATGCCGCGCGGGCAAAGGCCATCGCGCCAAGCCGGTCATTGCGGGCGAGGGCCACTTCCGAGTTGCCGATCGCTCGCCGCGCCGCATGAGACGGGTTCGTCTCGCCACGCAATGTCTCAAGGTAGTTGTTGGCGTCGTCCCATCGGCCGGCGTCGACCATGGCGTCGACCAGGTCGAAGCGCACCTCAGTCTGCACGCCGGGACCGACGCCTGACGCGAGGATCCGCTCGCCTACCTCGATGGCCCGGAGGGGCTGCCCGGCCATCACCCAGGTCGAGAGCAGCAGCCGGTCGGCTTCGACCGGACGCTGGTCACGCACTCGAAGGGCCAACGCCTCGGCGGAGACCAGCGACGCCTCATCAAGGGCTCGCCGGGCCGCTTCGAGCCACAGCTCAGCGGCACGGTCCGCTTCGCCGGCTCCCTCTGCCAGGTTGGCGGCAAGCTGGCAGAGCTCTCCTTCCAGACCGGGATGGAGGCCCCGTAGCGTTCCCAACAGCCTGGCGCTGAGCGACCGCCGTTCCTCGGGGAGCAGCGAACCTTGCACTGCCTCCACGGTCAGGGCGTGGCGGAACCGGTACGCCCCGCTGGTCGTATCAATCAGCTGGGCACTTGTCGCCTGGCGCAGAGCGCCGATCGCCTCCTCGGGCGGGCATCGAAGGGCGGCGGCTACCAGGTGCCAGTCGAACTGGCGGCCCAAGACCGCGGCGTAGCGGACGAGCTGCGCCGCGCCATCGGGCAAACAAGCGAGGCGTGCCTCCAAGGCGGCACCGATCGACTTGGGAACGTCGATGCCGGTCGGGTCGGCAAGCGTGGTGGCGAGCAGCTCCTCTAAGAAGAAGGGGATGCCGTCGCTTCGGGCGACGACCGCGGCCAGTAGCTCAGGCGGGGCGGCCTCGGCGCCAAGGCACTCGCGAAGCACCACCTCGCATTGCGACGCGTCGAGCGCAGGTACCTCGATCGAGACGACCGCTCGGCGAGCTTCCAGGGCGCCCACCAGGTCGGTGCCCGCTCCAGCCTCGCCCTCCCTGAGGGTCACAACCACCATTGCCGGCTGCCCGGCCAGGTTGTCGGCCAGGTACTCCACCACCTTCAGGGTTTCCGCGTCGGCCCAGTGCAGGTCCTCGATAGCGAGGACCATCGCTGTATGCCGGGTCGTGGACCAATGAGCCATCAGCCTCAGCAGGCCCTCGGCGAGCACGATCGTCCCGCGGTCGGCGGCCGGGTCAGCTGAGCTCGCCCAATCGGGAACGACCGCCCCAAGGGCCGGTAAGAAGGGACCGAGATCCCCTGAGGGACGCAGCCCACTTCGGTCCGCGGCGAGGAGCGCCTCCCGCAACGGGCGCAACGGAACATCGGCCGCCGCCGGGCTACACCGGCCGGTGAGGACCACCCCTCCGGACTCACGGGCCCGCGACACGAACTCCCGCACCAATCGGCTCTTGCCGATCCCTGCTACACCCCGGACCACGACCATCTGGCCGAGCGAGCGCCATGCTCCCTCCAGCGCTCGGAGTTCGAGGTCGCGCCCCACCATCACCGGGCACAACACACGCAGAGCGCCCGAACTCGGCGGACTACCCATGAGATGGCACGTTATAGCAGCCCACCGCTATCGGCCGGTCCACGGGTGACGAGGGCGACCCGGGCGCGGCCTTCGCGGCGAACCCGACCGCCAGGGCGCCAGGAGAGCACCCGTCGCAGCTTCATTGAGGCCCTGTCGGCGCATCCGTGCAGGATCCTGAACGGTGGCCTCCCGAGTTGGCCGCTGCCGCGGATAGCTGCCAACCTTTCGAGCCCGTCACGCCGTCTGAAGGGTATTGGCCCAAACTTCGAAAGAGGAGGCGCCGTTGAAGTGGCTGAGAACGGTCCACGAGATCACCGACGAAGGTCGCGAACTGCTGCTCGAGCGCTTGGCCGAAATGGTCTCCACTCCCCGCAACGAGTTCCCGCAGTTGCCAGCGGCGCTGTCGTTCCTCATGCTCCTCGGGCCGGAAGCGGCGGCGCACAACCTCGGACAGCGTCGAGCGCGCTTGAAGGCGACGGTTGCCGAGCTGGGGTGACTACCCGGTGGCTGGCGCCTTGGAGTGCTACGGGTCAAAGGGCGAGACCCCGATGGGGTGGGCGTCGCCGGCGCGCCTCCCGTCCCGCTCGGACTCGAAGGTGGGCCTTCCGCGCCGCGTCAGTGGTGGCTAAGGTCGGGGAAGGCGAACCTCCGAGGAGCTCGAGATGGCAACAGAAACCAGAACCCTCCATTTCTCATTGGGTTTTCTTCGTGACGGCGCACCCGCTCGGCTGCACGTGGGCCGCCGGCGCCACACGCTCAGGCGCCACACCGAGGAGTCGCGCACCCGCGCCCGAGTGGTGAACCCCGCTCTCCGGTTGCTGGCGGACCACCAGTTGACCCACTTTGTCGAGGATGTCGAGCTGCCTAGCGACCAGGCACAGATGCTCCTGGTGTCGTCTGATCCGCCTGCCGGCCATACCCTGCCGGTGATCCTCCTGACCAAGATCCACGTGCCCCGGGCCGCCCGGGCCACGGCGGTCCGGCAGCGGAGGGCGCAAGGCCGGGTGGGCCCGGATCCGGTACTGCGCTTCGCCGGCGCAAGCCAAGCCGATGCCGCCGGCGCGGGAGACACGATCCCGGTAGATGTCGACGACTGGGTGTCGGCCCTGGACGCCGCAGTTCAATGCATTTTCATGCACGCAGAGCTGTGCAACATCGGCGCGGCCACCGCCGCCACGGTGATCGAAGTCATCAAGTATTCCAACGGGACCAGCGACCTCGCCACGGTGATACTGCAACAGGCAGAGCAGCACCAGAGCGATCCTTCCCAGCAGAACTGGGTCTACGAGACGCCGTACTCGATGCCGGATGGTTCCCCGTCGACGACCATGCGTTACGTCTGGAGCGACGTGACCCTGCTCTGGATGCCGGGGCCCATGAAAGCAGCCCTGCAGACGACCAAGAACATGCCGTCGCTCGAGTCCAGCGGCACAAATGCTGGGTGTTATACCGTGCAGAGCGGCGTGACGACGGTCGGGCCGGCACAGACCGGCAGCCGGGCCACCGTACAGCGCAGGCGCGCGGCACCCCCGGGCGCTGTCGGCGACGGCTCGGGCGCGTCCTGGACCGTCAACTCTCTCACCCCGCAAAACGGCTTTACTTACAACAACGATGTGGCGATGACCGGCACGTCGTTCTCGGCCAGCTTCACGAACTCGTGGCTACGGTGGCTCTCGGGCTACGTCGAGTTCCTCGGCCCGGGCGGCGAGGTCGTCGCCCCCAGCAGCTGGACGTCCCAGGTCCCCGCCCGTGTCGCCGGCACGTACGACAGTGACACCAAGAAGTTCGTCGCCCTTTACTCGTCGGTCGACACGATACTGGCCATCCCTGTCGGGGGCGAGGCAACGACCGTGGCTTTCGACTGGCCGGACAACGCAAGCGGCGTGCGCCTCCTGGCCGGGGGGATCGGTCGGACGGGCGGGATCGAAGGGCAGGGAGGCGTGTACTACGGCGGCTGGGACGGCCAGGTTTGCGCCGCCGGGGCCATCATGACCGGGGTCTTCAACTTTGGCATCCCTGCCACCTGCCTCCTGCTCGGCGCCACCATCCCCCAGACGGCGCTCAACGACCTGGCCAAGTCGGTGCTGGGTACGGTCCTCGACATCGGCATCGCGCTGGTCAACGGCCCCATAGCCGATGCGATTTCGGACGGCAGTACCACCACCGTACTGCTGGCGTTCGCCGACGCCATACCGCACCTGCTCCTTGATGCTCCCGACCTGGTCTTCGCCATCGACGGCGCCATCGCCGAAGAGGCTGTGGAGGAGTCGACACCGATCTTCGGCTGGATCGCGCTCGGCGTGTCGGTCCTTACCACGGTGGCGTCGCTCCTGGAAACGACGGCCGAGGTAGTGCTGTCCCCGGCAGTGTTCGAGCTGGTCGCCACCGCGGCCATCGATGCGCAGTGGACGCTCCTCCCCGACGTGGACCACCCGAACACCTGGCCGCTCGAGGCGACCCACTACGTCGTGACCGCAAGCTACGCCGACGGCACCACACGCGTTACCGGCGGCGCTCTAGGTCCTGCACCCCAGCAGGGGCCGATCGTCGCCAGCTTCGACGAGGCCGGCGGCAACCAGCTCCCGGCTGGCGGCACAGTCCAGTTCACGGCGGCGTTTTACTCCGACACCGACTGGCTGTGCGGTGCCGCCGTGAGCCCGGCCCTGTCGGCCGCGGTCGATGGCCCATTGGTCGTGCCTACGCAGCACATCACCGAGTTCCTCGTCCCGATCAGCGCGTCGACCCGCTACGAGTACCAAAAGAGCCTCAGCTACGGCTCATCCGGGCAGTACGCCTGGGCCGACTCGATGCCTCAGGCGACCGTCACCTCGCTCGACCCCAGCAACACCGGCGCGACGATCGGGGCACTCGGGCAGATCACCGTGAACCAGCCTCAGAGCCAGGTGGCGTACGACTGGCAAGCGTCGGGCCAGGCCCTCCCGGTGGAGGGTGGGACCAACCCGACCGACGAGCAGCTTTACGTGTTCCAGACGATCAGCACCCTGACCGATCCCGGCCAGGGCATGCGCTTCGTCCCGTTTGGTTTTGTGGGCGCGTCCCCGGTCGGCTACGGCCTGAGCGAACCGGCCACGGGTAACAATTTCTACCTCGACCCGGCAGGGCAGGAGTTCAACGTCCGCCAGATCGTCCTCGACGGCTCGAGTGGCACGTTCGTCCTGCCCTCCGGGCAGAGCTTCGGACGCTTCAACGAGCCCATAGATGCTTGCTGCGTCCACCCGAGCGGGTTCGTGGTCGGCGTGTCGACGGCCAACGCCCGGTTGGAGCTCCTCCGGCTGCCGGCGGCCGCCGTCCCCGACGCGTCCGCCCCGCTGGCCGATATCTACGGCGGCTACGGTGCCCGGCCGGGGCTGCTCCACCAGCCCGTGGGTGTGGCCGCAGCGGTCGGGTCCGGGGTCATCGTCCTGGAGAACGCCGACTCGGGGCTGAGTGGTGGCGACGCCAGGCTCCAAGCGTTCGACCTGCAGGGTAACCCGGCACCCATCTTTGCCCGCGGTTCGTCGACTGCTCTGCTCCACCCCGAACAAGCGCCGGTCACTGCGTTGGCCGTCGCCACCGAGTCCAAAGGGTTCATATACGTACTCAAGTACCTCGGCGAGGGGGCAGTGATCGAGGACTACGCCCTCGACATCTACGCCCCTGACGGCACGTTCCTGTCGCAGACGATCGGCCTCGCCTCAGGGTCCATCGCGGTCGACCTGTGGCGCACCGTGTACACCCTGGACTACCAGCAGATCGCCAAACCGGCCGGGCTACGTCCCGAGCCCTCCGTGTCTTTTTGGACCCCCTCTACACCCTCCTGAAAGGAGCAACGATGCAAGGGATAGGGGTTACCATTTCGCCCGCCGGCCTTGGCTACCTACTTAGGAGCCTTCTCGGCGAGAAGATCACCAGCGCGCTCGAGGCGAACCTCACCGTGCCGCCTTACACCATGGACGACTTGCCAGCCTGGAGCCATACGCGATTCGGTGAGACCAGCGAGTACCAAAGCTATTCCCTCGATCTCTCGGACGGGCAGTTCGTCAGCTTCGCGCCGGCGTTCGCGAGCTACCAGCAGGACGGGTCACAGATCTCCATAATC
>DATJST010000443.1:0-5225 GCA_035503975.1 Acidimicrobiales bacterium | reverse complement strand
CATGTATCACTCTCCTGGCTGATCGTCTTGGTCAGGTGCTTGTTGTTTATTTAGGCCGGCGCCGACGCCGGGCTGGGCCGGATAGGTCTTACGTGGTCGAGCACGTTCTTTGGTAAAGCGTTCTCGTTCTCCAAATCCAGGTTGTCTCCTCTCATCAACGTGTAAGGGCGCGTACGCTGCGGGCCCGGCTGGGTGCATTGGCTGCGGCGGCTTCGCGACCGCGCTCGTCGATGAGCTCTATAGCCGAGTCGTAAGCGAGGTCGAGGGCAAGCAGTGTGGCACCGCGGAGACCAGCCTCGGGGCCGAGCGAGCTCGGGACGATGCGGAGGTGCCGCGTCGAGAACATCGTGCCCTGTGCGTAAGTCGCCTCCCGCATACCAGCGAGGAGCGATATTTCCAGGGCGCCCAGAGAGCCGCCCATCACGATCACGGCGGGGTTGAAGAAGCTCACGATCGCGCTCATAACCGCGCCCAGAGCCTTGCCCGCCTCCCGGACCATGTTCATGGCTACGAGGTCGCCTTGGACAACGAGCCGCGAGACATCGCTTGCCGTGGAGACGTCGTAACCCTGAGCTTGCAGCTGCTTCACCAGGGCGCGGCCGCTCGCCACCACTTCGAGGCAGTTCTTGGACCCGCAAGAGCACATCACGGTCGGTTCGACATCGGCCACGCCTATGTGGCCGACTTCTCCGGCCGTGCCGTCGCAACCTCGGTAGATCCGGCCAGCGGCGATGATGCCGCAGCCGATCCCGGTGCCGTGTTTCACGAACAGTACGTCGTGGACTCCTTCATGTCGCCACTTCGCGTCGTATTCGCCCCATGCCATGACGTTGACGTCGTTGTCGACGACGATCGGGCCCTGGACCCATTTCTGCAGCAAAGACGAGATGGGTGCGTCCTCCCAGCCGGCCATGTGCGGGGGGCCGTTGACCCGGGCGTTGGCGAAATTGACGGGCCCGGGGAAACCCACGGCACACGACCTCACGGCGCTCACGGCCAAGCCGAGCCGGTCGAGGGCCGCCCTCACTTCGGTTTGGACCGGGCCGAGCACGTCCTCTGCGCCCGAAGCGATCTCGATTGGGAAACCTCCCTCGGCCAGCGCTGCGGCGGCGAAGTCGGACAGCCTCCATCGGGCATGGGTCGAGCCGAGCTCGATGGCCAGGACGGCGCCGGTGTCGGGGGGGAAGCTAACACGGCCGGCCCGGCGCCCACCTGTGGCCTCGGTCTCGCCTAGCTCGACCAGGAGGCGCGCCTCCAGCAGCTCCCGGATACGCAGCGAGGCGCTCGACCGGGGCAGGCCGCAGAGATTGGCCAGCTCGGACCGGGTGGCGACCCCCCGGTCACGGACCGCGTTCAGCAGCGCTTTGTATTCTGCTGATCCACCTTTGTCTAAATCTAGCTGAAGTGCCACCATGGCGATACTATCTTCGGCTAGTTCAGCCGTCAACAGCCCCCAAAGCCCCGCCCGGTCTCGACCCACCAGCGCCGGCCGTTGACCGTCGGCGAGCGTCTTGTAATCGCCGACCTACCCGCGGTTGTGTCCCGAGGAGGCCAATGCATAGCGCCGCGCCCACCCATAGACGCACTCCGAGCGAGCTCGTCTGACGGCGGTAATGAGAAACTGCCCAATCGCGGCCAGATAACCGCCTACCGGCGCCCAACAAAAACTGACCAGTGGTGGACGGGGGATCGGCCCACGCTGACCTCCACTGGGGCTCACCCGAGTCAAACTGCGCGAGCCACGAGGGCGAGGGCCCTTGTAGCCCAGGTTTCCGGCCGCCTCACAACAGTCGCCTCACAAAAGACGAAGCAGTGCCTTCGCCACCGGGCCGACATGGGCCTCGCGAATGGCGAAGCCGCCTGGGGAGAAGCAGTCACACGAGGTCCGGGTACCCGTCGGCGTGAGTTCGGCTGGCGTCAGCGTGAGCGAGGCCCAAACCGCAGCGCGGTGGAAAAGGAGTTGGAAGATTGCAACCGAGGAGGTCATTTTGCCGCTCGTGGTGTACTTGTCGGCCCAGTACAACGTTGCGCCTTTACCGAGGCCAGGGACCGGCTTTTGGTGCGTCCAGGTCTCTTCGTCGGTCCAGTTGTTCGACCGCGCCGCAGAGGCACCTCCATGAGCATGTGTGGCTGCCCGGGATGGCCTTCGTCACCACGACGCGGGGCCGAGGACAAGCCCCGTGAAACCTCGCCCAGAGGCGCTTCACCGGTTCCTGGTAACGAGGACCGCTCCCGCCCTCGCTCGGTTGGGCCCAGGGTAGCCACCGCCTTGACACTTGTAGTGCAGATTGTCACCCGGCAGGTCACCGGCCAGACGAGGGGCAATGGCCGGTGCCCTTCAAGGGCGGCGGCGACGGTGCCTAGACAGCCAAGGCGCACTCAGCGGGACGCCTTAGCGGTGGCTCGGCGGCTGAAGTGGGTGAGGCTCGGCACACCGTGGTAGCGACTGCTGTGGAGGGGCGCCGTCGTCGCGGTCGCTGACGACAACCCGGCAGTCGCTGACGACAACCGGGCAGTGGCCAAGGACGGCCGAACCCAGCTGCTATTCGCCAAGGACGGCGGTCCACCGCCACGTCCCGCGATGCTAGGTCACTTCCAACGGGGCTAGGTCACTTCCAGCGGGTGAACACTGTTCTGGCGCGGCGGCCGATGTGCGCGGCAATCGGCCAAGGCAGATTATCGCGAGCCTTGTACGCAGAACTCGTTGCCGTCTGGGTCGGCCATCACGGCCCATGGCACGTCTCCCTGGCCGATGTCAACGAGGCTGGCGCCCAGGAAAAGGAGCCGCTCGACTTCGGCGCGCTGGTCACCACCCGGTGCCGGCGCGAGGTCGAAGTGCAACCGGTTCTTCACGCGCTTGGGCGACAACGGCGGGCCGCCCCAGGTGATGAACTGCCGGCCGTCGCCCGGCGCACGAATAGCCGTCTCCTCGTCGCGGTCCCACACCAGCGGCCACCCCAACACCTCGCTCCAGAAGTACCCCACCTCCCGAGTGCCGTCGCATGTGAGCGACCCGACGCGGCTCTCGTAGGTAACGAAGCTGTTGCCCGGCTCCAACACACAGAACTCGTTGCCGTCGGGGTCGACCAAGACGACGTGTGGGGCGTCGTCTCCCTGACCGATGTCGACTTCGCTCGCGCCGAGGCCGATCAGCCGTGCCACCGCCTCGCGTTGGTCATCGATCGACCGGCTGCTGAGGTCGACATGCATCCGGCTCGCGCCGACCCCGTCCTGCTCGGCTCGGACGAAGAAGAAGCCGAAGCCGGTCCCGTCAGTCGGCTCCAGTCCAACCCGGTCCTGCACCTGCAGCGAGACCCGCCAACCGAGCGCCTCCGCCCAGAAGGCGGCTACCCCCACCGGGTCACGCGAACCCCACGTAACACTTACCAGCTTCAGCGCCATCCCACCCCGCCTATCGCCAAGGGGACGTTCCCCCATGGCTGGCCATAGCAACAAAGGTAGTGCCGTCGAGCACCCGCCGGCGGGACCACAACAACTGGGCCAGCGCGGGCGCCTGGCGTGGCTCCACGGCTCGGGCTCCCGGCACCGGGGCACCGGGCACGCCGGCAAGCCGGGGGGGCACCCCACAACCACGGTGCCAGTGACCCGCAGAACGCTCCGGCGGGCCGTCTCAAATAAGCCCGCGATTAGCGGGTACTCTCGGTGGGCCTCCCTAGCAGTGCCCACACCGTCGGAATTTTCTTTGGCATTAGATGAGTTCGCATGGTCTGAATGTCACCGGGCCACCTCGCCTCTGTTTGGTTGTGGAGAACTGCCCTACTGTCGCCCGCCAGCGACATAGGCCTCCGTTGACGTAGTTCCGACTGCGACATAGGACCACCCTCCGCCAGTTATGGGCCCGGCCCCAACGACGGCAGCCTCAGGCGAGGGAGCGGAGCCGCGGGCGTCCTAGTCCGTGGGAGCCCTGAACTGCCCGTTCGCCTCGGCGGCGGACAGCGGGTGCGCCGAAAAGCTGACCGTGACGGTCAGGCCGCCTTCGGGCCCGGGACGGACATGGAGGCGGGCCGAGTGGGCTTCGGCGATCTCGGCCACTATGGACAGGCCGAGCCCGAGGCCGTCCGGGCTGGTAGTCCGGTCC
This sequence comes from Acidimicrobiales bacterium, assembly GCA_035503975.1. GTDB lineage: Bacteria > Actinomycetota > Acidimicrobiia > Acidimicrobiales > Palsa-688 > DATJMJ01. The sequence goes on along the minus strand of DATJST010000443.1, from coordinate 1,126 downwards.
GGGGTGCCGCGCTGGAAGGGCTGGAGCAGACGATTCACCTCATCCGGAGAGACGGAGGGACCGGTATTGGTCACGGTGAGCGTGGCCTCGGTGGCCCTTGCCGCGAGCGCGACCTGGACACTTCCACCGGTGACATTGTGCTGGATGGCGTTGTCGACCAGGTTCGACACCATCCGGTAGACAAGGTTGGCGTCGCCGGGCACAGTGGCATCGCCGAGGGAGGAACCGACGTGGAGCCCTCTGGCGGCCGCAGACGCCGCGTGGGTACGGAGCACCTCGCTGGTCACGGCGGCGAGGTCGACAGGCTCCTTGCGCTCGAGGCCACGCTGGCTACGAGCGAGGGTGAGAAGGGCGCCGATTAGCCGTTCCTGTTCTCTGCCTGTTTCAAGGACCTCTCCGCAGGCAGCGCGTAACGAGTCGAGGGTTATGTTGGGGTCGGCAAGCGCGACCTGGAGGGTGGCCCGATCGACCGTGAGCGGGGTACGCAGCTCATGGGAGGCGTTGGCAACGAAGCGACGCTGTGAGTTGAACGCCAGTTCTAAACGTCCGAGGAGCCCGTCGATCGTGTCGGCCAACCCGGTTAGCTCGTCCCGAGGACCTGGCAAGGCCAGGCGCTGATGGAGGTCGTGCTCAGAGATGTTCTGGGTGGCCTCGGTGATGGTCCGCAGTGGTCGGAGGACCCGACCGGCGAGGAACCAGCCGAGCAGCAGAGATGTCGCGGTCATGGCGACCAGGGTTAGGCACGAACCGAGGAGGAACTCGTGAAGGTCGAGTTCTAAAGAGCCGATGTGCACTTGGAACGGAGGCGTGGCCGTGTGCACCGCAGCTCCGCCAGATTGGAGGTGGACGGCTGTCTTGCCGTGCCCGTGCACGTGCTTGACGGGATGGAGCGAGGAGGGGTGGAGCGACGAGAAAGTCACGACGGCGGTGACGACGATCAGTGCGACACCCAAGGGGAAGAAGAGAGCGCAGTACAGAGCCGTGAGACGACGGCGCACGGTCCGTTTGGGTAGGTGGGAGCGGACCGCCACGTCCCGGAGTGGCTCACGCCGCACTTTGGGTCAGGCCCCGATCCGATAGCCCGCCTTGGCGACGGTCTGGATGACCGGCGGGTCACCCAGCTTGG
>DATJST010000442.1:0-3485 GCA_035503975.1 Acidimicrobiales bacterium | reverse complement strand
CGGACCTCAGGGTTAAAGCCATCCGCACGCTGCTCCGCCTAATGAGCCGCGACCGCCGGGCTTGGGAAGCCATCGAGCAAGCCACCGAGCACGACCGAGACGGGATCGTGCGCCGAGCCGCTGCGGAGGCCCTGCAGGGCGCCTTCTTCGTGCCACCAAAACGACGCCAGCGACGCCAAGGGCGCCACGACCAGAAGAGGCGCGCACCTTGAACTGAGCAACGGCCGCCCTTCGATCTTGCGCTGCCGTCGATTTCGTACCGCGAGGTTCCCCCTCCACCGGAGTAGACCGACGTCCGCCGGGTCGCTCCCCCAGGGTGCAAATCATATTGGGGCTGAAAAGGCCGGACTTACAACGAGAACCCGTGCATATCGACGTTCCTGAAGGAGCCGTGGATGTCAAGAGGGTTCTTCCGAAAATTTCCCTTCTTTTCCTTGGCTTTTTGGCGCGGTACATTTGACCGGGGGCGCGCTTGAACAGCACCAGGCTTATGCCGGTGCTCGAGAAGGGGCCGTCAAGGCCGGGCCGTTAGGCCCGCCCGTAGGGGAAGCCTTGGCGGCTCCGTGCCTGGGTTATCGCCAGCCATAATTGCAACCGGGCCCTCTGCGGGCCCTTGGTCGCCTCTTTGGGCGGGCACAGCAAGTGACCTCACCATTGCCCGGTATCTGGGCGAGCAAGCCGGTTCGGCTGCTGGACATTCCTCCGTCCCGTGACGCTAGTCAGGTGCATGGTGAGTTCCGGCCACAGCCAGGCGGGCACATTCAGGTACTCGGCCTCGCCGTCCCCGGGGGCCACGTCGATACCCGTGCTCGCGCCCTGGCTGCGCCCGAACCGTTGCTCAAGCGGCCTGCTTGGCCAGGCAACGGACTTGGCCGTCACGGAGGCCGTAGTAGACGAGCGTGAGCAGTTTCCTTGCCGCCGCCACCCGGGCGATCATCGTCCCGCGGCGCTCCTGTACACGCCGGAACGTGGGGGCGATGGGGGCGCCGCCGTGGTAGCGCACGACTGCTTCTATGGCGGCCCAACGCACGAGCGTCGAGCCCTGCTTGGTTATGTGGCCCCGGTAGGCCTTTTCGTCGGACTCATGGTGCGACGGGGTGACCCCGGCCCAGGAGCAGAGGCGCCGCGCAGAGGCGAAGCGGCTGACGTCGCCGATCTCGGCCACGAAGATGGCCGCCATCACGGGGCCGACGCCGTGGAGGGCCTGGACGGCCCTGTACCCCCGGTGCCCCCTGAGGCGCTTTCGTACTTGGCTCTCGGCGATGTCGATCTCGTCGTCGAAGACCGCGATCAGCCGCCGGAGCGAGTCCACCCGGTAGCGGTAGGGCTGGGGGAGCTCCATCTTGTCCAAGAGCACTTGGCCAGCGGGGCCGAACATCTCGCCCAGTTCGGGCAGGACGCCGCACTTGGCCATCACCGCGTGCACCTGAGCCTTGGCAGAGGTGCGGAACGCCACTAACTTTGCCCTGTAGCGGATGAGCTCTCTTAAGTCCCTCACCTCTGGCGGTGCCACCCAGGCCTCTGGGAGGTCGTCCCGCCAGAGCCTCTTGGCCAGCTCGGTCGCGTCGAGCTCATCGTTCTTAACTCTTCTGTTTTCCCAATGGAGCCCCAAAGGGTGCACCAGGTGGACGTGGGCCCCGTTCTCTTTCAATAGGTCGGCGGCCCAGTAATAACCGTAGGTGGCTTCCAGCGCTACTTCCGGGCCTTCGCCCGCCTCGGCCATGGCCAGGGCGAACTCGACGGGGTCGTTCAGCACCTGTTTCTTGCCGAGCACTTTGCCCGTGTCGTCTATGCGAACTATCACTGAGCGCCGGCGGTGCAAGTCGATCCCGACGTACTGCTGGCGCGATACTTGTTCTTGCATAGGGCGTTTCCTCCTCTGTCGTGAGGCTTTGGTTTCGTCAACCACGAGTGTGCCAACACTGGTGCTCTCACGGCAGAGCGAGGTGCCCTTGCGCTTTTCCCTCCCACTCGCCACCGGCCTTGCCTCCCTGTACGGCGCCGGCCCGGGAGGGCCCGTCACGCTGGAGCGGCGAAGCGCTCCTTCATGACATCAGATATTGGCATGTCGGCTGGGGTGAAGTTAGGCCTTGGTACAGCATATAACTGCGCCTAACCACCGCAGGGTCGGGCTGATCTCGCCCTCGCACAAGCGTCCTGGCCCTTGCTTGACCCGTCGCTACTCCGGGGCGGGAGGAACTGTGGTTCGGCCGTACGTAACCGTCTGGATCACCGCTTCGGGCAGAGTGGCCACGAGCTGGGGGTCCGGGCCAGCCCCGAGGGCGTCGTTGACCGTGGAGAAGGCCAGGCGTAGTGCCACGAAGGCGGTTATGGCGAAGATCTGCCCATCAGTGAGCCCTGTGTCACGCAGCGCTTGCACGTCCGCGGGGGTCGTGGCGTTCGGGTCTTTGACGACCTTGCGAGCCCATACGGCCATGGCTCGCTCTTGGTCGGTCAACCCGGCGTCGCTGCCGCTGAGGACCCCTGCGGCCACAGCCGCGTCTGACACGCCTGAGAGCTTCCCGCCCCACGCCAGCGAGCAGTACGAGTCGCCTAGAGCGGACGCGGCCGCCGTCACCAGGATGCCGCGCTGGCGGAAGTGCAGCTCGCTCTCCTTGAACGCCTGTGACATCAGCTCGAAAGGCTATGCAGGGTGCCTGGCTGGTGGGCCCAGAGCCGGGACACGTTCCACACGTAGCCGCTCTCGGCGAGATCTTCTTCGTACAGAGCCTGGACCGGCGGGGTCATCGCCGGTTCTTCTAGGAAGCTTCCCGTCACCTCTTAGCCGCTCCTCCCGGTTTACGAGCTGCGTACCCGACCACATTGATCTCGGCCCGGAGCGGCAGGCCGTCGCGGACCTGTCCCCGGGCCTGCTCGAGGGCCGAAAGGCGAAAGGCCTCCTCGCCGACGTTCTGGATGGCTTCATAGGCAGGGCCCGTCGAAGCCAAGGCACGTGCGAAGACCTCCGGGTCGGGGAACTCCCATGCGAACGGGACGTCGAAGCGCTCGACGTCGATGAACCCACATGTCCCGAGCAGGCTCTCGCCGGCGCCAGGCCGCCCGAGGGACACCATCGCCGCCTGATTCTCAACTTTGTCTGCCGCGGCCAGACGGAATGGCGCCAGCGCCCAGGCGCCTGGCGACACCTTCAAGTGGCCCCACACGGTAAGCCCGAGCCGGCCACCAGGCCGGAGGACTCGGTAGATCTCGTCAACGACAGCGGGAGTAGTGCCCCATATGCCGCGAAAGCTGGTGACGACGTCGAAGGTCGCCCCGTCCCAGGGCAAGTAGTGCATGTCGCCGACCCGGATGTCACAACCGGGGTTGCGGTACTGGGCAACGGCGACCAGCCGGCGAGAAGCGTCGATGCCGGCACACTCGGCGCCGCGCAGGCGCGCCAGCTCGATGGCCAGCCCCGACCCACAGGCCACGTCGAGCAACCGGTCGCCGGCGTCGACACCGAGGCGGTGATGGAGCGCAACGTA
>DATJST010000441.1:0-38445 GCA_035503975.1 Acidimicrobiales bacterium | reverse complement strand
CAACGTGGAGATCATCGTCAAGCAGGTCAACAACGTGCTCGTGGTACCCACGAGCGCGATACACACCGTGGGCACGCTCAGTTACGTCTATGTACTGAAGAACGGCAAGGAGGTCGAGACGCGGGTGACGCTCGGCGCCTCGGGCGACGCCGAGACCCAGATCACTTCGGGGTTGAGCGTTGGCGCCGTGGTCGTCATCGCCTCGCTGCGGGCAACCGTGCCCTCGGGCACATCCTCGCCCTTCGGGTTCCCCGGGGGTGGCGGTGGAGGGGGCCGCTTCACCAGGGTCGGCGGCAGTGGCGGTGCTGTCGTGTTCGGAGGCTGACGGGCGATGCACGGGTCAACAAACTCGTCGACGCCTCACGGCACGTCGATGGGTGCCGCCGCACGGCCACCGGTCACTCCGCTGGTCGAGTTCCAGAACGTCTGGAAGACCTATTTGACTGGAGCGGAGCCCGTGTACGCCCTGCGGGGCGTGTCGATCAAGGTTTACCCGGGTGAGTACATCTCTATCGTCGGGCCGTCGGGGTCGGGCAAGTCCACCTTCATGCACATCCTCGGTTGCTTGGACACTCCCACCTCAGGGCACTACGTGCTGGCCGGGACCGACGTCAGCCAGATGGACGAGGAGGAGCTGGCCGAAGTGCGCAACCGCCGCATCGGTTTTGTGTTCCAGCAGTTCCATCTGTTGCCCAAATTGAACGCTTGGCGCAACGTCGAGCTCCCGCTCATATACGCCGGGATGGACAGGAAAAAGCGCAAGCTCTTGTCCATGCAAGCGCTCGACCAGGTAGGCCTGAGCAACCGGGCGCTCCATCGTCCCAACCAGCTTTCGGGCGGCCAGCAGCAACGCGTTGCCGTCGCCCGCGCCTTGGTCACCGAGCCTGACGTGCTTCTCGCCGACGAGCCGACCGGTAACCTCGACTCGCGCTCAAGCGCTGACGTCCTGGGCATGTTCGACTCGCTGCACCGGGCTGGCCGCACGATCGTGCTGATCACCCATGAGCCCGATGTTGCCGCCGCGGCCGAGCGCATAATGCGGTTCCGCGACGGCCGGTTCCTGGACGCCGAGGGGGCGGTGGCGTGAGCTGGTTCGAGACCCTGCGGTCGGGCCTGGAGGCGATCGCGAGCCACCGGTTGAGGTCCGGGCTCACGGTGCTCGGCATATTGATAGGCATCGCCGCGGTGATAATGACGGTGGGTCTGGGCGAAGGCGCCACATCTTCTGTGAACTCGGCCGTCAGTGCACTGGGCACCAACCTGCTGATCGTGAGCCCGGGCAGCTCGACGACGGGGTTGGTCCGGGGCGGTTTCGGTTCGGAGTCGACCCTTACTTACGCCAACGCCGTGGCCTTGGCCGACAAGGTGGACTGCCCCGACATCGCGGGCGTGGCACCCCAGACGCAGACCCCGGGCACGCTTGTGGCTGGCGAGGAGAACTGGACGACCACCGTGTACGGCACGACGCCCGCCTACCTGTCGGTCCGTAACCGTTCGGTCGCCGAGGGATCGTTCTTCAATAACGCCGAGCTCAACACCGACCAAAACGTTGTCGTGCTCGGGCAGACAACGGCTGAAGAACTCGGATTGTTTTCCCCCGTGGGAGAAGATATCACCATAAACGATATCCCCTTCACGGTGATCGGAGTGCTCAACTCCGCCGGGAGCTCGTCCACCTCCACCAACTTGGACGACATGGCACTCGTCCCCATAACAACCGCTCAAGAGGAGCTAACGGGTTCGGTCTCGGTGAGCTCGATCTACCTCGAAGCCGGGTCGTCATCGTCCATGGGGGCCGCCTACGACGAGGCCACCGACGAGCTGCTCAACCTGCACGGGATCAATGACCCGACCAACGCCGATTTCACGATCACGAGCCAAAGCTCGTTGGACAGCACGTTGACCTCGGTCGACAATACCCTCACGATCCTCCTCGGCGGGATAGCGGCCATATCGTTGCTCGTGGGTGGGATCGGGGTAATGAACATCATGCTCGTCTCGGTCACCGAACGGGTCCGCGAGATCGGCCTCCGCAAAGCCTTGGGGGCGACCCCCAAAGTTATCCTCCGCCAGTTCCTGGTGGAAGCGTCTACCCTCGGGTTGGCCGGGGGTATTTTGGGGGCGGTCCTCGGCATTGTCGGCGCCGAGGTCATCCCCCATTTCATCTCCAACAAGATCGCAATATCAGGGCTGGCGAGCATCGGCGCGATAGCTGCTGCCATGGTGATCGGCGTTGTAGCTGGGGTCTACCCGGCTCTGCGCGCCGCCCAACTACCCCCAATCGAAGCGCTCCGTACCGAATAACAACACCAATCAGGAGGCATTCTCCCGTGAGACTTAGAGCTGCTGCACCGGCAGGCAATATCCCTGCCGCAAGCACTAATTCGCGCCCGAGCCTGGCCCGCTTGGCCATGCCCTTGGGCGCCGTGGTCGTCGCACTGTTAGCGGCTGGGTGCGGCGGGGGAGGTTCACCGTCGGCCAGCAATACCACGGTCAAATCTGCAGCGACGACATCAACGACCGCCGTCGCCACCGGCAACCAGGAGACGACGACGACCCGGCCGGGCGGCCCGGGCGGTGCCGCCTTGACCCCCGCAGCTCAGGGGTCCATCGCCAGCATCTCGGGTGACACCCTGGAAGTTCAGGACCAGGCCAGCCAGAGCCAGACGAGTGTTGACGTCACCGCTCGGACCCGCATCAGCGCCACCCTGGCGATCAAGTCCTCGGCGGTCAAGGTGGGCACGTGCATCCTGGTCACCGGTACAAAGGGAGCCGCCGGGGCGGTGGACGCAACGACGATCTCGGTCGAGCCCTCGGTCAAGGGACAATGCGCCCTCGGGACGCGAGGAAGCTTCACCGGCGCTCCCGGCCCGGGCGGGGGTGGCGGCGGTTTCCGGCGGTTCCCCGGGACGACCGGCTCGGGCAGCCCGAGCCGCAGGCCCACCTTCCCCACCAACACCGCTACCGCGGTGGGCAAGGTTACGGCGATAAGTGGGACCACGCTCACCGTCCACGGCTTCAGCTTTTCCTTCCGGGCCGCCTCGTCCAGCGGCACGACCACCCCGTCGACGTCTGCCGCTCCAAAGCTAAAGATGCAGAACTTTTCGGTACATGTGAGCGCGTCGACCAAGTACGACAAGACCGCATCGCTAAAAGTCGGGGCATTGAAGGTGGGTGAATGCGCTACGGCCTTCGGTACCACCAACAACATAGGGATTGTCACGGCGACCCGCCTGAGCATCACCCAGCCCACCGCTCAGGGCTGCGTGGCCACCGGCGGGTTCCGCTTCGGCGGTGGGGGCGGGTTCCCGGGCGGCGGCACCGGCCGGGGTAGCGGCGCTTTCCCCGGTGGCAGCACTGCTGGTTCGGGCGGCGCTCCGGCAGGGACGACGCCATGACAGCCCGCTCTGTTCCCATGGGTGCAACGACGGCCCCGGCGGCCGGCAGAGGGCGCCATCGCCACTGCGCCAGCGGCGGGCGGGCCCGGGCCGGCCAGCTGGTGCTGCTGCTCGCAGCTCCCCTGGCGACTGTGGGGGGCACCGCGACCGTGGCCTTGGCCGCCTCCGGGCCGTCTTGTAGCGGCGCCATCGCTGGCGTCTCGATTTATGCCGGCAGCGGTCAGGTGGCCAAGGTGGGCACGGCCTACGCGGCGCCCCTGGAAGCCGAGGTCGTCGACACGGGCGGTTGCCCGGTGGTGGACGCGGACGTCGAGTTCACCGCCCCGGCTGCTGGAGCCACGGGCACCTTCCCGGGTGGCGCCGTGTCGGTAGCTGTGCCAACGGGCAATGACGGCGTTGCGCAGAGCCCGCAGTTCACTGCTAACGCCGTCGCCGGGTCCTTCGTGGTCGAGGCCGCTATCAATGGCTTTTCCGCGGACTTCGAGCTCACGAACACCGAGGTCGGCGCGGTCAGCACGGTGACGGCGAGCGGCGGTAGCGGCCAATCGGCCCATATCGGCGACGCATTTGGAGAGGCCTTGCAAGCGACCGTCGTCGATGCCTATGGCGACCCGGTGGCGGGGACGACCGTGAATTTTGTCGTCAACACCACAAACGGGGCGGGTGCCACCTTCGCCGGTGGTGGTAGCGCGGCGTCCGCTCAGACGAACCAGCAAGGCGTGGCGGTAAGCCCGGCCCTCACCGCCGGCAGCACGACGGGCGCGTTCACTGTGACTGCGTCGGTGGCGGGGGTACAGGCGCCAGCCACTTTCTCGCTCACGGACCTCGCCGGGAGCCCCGACACGTTGACCGCCGGCGTCGGTAGCTCGCAGACCACCGAACTGGGTTCCGATTTTCCCGTCCCCCTGGCGGTGACCGTGGAAGACGCTGACGGCAACGCGGTCCCGGGCGTGCCGGTGACGTTCTCAGCGCCCAAGAGCGGGGCGAGCGGGGTGTTCGCCGGCGCTGGCGCGATTGCGGTCGTAATGACCGGCTCCACGGGTATCGCTACCGCGCCCGACTTCTCCGCCAACGGGCACGCTGGCGGTTACATCGTCATGGCCCAGGTCGCGGGGGTGGCAACTCCGGCAACGTTCGCACTCGTCAACGAGCCTCGGCAAGGCGCCAGTGCGCCGGGGCCCGAGGGGTCCTACTGGCTCGCGACGAGCACCGGGAAGGTGCTGACCTCGGGGAGCGCGCGCTATTTCGGCTCGGTGCCGGCCAAACAGCTGACCTCGCCGGTCGTCGCCATGGCCGCCATGCCCGACGGCCTGGGCTATTGGCTCGTCACCGCGAAAGGTACCGTCTACCCCTTCGGTTCCGCCCGTACCTACGGGCCGAGCGGCGTCCACTTCGCCTCGCCCATAGTGGGGGTGGCCACCACGGCAGACGGTAAAGGTTATTGGCTCGTGTCCTCGGACGGAGGCGTCTTCGCCTATGGCGATGCCCGCTACTTCGGTTCTGCCGCCGAGCACCGCCTGGCGAAGCCGGTCACCGGCATCGCCGCCACGCCCGATGGCAAGGGTTACTGGTTGGTGGCATCCGACGGTGGCGTGTTCAACTACGGAGACGCCCGCTTCTACGGGCCCACCGCCACGCGCCACCTGACCAAGGCCATCGTTGGTATCGCCTCGTCCGCTGACGGCAAGGGTTACTGGCTCCTCGAGGCCAACGGAGCTGTGTTCGGCTACGGCGACGCCATCACCCTGGGCTCGGGCGCCGGGTTGGCACCTATGCCCGTGAGGGCGTTGGTGAGGACCGCCGACGGCGAAGGCTATTGGGTGGTCAGCGCCAACGGCACCGCGGCCGGCTTTGGCGACGCCGGCGCCCAGGGGAGCGGGGTATCCAGCGCGAAGCAGGTGGTGACCGGGGCCGCCTGAGCCTCGGGGACCGAGAGAGCCTCCGGCCACCCTGTCCGTGGCTGTGGTCGCCGTGCCGGGGGCGGGCCTCATCCCGCCTCCGGCGCGAGCACTCCCGCCTCGGAGCCCCGGGCCCGGCCGCCTCCTGGCCAATATGGGGATGCCGGCACAGAGGCCTACTCGAGGCGTTCGGCCTGTTGCTCCGCCACGACACACAGCTCGGCCGCCTTGAAGGCGTGGTCCTGCGTCATCGCCCGCTCGGTGCGCTCCAAGCAGTCGAGCACGAGCTCGCCGAAGAACGGGTACCCGACCCGGCCCGCCACCTCCATGTGGTGCTCGCCGTCGGCGTCTACCACGTAGACCTGGTCTCCCTGCGCGGCGCGGCCGACGTCCAGGTACTTGCGCAGCTCTATATAGCCAGCGGTGCCGAGCAGGAAGACGCGGCCGTCGCCCCAGGCGCCGAGCCCGTCGGGAGTAAACCAGTCCACCCGGAAGTACCCGGCCGCCCCGTTGGCCCCGGCAAGGGTGCAGTCCCCGAAGTCCTCGAGGCCGGGATGGTCGTGGTGGGCGTAGTTGGCCACGCGGCTCGTGACCACCCGCGCTTCCTCGTTGCCGCTGTAAAACAAGAACTGTTCTGCCTGGTGGCTCCCTATGTCGCAGAGGATGCCCCCGTACCGTTCGCGCTCGAAGAACCATTGCGGTCGCGAGGCGAGGCTTGCCCGGTGCGGGCCCATGCCGAGCACCTGCACCACGCGACCGATCCGGCCTTCGTGGACCAGCTGGCCGGCGAAGACAGCGCTCTCGACGTGCACACGCTCGCTGTAGTACACGGCGTACTTCTTTCCTGTCTGCGCGGCCACCTGGCGAGCATCGGCCAGCTGCGCCAGCGTCGTCAGGGCGGGCTTATCGGTGAAGTAGTCCTTGCCATGGCTCATGACCTGGAGCCCCCAGGCGCAGTGCTCGGCAGGGACCTTGGCGCTGGCTACGAGGGCGACACCCACGTCCTGGAGCACCTGGTCGGCGTCCTCCGCCACTTGGGTGCCGGGGAAGCGCGCGAGGAACTCAGCGACCTTGGCCGGGTCGGCATCGTACACCCAGCGCAGTTGGGCCCCAGCCTCCGTCAAACCGTTGCACATGCCGTAGATGTGGCCGTGGTCGAGCCCGACGGCGGCAAAGACGAAGTCGCCCTCGCCGCACACAGGGACCGGCTTGCCCTTCGGCGCGTAGTTCATCCCGTCCGCGGTGCCCATAGCCTCGCCAACGTACCCCGACTTGGGAACGCGGGGAGGCATGCTATGATGGCGGTCCGTCCTGCGGGGCAGTGGCTCGTTGTCACGCGCCCCGATCGAAGCAACTTCTCGTCAGAGGTCCAGTGCCGACAATCGCCCAGTTGGTCCGCAAGGGCCGCCAACAGAGCTCGAAAAAGACCAAGACGCCGGCGCTCAGGGGTGCCCCCCAGCGGCGGGGTGTGTGCACGCGCGTCTATACGAACACGCCCAAGAAGCCCAACTCGGCTTTGCGTAAGGTCGCCCGGGTACGGCTCTCGAGTGGTTTCGAGATCACTGCGTACATCCCCGGCGTTGGCCACAACTTGCAGGAGCACTCGATCGTCCTGGTCCGCGGTGGTCGCGTCAAGGACCTCCCCGGCGTGCGTTACAAGGTCATCCGGGGCACGCTCGACACCGCCGGCGTGCGCGACCGCAAGCAGGCGCGCAGCCGTTACGGCGCCAAGAAGGCTTAGAAAGGCCAGGGTTCTGAGATGCCTCGCAAAGGGCCCGCACCGCGCCGGGACTTGGTCCCGGACCCCATCTACCGGTCCGTGCTGGTCACGCAGCTCGTAAACAAGATCCTGTCGCGCGGCAAGCGCAGCCTGGCCGAGCGGATCGTCTACGACGCCTTGGACAGCATCAAGGAGCGCACTTCGACCGAGCCGATCAGCACCCTCAAGCGGGCTGTCGACAACACCAAACCTCAACTCGAGGTGAAGAGCCGCCGTGTCGGTGGTGCCACCTACCAGGTGCCTGTCGACGTCAAGCCACGTCGAGCCACGACGCTTTCGGTCCGCTGGCTGGTAGGGTACTCAAAGCAACGACGTGAGAAGACCATGTCGGAGCGGCTGGCCAACGAGCTGATGGACGCTTCCAACGGCGTCGGCGCAGCGGTCAAGCGCCGTGAAGACATGCACAAGATGGCCGATTCCAATCGTGCCTTCGCTCATTATCGCTGGTAGGTGCTGCTGTAAGCAGGGCCGGCATGGATGAGCTGGGGCCTTCTGAGCGGCCAGGCGCTGGTAAAGGGTCTTTTTTCAACCGTGGTGTGCGGTGGCCAACCATCTGGCTGGCAACCGCGTAGATGACCATAGGGCCGCTAGGCGGCCCGCGCCGGTGTTGCGGTCACCGGGCATGGTCAGCCAATAAACTGCACCGCCCGGCCGCTGCCGGCACGGCCCCGCTTCGGGCGGGCGCAGTACAGGTGGCAACAACCGGCAGCATTACCCGGCACATAACAAGAGGACGCAGGGACAGGAGATGGCAGACCCCGTAGGCAAGAGAGAGTTCCCCCTGGCCAGGACCCGCAACATCGGGATCATGGCCCACATCGACGCGGGCAAGACCACGACGACCGAGCGCATCTTGTACTACACGGGCGTCAACTACAAGATCGGCGAGGTCCACGAAGGCAGTGCCACCATGGACTGGATGCCGCAGGAACAAGAGCGGGGCATCACCATTACGTCGGCCGCCACCACCTGCCACTGGGCCGACCACCGCATCAATATCATCGACACGCCCGGCCACGTCGACTTCACCGTCGAGGTGGAGCGTTCGCTGCGCGTGCTCGACGGTGCCGTGGCCGTGTTCGACGCGGTCGCAGGCGTGGAGCCCCAGACCGAAACCGTTTGGCGCCAGGCCGACAAGTACGGCGTGCCCCGCATCTGCTTCGTCAACAAGATGGACCGGATCGGGGCGAACTTCCGCCGCTGCGTGGACATGATCGAGGACCGCCTGGGGGCCACGGTGGCTGTTATCCAGCTGCCCATAGGTGTCGAGAGCAACTTCTCGGGCGTCGTCGACCTTTTGGAAATGAAGGCCCTGGTGTGGGACGAGGGCTCTCCCCGAGGCGAGTCCTTCAGCAGCCAGGCCGTCCCAGCGCAGCTGCGAGATGAGGCCGAACGAGCGCGCCACGCCTTGATCGACACCTTGTCCAACTTCGACGACAGCCTCACCGAGAAGTTCCTCAACGACGAGGAGATCACCGCCTTTGACCTCAAGGCCGCATTGCGCCGCGCCACGCTGGCCGACCAGGCGGTCCCCGTACTGTGCGGTGCCGCCTTCAAGAACAAGGGCGTGCAACCCATGCTCGATGCGGTCATCGACTACCTGCCGAGCCCCCTCGACATACCCCCCACCAAGGGCAAAGACCTGAAAGGCCAGCTGGACCTCGAGCGCCGGGCGGACGACAAGGAGCCCTTCAGCGCCCTGGCGTTCAAGATCATGGCCGACCAGCACCTGGGCAAGCTCGTGTTTGCTCGCGTCTACAGCGGCATGGTGGCCCAAGGCGACGGCGTGCTCAATTCGACCCAGGACCGTAAAGAGCGCATTGGCCGCATCGTCCAGATGCACGCCAACCACCGGGAGCCTCGCGACGTCGCCTATGCGGGTGACATCATCGCCTTGGTCGGCCTCAAGAACACCACGACGGGGGACACCCTTTGCGACGCGAGCGACCCCATCGTGCTTGAGTCGCTCGACTTCCCCGAGCCGGTGATCCACGTTGCCGTCGAGCCCAAGACCAAGGCCGACCAGGACAAGCTGTCGCGCGCGCTGCAGTCGCTGTCGGAGGAGGATCCCACCTTCCAGGTCCACTCGGACGAGGAGACGGGCCAGACCGTGATCGGCGGCATGGGCGAGCTGCACCTCGAAGTACTGGTAGACCGCATGCTGCGCGAGTTCCGGGTGGACGCGAACGTGGGCAAGCCGCAGGTTGCATACCGCGAAACGATCCGCAAGACCGTCGACAAGGTCGAGCACCGCTACGTCCGCCAGACAGGCGGCCGTGGCCAGTACGGCCACGTCGTGCTCAACTTGGAGCCGACGGGCCCGGGGGGCGGCTATGAGTTCGTGGACAAGATCACCGGGGGCGTGATCCCCAAGGAGTACATCCCCGCCGTGGACGCCGGCATCCAAGATGCCATGCAGTCAGGGGTGCTCGCCGGTTTCCCGGTCGTGGACCTGCGCGCCACGCTCGTGTTCGGTTCCTACCACGACGTGGACTCGTCCGAAATGGCCTTCAAGATCGCCGCTTCGATGTGCTTCAAGGAGGCCTGCCGGCGCGCCAGCCCGGTCCTGCTGGAGCCGATCATGGCGGTCGAAGTCGTCACCCCCGAGGACTACCTTGGAGATGTAATAGGCGACCTCGCTTCGCGGCGGGGCCATGTCGAAGGCATGGACCAGAGGGCCAACAGCCAGGTCGTGCGGGCCGAAGTGCCGCTCGCGGAGATGTTCGGTTACGCGACCGACCTCCGCAGCCGCACGCAGGGCCGAGCCACCTACACCATGCAGTTCAAGAGTTATCAGGAAGTACCCGAATCGGTCGCAAAGGAGATCGTGGCCAGAGTCCGCGGTGAATAGGCCGTCACAAGACGGCGGCGCCACCTGCTAGGGTACTAGACCGCTCCGGCCGAGGGCCGGGTTTGTACAGGGAGCATTTTTTATGGCCAAGCAAAAATTCGAGCGCACCAAGCCCCACCTCAACATCGGCACGATGGGGCATATCGACCATGGTAAGACCACGCTGACTGCGGCGATCACCAAGGTGCTAGCGGCGCACGACCCCAAGAACAACTCGTTCACCGCCTTCGAGGCCATCGACAAGGCTCCCGAAGAGCGCCAGCGGGGCATCACGATCAACATCGCGCACGTCGAGTACCAAACTGACAAACGTCACTACGCCCACGTGGACATGCCGGGCCACGCCGACTACATCAAAAACATGATCACGGGTGCCGCCCAGGTGGACGGTGCGATCTTGGTCGTGTCGGCGCCGGACGGACCGATGCCCCAGACGCGGGAGCACGTGCTGCTCGCCCGCCAGGTTGGCGTGCCTTCGATCGTCGTGGCGCTCAACAAGGTGGACGCCATGGACGACGAGGAGCTGCTCGAGCTGGTCGAGCTCGAGGTACGTGAGCTGCTCAGTTCATACGAGTTCCCCGGGGATGACACCCCGATCGTGCGCGTTTCAGCGCTCAAGGCGCTCGAAGGCGACGCCGAGGCGAGCGACGGCATCCTCAAGCTCATGGCTGCTGTGGACGAGTTCGTGCCCGAGCCGGTGCGCGAGATCGACCGGCCGTTCCTAATGCCCGTAGAAGACGTGTTCACGATCTCCGGCCGTGGCACCGTGGCCACCGGCAAGGTCGAGCAGGGCGTCATCAAGGTCAACGACCCTGTCGAGATAGTCGGCCTCCGTCCGACCGCCAAGACCGTGTGCACTGGCGTCGAGATGTTCCGCAAGATCCTCGACCAGGGCCAGGCCGGCGACAACATCGGGGTCCTGCTCCGGGGCACCAAAAAAGAGGAGATCGAGCGCGGCCAGGTGCTGTGCAAGCCGGGTTCGATCACCCCGCATACCAACTTCGAGGCCAACGTTTATGTCCTGACCAAGGCTGAAGGTGGGCGGCACAAGCCGTTCTTCACCAATTACCGCCCGCAGTTCTATTTCCGCACGACCGACGTGACCGGCACGGTTACCCTGCCTGAGGGCACCGAGATGGTCATGCCCGGCGACAACGTGACCATGACCGTCGAGTTGCAGAAGCCGATCGCCATGGACGAGGGGCTGCGCTTCGCCATCCGCGAAGGCGGCCACACCGTAGGCGCCGGCCGCGTCACCAAGATCATCAAGTAGAAAGAGCTCGGTACCGCGGTGGCTGACGGCGCAAGGCAGCGTATACGGATCCGGCTGAAGGCCTATGACCACGAGGTCATAGACCAGTCGACCAAAAAAATCGTCGAGACGGTGCTGCGCACCCAGGCCAAGGTGCGCGGCCCCGTGCCTCTGCCGACCGAGGTCAACCGCTACACGGTGATCCGCAGCCCCCACAAGTACAAGGACAGCCGTGAGCACTTCGAGATGCGCGTGCACAAGCGCCTCCTCGATATCGTGGAGCACACTTCCAAGACCGTGGACTCCCTACAGCGCATCGAGCTGCCGGCCGGGGTCGACATCGAGATAAAGATCCAAAGCGCTTAAGCTCCGGCAGCGCTGGCCGAGCCTGGCCCGCCGCGGACCTCGCCGCCGAAAGGGCGAGCGCCCGCGCCCACCACGCTCGGCCATTTTTTGTCCCAAATGCATGGGATGACGGCACTCGCCCGAAAAATGAAGCGGCGGGACAAGACGCCCTGGGGCTGCCAATAGCCAGGGCTCGCCAACAGCTGCCTCATTAGGGTCTGGTAACGTCCCCGATGTGCCGGTAGTGCGGTGGGAGCGGCGGCGCCCGCACCGCTGCGGTTCGCGTTGCTCGCTGTCACGGCGCGGCCTGGCCATCGCTGTCGGCCTCGGCGCCGGCTTGGTTTGCTCAGCCGGGACAGTGTTCCCCGGGACCGTCGGCATCGCTGGGGCGGCGCCGAGCCCGGTGAAGATCTCACTCGGCGTGTCCAGCCCGTACTCGAACAGCGTCCCGCCGGGCGCTTGGGTGCCGGTGACAGTCACCGTGGCGGACCGAGGCAGCGCCCAGTTCCAAGGCCAGGTGCTGGTCACCTCGCCGGTGAGCGAGGTCGCTTCTGGCCCCGGCGCCCAGGCCTGTTACCGGAGCGGTCCCAATGGGGTTTACTGCTTCGGTACGGGCATAATCGGTGGCGGTTTCTCCGGTGGGTACAACGGCCAGGCGCAGCTGTCGGTCGTCACCTACCGCCTACCTCTCGACCTTGCCCCTGGCACGTCCAAGACGCTCACGGTGGACGTGATGGCTGACGAAGACCAAGACATCGTCACCGCTCGGGCAGAGGATGGCGCCGGCGACGCGCTTGCCAAGGCCAGCTTGCAGCTATCGGTTGACAACGGGACCGAGCTCCCGACGGTACTTGTCGTAACGGACGAGCCTGGGTTGCTTTCGGCTTTCCCAGTACCCCTGCCGGACTCTTCCAACGGCCAGCTCCAGCTCCTGTCACCGGGCCAGCTGCCGGCGAGCTCATCCGCCCTCGGCAGCTTTTCGGCAATCATCGTCGACCAGGCCGACACCAGCGGGCTGAGCCCGAGCCAAGGCAGGGCGTTGGAGGGTTACGTTCAAGCCGGCGGCACTTTGGTCCTGGCCGGTGGGATCGGCTGGCCGGCTGTTGGCGCAGGTATCCCGCAGGGCCTCGTCCCCGTTCGGGTTGGGACGGCCAGACCAATGGCTCTGCCCGAGTTGGCCAGGTTGTTGGGTGCGCCGCGGTTGGGTGCCCCGGTAGAGGTTGACCGGGTGCAGCCCCAAGCAGGCGGCAGCGTTGTGCTGGACGAAGGAGGCACGCCGCTCGCCGTGGAGGCCCCGAGGGGTGATGGCGAGGTCGTCTTTAGTGCCGCCGACCCCGCGAGCGCGCCGTTGCTCGGCTGGTCTGGCCTACCCGACCTGCTTGGGCGCCTTTTGGCGGGGGCCTACGAGAAGACGCTCTACCCCGTACAAGCGAGCCTGCAAGCCGGCGGGCATGCCGTCGGCGGGTCGGTCGTCCCGGCCATCACCGTGCCCGGCCCGTCTGCGCCGGCCGGGCAACTCGAGAGCGGGACCGCGCCCATGAGCCCGGCGTTCGCCAGCGGCGCTATGTCGGCCTACTTGGCCCAAGCGCCTGGCACCGCGCCCCCGACGGCCCACATGCTCGGCCTATTGCTGCTCGGCTACGTGGCGCTGACCGGGCCGGTCTGTTTCTTCGTACTGCGGCGCCTGCGGCGGCGCGACCTCATGTGGGGAGCGGTACCCTGCGTGGCCCTGGTCGCCACGGTTGCGGCGTACGCCACCGGCGCGGGGATGGCTCGCAGCCCCGTGACCGACGAGATCGACGTAGCCCTCTTGGCACCCGGGAGCCACATGGCCCAGGTCAGCTCCCTGGGCGGGGTTTACCTTCCACAGGGCGGTGCCGTCCACGTCGTCCTCTCCGGCAGCGGGCCAGTCACCGACCTCGGCGCCGACGCTGGCGCGGACCTGACCGTCTCCCCTGGCGGCCCGGCCTCCCCTGGCGACCAGGCCACCACCTTGAACTTGGCCGGGGCGGTGGACTCCTTCGGGGGTTGGGCGGCCAGCGAGGACACCGAGGTACGGGGGACGTTCCGGGCCGAGGTGCGGGTGGGAGCGTCGGGCGACCTGACCGGGACGCTAACCAACGCCCTGGGCGCCAGGCTGACCGATGTGGCCGTGGTAGTCGGTAACGGCGCCGTAGCCGAGCTGAGCGACCTGGCACCCGGGCAGTCCGCGCACTTCTCTGTTGGCCCGCCCGCGAACGGGCCGTACCAGGGTCAGGTCGTACTGGGCTCGCAAGCGGCCGCGGGCACGGCGGCGGCGCGGCGCCAGGCTGTCGACGCTGGCCTGCTCTCTCTGGGCGCGCAGTACGCCCAGGCATACAACGGCTCCCCGGTGCTGGTGGCACTGGCCGACCGGCCCTTCTTCACGCCCTCGGCGGGCAGTACCGTCAAGGCGGCCGACCAGGTGGACGCACTCGTGGTGCCGCTGGTCCCTTCGGTCCCGCCGGGCCGCGCTATCTCCGGAGAAGCCCCGGAGCTGGTGGGGTCGAAGATGGTGACCGACGACGGTGTCGGCGCAGACCAACCCCAAGGGGGCAGCGCCGGCCTGGTCATAACGTTGGCGGCGGGCGGGAGCCTGGACTACCAGTTCAGCCTGCCGGGGACGAGGTGGCAGGCGCTCAGGGTCGACCTCGGGTCGCCCACGGGATCGGCTAACTCGGGGATGGCGGACGAAGGAGTCGGCATCTCATCGGGCGGCACGGGCACGGGCACGACGCCGGTGGCGACGCGCGACCTGGCGCTGGCGGCCTTTGATTATCGCACCTCGGACTGGGTGCGCTTGCACTTGGCGAGAGCCTCGGGGCACCTGCTTGCCCTCATCCCACTCCCGGCCAACTTCCTTGGGCCCACGGGCACGGTCGAGCTAAGGCTCACCGCGCTGGTGCCCGGGCTGACACTGGCCGGGCCGGTCCCGGCTCTCTCGGCGCAACCATGAGCGTGCTCGCGTCCAGCACGGAGCATGGCCTCCGCGCCAGACCGGACGACGCTGAAGAAGGGCAGGCTCCGGCTCGGGCCCGCACGACGGCAGAGCCAGCCGGACCGCCCATGATCCGGGCAGAGGGGCTCACTAAGCGCTTTGGGAAGGCGACCGCCTTGGACGGGCTCACCTTCCAGGTTGAGCGCGGCGAGGTTTTTGGGTTCATAGGCCCCAACGGCGCCGGTAAGACGACCACCCTGCGGATCCTGGCGGGACTGTGCCGGCCTAGCAGCGGCTTGGTCCAGGTCGATGGCGTGCCCGTGCAACACGACCCGGTCGCTCTGCGGCGTATGACCGGCTACATGCCCGACTTCTTCGGTGTGTACGACGCCATGACATCGGCCGAGTACCTTGCTTTTTACGCCTCGTGCTACCGCGTGCCGCGCAGGGCAATCGAAGGGCTTGTCGCGGACCTGCTCCAGTTGGTCAGCCTGACGGGCAAAAGGGACGCCCGCGTCGACACTTTGTCGCGGGGCATGAAGCAGCGCTTGTGCCTCGCGCGAGCACTGGTGCACGACCCTGGAGTCCTCCTCTTGGACGAGCCGGCCTCTGGCCTCGACCCCCGCGCGCGGGCCGAGATGCGAGAACTCGTCAGTGCGCTTTCCGAATTGGGCAAGACCGTGCTCCTGTCGAGCCACATCCTGCCCGAGCTGGCCGAGATGTGCAGCAGCTTCGGGATCATCCACAACGGTCGGATGGTGGCCGTCGGGCCGGCGGCCTCGCTGCTCGCCGAGGCCGAGGCGCCCGAGGCGCCGGAGAGCGGGGCCCCCGCCGCCACGACCTGGAAGCGGGTGCGGGTGCGGGTAAAGGGCGATATCGCCCGCGCCGAAGGCGTGGCGAGCGCGATCCCAGGGGTGGTACGGGCACGCCGCACAGGGCCCGACCTGCTGGAGATCACCCGGGCGGCAGGGGAGGGGGAGCGTCTGGACGGCGCGGCCCTGTTGCGCGCCCTCGTGTTGGCGGACGTAGCCGTGTTCGACTTCCGGGAGGAAGAAGGCGGCTTGGAGCAGCTGTTCCTCCGCTTGACCAGCAATGCCGCTGGCGGCGACGGCGGAGAGGCTGTGTTGTGACCGCAGTCGCCGGCATGGGGCCTGATGAGCATGGCGGCGCAGGGGACGCCGAATATGCCGATCTCGCGGCCGCACGCCGGGGTGTGGGCGCGTTGATGGCGTCGCTCGTGTGGAACCCCATCGTGGCCCGAGAGGTGCGCACTCGGATGCGTGGCTGGCACACCGCTGCGCTCCTGACGGCCTATCTGGTGGTGACCGGCGCCATAGGGTACTTCGTCTACGGCGACGCTTCGGCCAATGCGACCGACTCTCTGCAGGCGGGCACCACCGGCGCGGAGTTGTTCCGGGCGCTCGGCTTGGCGGTCATGGCGACTATCGCCTTGGTCGTGCCCGCTCTTGTCGGCCCCGCAGTCGCCGGCGAGCGGGAGCGCCAGACGCTCGAGCTTCTCCTCGTAACGCCCTTACGTCCGTCCCGCATCATCGTGGGGAAGCTCTTTGCCGCCTTGGCGGTCGTGCTTTTCATGGTCGTGGCCAGCGTGCCCTTGTTCTCAATTGCCTTTTTGTTGGGTGGCATCTCTATGGCCAACCTCTTGGTTTGGCTCGGCTTCACAGTTCTGAGCGCCATCAGCCTCGGCTCCCTGGCGGTGTTGTCCTCGGTGCTCTTCCGTCGCGTCTCGGCCGCCACCGTCGTGTCGTACCTCGCTCTGCTCGTGTTCACGGCCGGCCCCCTGCTCGGCGCGTACGCGTGGGAAAGGACCTTCGACACGCCCACCCAACCCGGCACCGTGGTGGGCACGGTGTCACCGCCCATCACCATTGCCGCGTACCCCCGCAAGTTCATAGCTACTGGGCCGGCTGGGGTCTATGGCCCGGACCAAGGGATCGCGTACAGTCTCATAAGCGCCATCAGCCCGGTCAACGGTGCGGAAGCCGTCATCGCCACCAGCGGCTTGTGCCCTCCGGGCTATGCCTCCGGCTTTTACGGCTACGGCGCCCCGTTCATCTCGTTCTCGTCGGTGAACCTAGTGAGCTGCGCGTCTCCCGGCCAGGACCAGACCAACTTGGGCCCGCTCGGGCATTGGGACACCTGGCAGGTCACTATGGCCTTGGACGCCGGCGTCGCCGTGACGGCGATCGTCGCCAGCGCCTCGTTGTTGCGGCGGCGGGAGCTGGCATGAGGCCACAGCCGAGCGGGCTCGACGAAATCTTGGCGCGCCTGCGCCGCCGGGCCTTGGCCGACGCGGCGGCTCGGTGGGCGCTCCTGGGCCTCACCGCTTGGGCTGGGACAGAGGTCGTTCTTCTCGCCTGGGCCAAGCTTCGACCGACTGGCCACGTCGGTGCTCTGAGCGCACTACTGGCCCTGCTGGCCCTGACAGGTGCTACCTGCGGATGGGCCACCCGGCGCCCGAGCCCCCTTGACGTGGCCAGAGTTGCCGACGCTCGCCTTGGGCTCGACGAGCGCTTGGCCAGCGCGCTCTGCTTCGCCGGCGCGACCGGGGTCATGGAGTCACGCCTGCGGGCCGATGCGCTCGAGCGCGCCCGAAGCCGAACGCCGGCCGAGGCATATCCCCTCACCCGGCACCGACGGGTGGCCGCGTCGGGACTGTGTGCCATCGCCGTGGCTGCTGCCCTGGTGCTGACCCCAAACCCCGAGGCCTCAGCCCTCGCCCGACAGGCGCAGGGCCAGGCGGTGCTGGCCCGGGCACGCCGCGAGGTGCTGTCCGCCTCCAAGAAGCTGTCACACTCGCCGTCTCTCGCCGGTCCCCAGGCTTTGGCCCAGCTCCGCCGGGACCTGGTCCGACTGCAGCAGGCGCGCACAGCGCTTTCCGCCCTGGTGGCGTTATCCCAGTTGGAGCGCGACCTCCAGGACCTGGACAGCCCGAGCAACCACGCACTCGAGCAAGCCGAGGCCATGGCGGCCGGGGACGCGCTGAGCGGTGACCCGGCCGCCCTCGACCTGGCGCGTGACCTGACTGCTGGCAACTTCAAGGCGGCTGCAGCTGACCTGGAGGCCTTGGCCCACAAGCTGGCGTCGCTGTCTCCTGCTCAGCGCAGAGCCCTGGCCAAGTCCCTGGAGAAGGCCGCTCAGGCGGCCCGTGGGCAGCGTGGCGGCAAGACCACGGCCGCGGAGGGTGGCCCATCCTCGGCGCTGAGCAACGCATTGGGCGAAGCGGGTGCGGCACTCGCGGCCGGCCGGGCCGGGGCGGCCAGCGAGGACCTCGGTGCGGCGGCGAGCGGGGCACAGGCGGCGGCCCAAGCGGCCTCAGAGCAACAGGTGCTCGCAGCCCTGCAGGCCGCAGTGGCGAACGCGCAGAGCCAGGTGGCCGCCCAGGCTCAAGCAAGCTCGGGCCAGGGAGCCGGCGCACCTGGCCGCGGCGATGGCTCGGGCCAGGGCCAGGGCTCCGGGCAGGGAGCCGGGCAGGGCACAGGCCAGGGGCAGGGCGCGGGGGCGGGCGAAGGGCAAGGTTCGGGAGGCTCCGGGGGGGCGGGCCGCTCCGGAGGCGGCGGGTACTCCGGTGAAGGAGCTCGTGCCAACCCCGCTGACCAGGTGTTCATTGGCGGCCAACCCGGCACGGGGCGCCAGGTGACGGGCCATGAGCTGGGCGCGGGCAAGCACGTTGGCACCACGGGTTACCAGGCGGTGCTCCCCCAGTTCCAGAAGGTGGCCCTCCAGGGATTGGGGACGCAAGTGCTCAGCCCCGCGGACCAGGACCTGGTGAGGGCGTACTTCGGCTCGCTGGCAAAAGGTAAATAGGGCCGTCCCATGGCTGACGGGCCGGCCTCGCCCGAGCTGTTCGGCGAGCTCACGAGCAAGATCGAAGGCGAGCTCGGCAGGATCATCGTGGGCCAGGCGGAGCTCGTGCGTGACACGCTGGTGGCCCTCCTGGCCGGTGGGCACGTGTTGCTCGAGGGCGTCCCCGGCCTGGGTAAGACCGTCCTCGTGCGGGCCTTCGGCCGCGTCCTCGACCTGCGCTTCAGCCGCGTCCAGTTCACCCCTGACCTGATGCCCGCCGATGTCACGGGGACGACGGTCATCCAGGAGGACGAGGCTGGGCGACGCTTCGATTTCCAGCGAGGCCCGGTGTTCGCCAACCTGGTCCTCGCAGACGAGGTCAACCGAGCCACCCCCAAGGTGCAAAGCGCGCTCCTCGAAGCGATGCAGGAGCGAACCGTGACCGTCGGCGGCACCACCCGTCCTCTGCCCAACCCGTTCTTCGTGTTGGCCACGCAAAACCCGATCGAGCTCGAGGGCACCTACCCGCTCCCCGAGGCCCAGCTCGACCGCTTCCTGTTCAAGCTGGCTGTGCCCTACCCAAGCGAAGGCGAGCTGGCCGAAATCGCCCGGCGCACAACGGGCACCGCCGACCCAGAGCTTGCCCAGGTGGCGGCTGGCGCGGAGGTGCTCGCCATGCAGGCGCTCGTCCGTGCCGTGCCTCTGGCCGACCACGTGCTCAGCTATGCAGTGCGATTGGTCAGCGGCACCCAGCCCGACCGCAGCCCGCTCAGCGAGATCAGCGGTTATGTCCGCTTCGGGGCTAGCCCGCGCGCCGTCCAGGCGCTCGTGCTGAGCGCCAAGGTGCGGGCGCTACTTGCCGGCCGGTTCAACGTTGCGTTCGACGACGTACGCCAGAGCGCTCTCCCGGCGTTGCGCCACCGCGTACTGCTCAACTTCGAGGCCGAGGCGGACGCAGTAACCAGCGACGCCCTGATCGGCAAACTGCTCGAGGCGGTGACCCCCGACCCGGTCGTAGGCCGGTGACCACCATGCCGGCTCCTCTCAGCGTGGGCGACGGGGCTAGTGCGGCTGCGCTCCTCGGCTTGACGACCGACGTCCTTCAGGTGCTCGAACGCTTGGCATTGCCTTCCCGGCGCCCAGTGCTCGGGGCCAGCGCCGGGCAGCGGCGTTCTCTTCGCCACGGCAGTTCGCTCGATCTTGCCGATTTCCGGCCCTACACCCCGGGCGACGACATCCGAAGGCTCGACTGGAGCGCCTATGCCCGCCTCGGCCGCCTGTTCATGCGGTTGTACGCGGGGGAGGAAGACACCTGCGTGACGCTATGGGTGGACTGCTCGGCCTCAATGGCCTGCGAACCGGTGACAAAGGAGCGGCCCGGCCGGGCCATCGCCGGGGCCATCGCCTATCTTGCGCTCGCCGCTTGGGACCGCGCTGCGTGCGTCGGCTTCGGGACCTCGGTCGTGGGCCGGGCCGGGCCGGTGCGCGGTAAGCGCTCAGCACCTCGTTTGTGGGCGGCACTGGCAGGGTTGCCGCGGAGTACGGGGACCGAGTGGAAGAGCGTAACCGGTGCTGCAAGCCAGTGGCCCCGAGGCATGGCCGTCGTCATTTCGGACTTCCTTTCCCGGCCCGACGAGCTACGGCCGGCACTCGCCGCCTTGCGCCGCGCGGGCAATGAGGTGCTGCTGGTCCAGGTCCTTTCTCCTGGTGAGTTGCGGCCAGCTGTCAAGGGGGAGCTCCGCTTGGTGGACTCCGAGACGGGTCGCGCAGTGGAAGTGACGATGGGACGGGCCGCCCTCGCTGCATACCAACACGCGCGGGCGGAGCACGGGCGCGAACTGGCCGCCCTCGCTCGGGGCTACCGGGCGCGCCTCGTGGTCGTCGATGGCTCGACAAGCCTGCGCCAGGTGCTCCTCGGGCAGATGGTGCGCACCGGGGTGCTCATTTGACCCGCTCGTCGGGACGGCGCCGGTGACCTTCCTGGACCCGCTAGCCGGCTTGGCCGGGCTGGCCGGCGCCGCCATCGTCGCCCTCTACTTCTTGAAGGCGAGGCGCCCGCCGCTCCGGGTGCCGAGCACATTGTGGTGGCGCCCCCGCACCGAGGACCGTCAGGCTTCGGTCCCCTGGCAACGCCTGCGGCCGTCACGCTTGCTGGCCCTCCAGCTCCTGGCTGCGGCGCTGGTCATCGGCGCCCTCCTGCAGCCGGCGCTGCCCGTGGCGCGGGCCCTGACCGGCCAGACCATAGTCGTGATCGACACTTCCGAGACTATGCAGGCCACCGATGTGGCGCCCAGCCGGTTCGCCGCCGCCGTGTCGTATGCCCGTTCTCTGGTCGGCCGCCTGGCCCCGGGGGCGCGCATGACGATCATCGATCTCGACGCGTCGCCATCGGTGGTCGCCAGTAGCGAAAGCCAGCGCCAGCCCCTGCTCGACGCGCTCTCCGGCCTCCGGGTCACCAGTGGCCCGGCCGACCTCCAGGAGGCCGCGCAGTTGGCGGTGGCGGCAGCCGGCCCGGCGACGGCGTCCACGCAGCTCGTGGTGGTGAGCGACGGCATCACCGAACCCTTGGCCGAGCCCCTGAGCCTCCCTTTCCCGGTCCAGTACCACCTGGTCGGCGTAGGCGCCGAGAACGTCGGGATCACTTCGCTCGACGTCGTGCCGGGGTTGTCGGGCGCCGACGCCGTGGCCCACCTGGAGGATTACGGCCAGCTGAGCACGCACGTGACGCTCGAGCTGTGGGCCGACGGGAGCCTGGTCGCTGCCGCCGCCGCAAAGGTCGCCGCCGGCCAAGGCGACGACGTGAGCCTTCCGGTGCCCCCCGGTACCGCCTACGTGCACGCCACCTTGTCGCCGTCCGATGACCTGGCCGCTGACGACAGCGCTTGGGCGGTCGTCAGCCCGCCCCGCCCGGTGAGGATCCTGCTGGTTACCGAGGGCGACGTGTTCCTAAAGGACGCGCTCGAGCTGAGGCCGGACGCCCTGGTCAACACCGAGCTGCCCTCGCGATGGACCCCGGCCCAGGCGAACAGCTCGGCTTGGGACCTGTTCGTCTTTGACCGCTTCGTACCTGCCGAGCTCCCTGCGACTACACCGTTCCTGGTGGTAGGCCCTCCTCCGGACAAGTTGCTCGGCACGGGCCCACCCCTCAACCCCGGCGTCTTGCTCCCAGCCGAAGCCGACGACCCTCTTTTGGCCGATGTCGACTTGTCCGACGTCGATGTCGCCTTGTCAGCCGACATGTCCGGCTCCCATTTCGGCCGAGTGGTCATCGCCAGCCCCGCCGGCCCCGTGCTCATGGTGCGCGATCCCGGGCCCAATGCGCCGCCGGCTGCCGTCCTCGGGATCTACCTGCATGACTCGGACTTGGTGCTGCGGGACGCATTCCCCGTGCTATTGACCCACTTGTCGCAGTACCTGGCCCCGAGCACGGTGCCGGCGGAACCGCAGGTGCCGGGCGAGCCGGTGGTGCTCGGGTCAGGCCCGGGCGCGGTAAGGGTGGTCGTCACGCGCCCCGACGGGCGGCGCGACTCGCTGGTCGCCTCGGGCTCGGGGACCGTACTGTTCGCCGACACCGCCGAGCCGGGGCTCTACGAGGTCACCGTTGACAGCGCCCGGGGGCTCAGCCAGACGAGCTACCTGGCGGTCAACGCCCCGGGCGCGAGCATCGCCCCGGTCCGCCAGATCGAGCTGTCCGGGGCCACCGGGAGCGAGCTGCGGACCGCCCCCTCTTACCGGGCCATCTGGCCGTGGCTGGCCGTAGCTGCCCTGTTCGTGCTGCTGTTGGAATGGGCGGCGTACCATCGTGCGACTTGAGCTCGACCACCCGGCCTGGCTGGCGGCCCTGGTTGTGCTCGGCGGCTTCGTGCTCGTCTGGCGACGCTGGCCAGGCCCCTTCGGCGTAGCCCAGCGTCGGGCGTCCCTAGCCGTACGTGCAGGCCTGTTCGGCGCGCTCGTGCTGGCTCTGGCCGGCCCGTCGCTGCTCTTGCCGGCCGGATCGCAGACTCTCGTAGTGGTAGCCGATCGCAGCGCCTCTACGGCCAGGGCGCAGGCCGGTGAGGCAAACGAGGTCGGACAACTGGCTGTCGCCCTGCCTGCCCGCGACCAGATGGGTGTAGTGAGCTTCGGCCAGGACGCACTGGTAGAGGACCCGCCCGAGCACCGCCTCGCCTTCAGCGGCTTCGCTACCAGCCCGAACGCCAACTTTACCGATATCGCGGACGCACTCAGGCTTGGGGCGTCGATCGTCGCGCCCGGGGCCCGGAGCCACCTCCTGCTGGTGAGCGACGGCCGACAGAACGTGGGCGACGCCGTCGGCGAGGCCGCCGCCCTGCGCGCCCAAGGCACTCGCGTCGATGTCTTGCCTCTGCAGGTCCCGCTCGGCCCCGACGTGCGGGTGGACTCGGTGGAAGCCCCTGCGGCCGTCCCCTCGGGAAGCCGGGCGGAAGTTACCGCTGTCCTCGTCAGCAACGAGGACACGGAAGCCCAAGTGCTCTGGGCCCTCGACGACAGCCGTGTCTTGTCGGCCACCTCGGTGGAGCTGAAGCCCGGCGTGACCGAGCTCCATGTGCTGCTGCCGCCGGCCACGCCCGGCTTCCACTCTGTCGAGGTGCAGATCGCCCCGGACCGGGACTCGGTGCCGGGCAACAACGAGGGCGAGGCCCTGTTCCAGGTGCTCGGCCCGCAACGGGTACTGGTCGTCGCCGGCCAACCCGGTGCTGCCCGCAACGTCACGGCCGCGCTGCGGGCGGCAGGCATCCAGTCCAAGACCGTCCGCCCGCAACAGGTCCCCGCCACGGTGGCCGGGATCGCCAGCTGGCAAGCGGTCGCCCTCGTCAACGTGAGCGCCGGCGCACTGGGCGAGGCGAGGATGGCTGCTATCGGCGAAGCCACCCGGGACCTCGGAGTAGGCCTGGCCGCGTTCGGGGGACCGTCGACGTTCGGCCCCGGTGGGCTGGCCGGCACCCCGCTCGAACAGGCCTTGCCCATCTCCATGAAGATCCCCAACCCCAAGCAAAAGACGCCTGTCGCAGTCATGCTTGTCCTCGAGACAGTTGAGAGCTCCGCCGGTGACCTCATCGTCCGGTCGGCGGCCCGCCAGCTGGTCGAGAACCTCCCGCCCCAGGACCTGGTGGGTGTGACCGACGGCGTCAGCGGTATCGTCGTCCCCCTCCAGCCGGTGGGCGACGGCCAGAGGGTGCAGCAGGAGATCACCGACATCCCAGACTTCGGGGACCCGCCCAGCTACGTGCCCTATATGCAGGACGCCGCCACGGTGCTGGCGAAGTACCCGGAGGCAACAAAGTTCATCATCGTCATGGGAGATGGGGACGCCGATTACCCTTTGCCTTCGGCCGGGTTCATCGCCGGCCTCGTCCGTCAGGGCATCACGGTGTCCACTGTGGGCGCCGATGTGCACGGCTCGCCTTTGTTCATGTCCTACATGGCTCAGATCGCGGCGCAAGGGCATGGCCGGTTCTACGACTCGGAGTCGGCCTATCAACTGCCGTCCATCTTCCTCGACGAGAGCCAGGTGCAGCTGCAGCCCTGGATCGTAAGGGAACGTTTCCACGTGGTCGGCGGCGTGCCGTCACCGGCGCTCGACGGGGTAAGTCCCGGCCAGGTGCCGCCGCTCGACGGCTACGTGGCGGCAACACCGAAAGGGACGGCCCAGGTCGTGTTGTCCGGGCCAGGCGGCGACCCGGTCCTGGCCCAGTGGCAGTACGGCCTCGGGACCGCTACTGCGTGGACGAGCGACGTGCAGGGTCTGTGGAGCTCGGAGCTGCTGCGTTCCCCGGTGGCGGGGCGGCTCCTCGCCGGGATAGTCGCCGCCACGTTGCCACTGCAAGCGAGCTCCGCGCTCAGCTTGTCGAGCGACAACGAGGGAGACGAGACGCACCTGGTCGCCCGGGCTACCGGGCTCCCTTCCGATGCGTCGGCCGTGGTGCATGTCGTTAGCCCCGATGGCTCAGGCTCGCAGCTGGCGTTGGCGGAGACCTCTCCCGGAGTGTTCGAAGGGGATGTCCCGACCACTGAGGTCGGTGCCTACCTGATGCGTGCCCAGGTCAGTGCCAACGGGCGCCCGCTGCGCGCCGCCACCGCTGGCATCGCCATCGCCTATTCGCCCGAGCTGCGGTTCATGGGTACCGACGCACCGTTCCTGGCCCAGGTCGCCCGGGCGGGTGGCGGCACCGTACTAACCTCGCCGGACCAGGTCTTTGACGAGCCAGTGCCAGTCGTCGACGTGGACCATCCACTGTGGTTCTTACTGCTGGTGCTGGCCATCGCCCTCCTGCCCGTCGACGTCGCCCTGCGCCGCCTCGACGCCCGCCGCGCCCGGTTGCCACTGCCCGAAGAGGCGGTGACCGTCGTCGAGGCCCCGGAGCAAACCGTCCCCGGCAAGCCGGGCGATGGCACGAGACCGCCGCCCGGCCCGCCGGCGGGTGGCGAGGTCCCCGTGAAGACTCGCAAGCCGGGTCGCCAGGAGGAGCCTGCGCTGGCCGCCAAGCTCCTGGAAAGGTTGCAAAAGTGAGGCTGGCCGGGGCGGCTGTGGCGGGCATGGCGGCCGCGGCGGCGTTCGTGGCCACAGCGGCCTTGGTGACGGTTGCGATGCCCATCGCCGGGCCTGCCTGGGGGAGCGCAGCTCTCCGGGCTAGTGCCGCGCGGGCGGGCCCGGGCACGGGCACGTGGAGAGTAGTGGGCTCCTTCGACTACTCGTCGAGCGCGCTGGCCGCCATCACCTGCCCGTCCCCGCAGGAGTGCGTGGCGGCCGGAGTGAACGGCGGGGGGGGCGCCGGCCTGGTCGTCCGTAGCGCCGACGGCGGGAGCCAATGGGCCAATTCGGAGGTCACGGTCACAAGCAAGCTGGCCGGCATCGCCTGCCCGACTTCGCTCGAGTGCTCGGCGGTCGGGAGCGGCCCGTCCAGTACCTCAGCGGCCGTCGTCACCTCCCACGACGGGGGACGGTCGTGGCAGCGCGCCGAGCTGCCGCCCGGGCGTTACACGCTCGCCGCTGTGGCCTGCCCGTCCCCGTCGACCTGCGAAGCCGTGGGCGTGGCGATCGGCTTCAGCGGTGTCGCGATCCGTTCGACGGACGCGGGCAGGACCTGGACGAGGCAGGCGCTGCCCTCTGGCGTTGGCGGTCTCGCCGGTGTGGCTTGCCCGGCCGTCGAGCAATGCACCGCGGTCGGCACGACTGCACCCGGCTCGCAAGGAGCGGTCGTTACCACCGCCGACGGGGGCGCGCGTTGGTCGCTCACCACCTTGGCGAGCGCGGCCGGGGTGGCACCAGCGATGAGCCCGCGAAGTGGCGGGCCGCCCCCCATGAAAGGCCGCGGCGTCGCGGCCGGCGCCAACGGGTTCGCCAGCCCGGGCGGGCTCGCCGCGGTCTCGTGCCTGTCCAGCCGTGCCTGCGTCGCCGTTGGGCTGGGCCCGGCGGCGGGCGGCGGGGCTTGGCGCACGACCGACGGGGGGCGCGACTGGGCCGCCCTGGACCTGCCACCGGTGGGCCGGCTGGACGGCGTGAGCTGCCTCCCGACGGGGCTGTGCCTGGCCGTGGGACGTGCCCGAGAGGGCACATCGGGCGAAGCTCTCATCTCCACCGACGAGGGCTTGCGGTGGAGAGCGAGCCTGGCACCCGCAGGAGTGGGCACAATATCGGCCGTGTCCTGCCCGGTCTCGGGGCCATGCCGGCTGGTTGGGGCCAACCCATCGGGATCGGCCGGCCAGGCTTCGACGCTCACCGCCGCGACCGGGCGGTGGGGGGAAGAGCGGTTGCCTGGGGTCGACTACCTGTATGCCCTCGCCTGCACATCGCTCCAGGCGTGCACGGTCGTCGGCGTGGGAGCCTCCGGCACGCGCGGCCTGGTAGAGGAGACCGACGACTCAGGGCGGTCCTGGCATTCGGTCATGTTGCCTACGGGGACGGGCTTTTTCGGAGGGTCGGCGCTTGCGTGCCCGAGAGCGACGCTTTGCCAGCTCGTCGGCGCCGACGCTGACGCGGACAGCGGGGTGGCCTTGCGTTCCCGGGGAGGTGGAGGAGGCTGGTCTGCCGAGGCGCTGCCGAGCGGGACCGGCGCCCTGGGCTCAGTCAGCTGCGCAACGGCCTCGGTATGCACGGCGGTCGGCCTCGACCGGGCCAGCCGGAGCGGCGTCGTCGTTGGCACTGTCGACGGGGGCCGCCGCTGGGCCCTCGAAGGTGGCAAGCGTGGCGGGGCAACTGCCCTTGACGGTGGCCTAACCGGTGTCGCTTGCCCGACGACGCAGCGGTGCGTGGCTGTCGGGCTTGCCGCTGCGGACCGGTCGGGCACGGCCCTGGTCACGAGCAACGCCGGGTCGCGCTGGGCCACCGCTCCCATGCCCCCGGGCAGCTCCTTGCTCAATGCGGTTGCCTGCCCGAGCGCATCGGGCTGCGTAGCGGTCGGGGCGGCGCTACTGGGGGCGGGCTTGGTGGTCAGTAGCCACGACGGCGGGTGGCACTGGTCGGTGGGTCGCCTGCCTGCCGGCACCGGCGCCTTGGCGACGGTGGCTTGCGCCCTGCCAGCGCGCTGTGTGGCTGGCGGGACGGGCCGGTCCGGCCAGGCCGGCGCTGTTGTGAGCACTGCGGACAGCGGGGCGCACTGGACAGCGCAGGCGTTGCCTGCCAGCGTTGGCCAGGTGCTGTCGTTGTCGTGCCCGTCCGCCTTCGCCTGCTACGCGGTGGCTGTGGGCCGCGGCGCGGCCCTTGTCCTTGCGACATGAGCACTCCCCGGCTCTAAGCGAGCCTGCGCGGCAGCGTGGCCCATGTGAGCATGAGCGGTAGGGGTGGGAGGACTTTGGCCCTCAGCCGGCGCGGAGCATGGTTATGGTGCCGTCCCAACTCTGGGACTGGCTGCACTTCAAGCCCAGGTCCGTGTCAGAGCAATCCTCGTCCCCGGGGCCGGGGTAATTGAAGGCGGACTTATGCACGAGGATGAGTATCTTGCGGGAGTGCCGGAGCTCCGAAGTTGGTATTACGTCGGAAGCGGCGAGCGGGTCGGTCGCCGACGGGTTAAACGACTCGGGGTTGGCGACCAGGAAGCCGGTGTCGTCGGGATCCTGCGACTCGCATTCTGCCTGCTGGTCGGAGAAAGTCAAAAGGTCCAAGATGATCACGCCCGCCGCCGCCCCACTCGAGGACTTGTGGAACAACAGTGCGGCCGGGTTGCTCCCGCTGAGGCCTTCGTCGGCGGAGAAGTCCACCGTCTTGTCGCAGTCCTTGTTGCCACCGCAGTCGGCTGGGGCTCTGATGGTGTCTGTTTCATAGGCCGTGCCGAGCATGGAGCCGATGATGTTCCCCGTGACGGGCGGCGTCGATAAAGCACCGTGTTCCCAGGTCACGCTCCAGTGGAAAGCCGACTTTATGGTCGTGTGGTCGGTGGATGGGCAGGCACCGTCGGCGGTGAGCGTGGCATCGCTCTGAGATGTGCCGTGGCCGGTGAAGTTGACGGTCCAGAGCGCGGTGGCGCTGGCCGGCTGAGCGTCGACCCCGGCCCACAGGGCAGAGGCGGCCAGCAGGGCGAGCCATGAGCGGGCGGCCAGCGCCCGGCAGGAGGTCCTCATGTTACGGGCGGTTGTCATGGCGGAACGGTAGCACCCGTAGGTGCCCGCCCAGTGGCTCGGCCTGGGAAAGCTCTACCGATCGCGGCCGAGGCCCGTCTCTGCGCCACCGCGACTGCGCCACTGCGACTGGCCACCGCAACTGCGCCAGCGCAACTGCGCCAGCGCAACTGGGACCATCAGGAGCGCTGCCAGCGGCCGGCGTCGGCCGCCGCCACCGTGGCGTCGAGGAATGCCAGTATGTCCGCGTCGTGGGCGATCGCTTTCGACGTCGGCATACCGAACCCATGGCCGGCCGAGGTCTCGACGCGTATGAGGACCGGCGCCCCGGAGCTTGGTGCCTGAGCGGCCTGGAGCGCGGCGGCGAACTTGAACGAGTGGCCTGGTACGACCCGGTCGTCGTGGTCCCCGGTCAGGACGAGCGTCGGCGGGTAAGCGGTGCCCTCCTTGATGTTGTGCAAGGGCGAATAGGCCCGGGCCCACTGGTACTGCTCGGGGTCATCGGGGTCGCCGAAATCGCTCTTCCACGCCCAACCGATGGTGAACTTGTGGAACCTGAGCATGTCCATCACCCCAACCTCGGGCACCGCAGCCCCAAAGAGCTCGGGGTGCTGAGTCAGGCAGGCGCCTACCAGCAGGCCGCCATTTGAGCGGCCATTGATCGCCACCCGCCCAGGCCGGGACCAGCCCGACAAGGCGACCCATCGGGCGCAGTCGCAAAAGTCGTCGAAAACTCGCTGCTTTACGGCGCGTCGGCCAGCGTCGTGCCAGGGCCGCCCGTACTCGCCCCCGCCGCGCAGGACGGCTACCGCGAAGATGCCGCCACGTTCGGCGAAAACGAAACCGGCCCTGTCGAATTTCGGCACGATCGGGATGTTGAACCCGCCGTAGGCGTATAAGAGGACAGGCGCATTGCCATCGGGCTCGAGGTCGCGGCGCCGGGTGAGGAACAAGGGAAGCCGTGCACCGTCACCGGCGGTGACGAAAACCCGCTCGCTCACATAATCGGAAGGTTTAATAGGCGCGGAGGCAGGGCGGAGCACCTCGGTGGCGCCGGTGGAGACGTTGTGCGACCACAGTGTGCCCGAGTCGATGAACGACGCGACCTCGAAATGTACGAGCTCACTGCGCGCCCGGCCCTCGATCCCAGCGCTGTCACCATCACGTACTATCGACGCCACGGCAGGAAGGTCGACGTCGCGGACCGGGCTGCCGTCCAGTTCGAAAACCCGAAGTCGCGAGCAGGCGTCTTGCAAATAGTGGCACACGAGGCGCCCCCCGCAGTGTGCTGCCTCGACGAGGAGCGCCTCCTGCTCGCCAACCACCTCGCGCCAGTTATCCCGTGCCGGGCGCCGCAGATCGATGGCGACGAGGCGCCTACGCCCTGCTTGGTGGTCGGTCACGAAGTAAAAGACCGTGCCCACGTTGGTCACATAGTGCATCAGTGACGAAAAGTCTCCTACCAGAGGGACGAAATTGCCGTCCTTGCCTGGCTGTTGCGCCGAAAGGTCAAGCACGTCCACGCGGATCTCGGGGGCCGTGCCAATCGACGTTGTGACCACAAGGTATTGCCCGTCCTCGCTCACCTGGCCGTGCGGCAGCCACTCCGGCTCATGGCGGGTGTCAAGGACGACCTGGTCCTCGGACTGAGCCGTGCCCAGGCGATGGAACATAACCCGCGGCGCGGCCAACTTGCCGGTGTACTCCTGGCCTGCCTGCGGCCTGTCAGCTCCGGAGTAGTAGAAGCCCGTCCCGTCCTTGGCCCAGGCGGCCACGCCGAACTTGGACCACTCGACGAGATCCGGGCGGTCGGCCTTGGAAGCGACCTCGCGTGCCCGCCACGTCATCCAGTCAGAGCCTGCCGCGCTTGTGGCGTAGGCCAGGAGCGAGCCGTCGTCGGACACCGACACCGAGGTCACCGCGACCGTGCCGTCGGGTGACAGCCCGTTGGGGTCGAGGAGGACTTGGCCGGCCTCACCGGCAGGCGACGCCATGACGTACAAGACGGGCTGGTCCTGGAGGCCCGAATTGCGGTACTGGAACCACCGGCCTCCCCGCTCGAACGGGGCGCTGTACTTTGGGTAATCCCAGATCTCGGTGAGGCGCGCGCGGACGGTCTCGCGGGAGGAGACGCCAGCGAGGTAGGCCTCGGTGAGGTCGTTCTGTTGCTTGACCCATACGGCCGTCTCGGGGTCGTCGGTGTCTTCCAACCAGCGGTAGGGGTCAGCGACCGTATCGCCGTGGTAATTGTCGACCTGGCTTCCGCGCCGGGTAACGACGGGATGCAGATCGGGCACGGGCGCAAATTACCAAACGGCAGCCTCGCTATGGGGACCGAGGCCTGGTGCCTGGCGCCGCCGCCGGTCGGCTCGTCCCTAAGGTGCCACTGCGGCAGAAGCCGCAGGTACAAGCGCCTCGGCCGCCTCGTCCCACGCCCAAGTGGGCGCGTCGCCCCACAGGTGCTCCAGGTCGTAAAACTGGCGCGCCTCCTCCACGAACACGTGGACGACGAAGTCGCCGTAGTCCATCAGGACCCAGCGGGCATCATCGAGACCCTCGACGCTCGCGGGGCCCCCATTTCCGGACAGCTTCAACTGTCGTTCAACTTCGTCGCTGATCGTGCGAACTTGGCGAGGGTTGGCCCCGCTGGTGACGACGAAGGCATCGGCCAATCTGAGCAGCTTCTCCACGGCCAGCACTACGACCTCACGACCGAGCTTGGCGGAAGCTGCTCTTGCGGCCAACGCACAACGCCCCAGCGTACGGTCAGCGTCAACGCCGACCCCAATCGCGCCAGGACCCTCCCAAGCTCCAGGAGCATTGGGGGCGATGGTCAAGAAGAGTACACCTCACTGACTGGATGGTGGCTGGTCAGGGGTAGTGCCGTGCTGGTGCCCTGGTTGCCCAGCCACTGCAACCCGAGCAAAGCCACCGTCACGGCGAAGGCGACGAACAGCACCAGGGCCATGAGCACCTTCTCAGCTGTCCGCCTGCGGTGGTCCGTCCGCCTCGCACTGTGGCGGGCGTGGGAACTGTGTTGCTGCGGCCGAGCCCCGAGGGCGGTGGTCATCTACTGCCAGGATACAGCCCCCGCTGGCGGATGACGCGGACGGCCGCCTCGGGTACGAGGTAGTCCAACGGCCTCCCGTCTGCGGCCCGGGCTCGTAAGTCGGTGCTCGAAATCTCCAGGTTGGGCACTGACACCTGTTCGACCCGCCAGCCGTGCTCCCGCAGGCCCACCGGGGGGTCGGTGCCGGGCCGGTTCACGATGACCAGGCTGGCCATCTCCCGGACTTCGTCGAGCCGCTCCCAGCTGCTGAGCTCGGCGCTAACATCCCAGCCGACGATGACGAACAGGTCAGCTCCAGGGTGCAGCGCCGCCAGTTGGGCCACTGTGTCGGCCGTGTAGGAGGGCCCGCCCCGGTCTATCTCCAGCCGGCTCGCCTCGAGGCCGGGCACCCCGCCCACGGCTGCCTTCACCATCTCGAAGCGGTCCTCGGCGGGCGTCACCCGGCGCAGCCCTGCCTTCTGCCAGGGGACGTTGGCCACCATCAGCATGACGCGGTCGAGCTTTACGGCATGGCGGGCGTTGACCGCCCCGACCAGGTGCCCGACGTGGACGGGGTCGAACGTGCCACCGAGGATGCCGATCCGCTCATGCATTGCATGCAGCGTAAACGACTTGCCCGCCGGGGCTGGGCCTGCCACCTTTAAACCTGTGAACGATTGGACACCCTCCTCGTGGCGCGGCCGGCCGGCAGAGCAACAACCCGAGTGGCCCGACGACCACGCCCTCGAACAAAACCTGAAGGTGCTGTCCACCCTGCCCCCGCTCGTTTTCGCCGGAGAGGCGCGCGCCCTACGCTCGGCCCTCGCCGAGGTCGCGGCCGGGAAGGCCTTCCTCCTCCAGGCAGGTGATTGCGCCGAGTCGTTTTATGACTTCACCGCGGACAGCATCCGCGACAAGCTCAAGGTCATCTTGCAGATGGCGGTGGTGCTCACGTATGGCACAGGGACGCCGGTGGTCAAGGTGGGCCGGATCGCCGGCCAGTTCGCCAAGCCGCGGTCCTCCGCTTTCGAAATCGTGGACGGAGCCGAGATACCCGCGTTCCGGGGGCACATCATCAATGACGACGCCCCGACCCTTGAGGCGCGCCGTCCGGACCCGAGCCGGCTCATTGCCGCCTACCACCAGTCCGCATCCACGCTCAACCTGTTGCGGGCCTTCACCAAGGGCGGCTTTGCGGACCTCGCGCAGGTCCATATGTGGAACCAGGAGTTCGTCGCTTCCAGCCGTGAGGGCCAGCGCTACGAGGCCATTGCCGGCGAGATCGACCGAGCACTTCGTTTCATGGCCGCCTGCGGCATCGACCTTGGGGCAGAGGAGGGGCTCCACCAGGTCGACTTCTACACCAGTCACGAGGCGCTCATACTCGGCTACGAGGAGGCCCTGACCCGTAGGGACTCGCTCACCGGTGGCTGGTACGACACTTCCGCCCACCTCGTCTGGTGTGGGGAGCGGACCAGGCAGCTGGACGGCGCCCACCTCCATTTCCTTTCGGGGATCAACAACCCGGTGGCGGCGAAAGTGAGCGCTAACGCCGATCCCGGGGACCTGGTCGGGCTGTGCCGGATCCTCGACCCCGAGCGCGAGCCAGGCCGGCTCACTCTCATCAGCCGCATGGGCGCCGGCGCGGTCGAGCAGGCGCTTCCGCCGCTCCAGGTGGCCGTTCGCGAGGCTGGTCACCGCGTCGTGTGGGCCTGTGACCCCATGCACGGCAATACCTTTGTCTCCGACAACGGCCGCAAAACGCGGCATTTCGACCATGTCCTGACCGAGATCTCCGGGTTCTTTGCCGCCTGCCGCGAGACGGGCACCTGGCCTGGGGGGGTGCACGTCGAGCTCACGGGGGACAGCGTCACCGAGTGCCTGGGCGGCGCCGAAGAGATCGTCGAGGACGACCTGGAACTGCGTTACACGACCACGTGCGATCCCCGCCTCAACGGCCGCCAGTCTCTCGACCTGGCGTACCGGGTGGCGGAGCTACTCCGCGCCGGCTGAGCAGGACCACACGCGCGGCTCCTCTCGCCGCCCGAGAGGTCGCGCCCGCGCAGTACTAGCGCCCTGCTAGCGGGACATCCTTGCAGGTCAGGAGTGGCTGAGGGGTTGGTCGCGAATGTTGACTAATGTGATCAAGAATGGTAAGAATAACGCTATGACCGCGGCGATCGCCACCCGTGACCTCTCGGCGGAGCTCGCAGCCGACATCGCCAAGTTCGACCACATGTTGGCTCAGTACCTCGAGGGCCGATTGGGCGAAGACGAGTTCAGGCTGTTCCGGCTCAACAACGGCATCTACGGCCAGCGTCAGGGCGGCCACAACCAGATGGTCCGGGTCAAGGCCCCCTACGGCTCGATCACTCCCGAGCAGATGGAGGCGCTGGCTGACATCGCCGACACCTACAGCCGCGGTTGGGGCCACCTCACGACCAGGCAAAACATCCAGTTCCACTTCGTCCAGCTGGAGCGGGTGCCTGAGCTGCTACGTGACCTGGCCAAGGTCGGGCTCACGACTCGGGAGGCCTGCGGCGACACCGTGCGCAACATCACCGGCTGCCATCTGGCTGGAGCCTGCCCCTTCGAAGTGCTCGACATAAGCCCCTGGGCCGAGGCGGCGTTCCGGCACTTCCTCCACCACCCTTACGCCCAGCGCCTGCCCCGCAAGTTCAAGATCAACTTCTCGGGCTGCGTTACCGACTGCGGCCAGGCAATGTTCAACGACATCGGCGTTGTCGCGGTGTCGCGGCCCGTGGAGGATGGCACGACCGAGGCCGGCTTCCGGGTGTTCATCGCCGGCGGCCTGGGCGCCAACCCGCACCCGGCGCAGGCTCTCGAGGAGTTCACGCCCCGCGAACAGCTCCTGGCCACGCTGGAGGCGGTGCTGCGCACTTTCGACCACTACGGCAACCGGGACAACAAGCTGCGCGCCCGGCTCAAGTGGCTGGTCGACACGATGGGTACCGACGAGCTGCGCGAGCGTGTGCTGCGGGAGCGCAGGCTGCTCTTGGCTTCGAGCACATGGCCCGGCGGCATCCCGGCGGTTGTCGCAGAGCTGGGTGATGCCCCCGCCGGCGTGGCCACTGGCGTGGCGCCGAGCCCTGTGGGATCGCCAGTGAGGCTCCGGCTCGGGCCTGGGGGGGACCCGTACAAGCGCTGGGAGTCGGCCAACGTAGTCATCGGCGTGGCCAAGGGCACGGTGTCGGCCATCGCCTACGCTCGCCTGGGCGACATCACGTCGGCCCAGTTCCGGGAGCTGGCCGCGGTGCAGCGCGACCTCGGTGCCTCGGTTCGGGTGACCAACCGGCAAAACCTTGCCTTTCGTGACCTCACGGCAGGGCAGCTACCGGTCCTCTACGGGCGCCTTGACGCCATCGGCATGGCCGAGCCTGGAGCGGAGCTGGCGCGCGACGTCGTCTCGTGCCCGGGCGCCGATACGTGCAATCTTGCCGTGACCCAGAGCCGCGGCCTGGCTGACGATATCGGGACGGCACTCGAGAAGGCGGGCTTGGCAGATGTGGGCGGTGTCCGCGTCAACATCTCCGGCTGCACCAACAGCTGCGGGCAGCACCATGTCGCGGACATCGGGTTCCATGGGGCCGAGCGCCGGGCTCATGGCCGGCCCGCTCCTGGCTACCAGCTCCTTCTTGGGGGCCACGTCGGCAGCACGGAGATCGAGTTCGGCCAGAGGGCGATGCGCCTGCCCGCCAAGGCTTGCGCCGAAGCGACGGTCCGGGTCGTCGGGCGCTTCGCCGAGGAGCGGCAGGCCGGAGAGGACTTCACGCACTGGCTGGAGCGGGCCGGCGGGGCCAAGTCGGTCGCCGCCCAACTCGCTGACCTGGACAATTGGCCTACCCCCGATGAGCGTCCGGACTACTACATCGATTTCGACGAGACCGGCCCGTACGTCGCAGACGTCGGTCTGGGCGAGTGCGCGGGAGCATAACTCGCCGACGCGCCGTAGAAAGGGTAATCTTTCGTGACTTTGCTTGACGCGCCCAACACCGCACAGCTCGGCACCGAGGCACTCACCGACGATGTTCTCGGTGACCTCAACGCCAAGTTCGAGACGTCATCGGCCGGAGCCATTGTGGAGTGGGCCGTCGAGCGGTTCCATCCCCACCTCTGCCTGACCGCGTCAATGACGGACGCCGTGCTCATCGACATCGCCACCAAAGTGGAGCCGTCGATCGAGGTCGTGTTCATCGACACCGGCTACCACTTCCCCGAGACGCTGGCGACCCTCGAGGAGGTCCGGCGCCGGTATGGCCTCAACCTGCGCATCCTGACGGTGCCCCCGACCCCGGTGCCCGTGTGGAAGTCGGACCCTGTCAACTGCTGCACCCCCTCCAAGGTCGCACAGTTGGAGAGAGCGCTGGTCGGGAAGCAGGCCTGGATGAGCGGCCTGCGCCGCGACGAGTCGGCTTCACGGCGCGGCGCCGCGATCGTCGCCCGTGACCGCCGCGGCCTGGTCAAGGTAAACCCGTTGGCCACCTGGTCAGATCTGGACGTTGAGGGCTACATCGCCGATCATGACGTGCCCGTCAACCCGCTGTTGCGCCAGGGTTACCTTTCCATCGGTTGCTGGCCGTGCACGCGGCCTGTGGAGGACGGCGAGGATGTTCGCGCCGGAAGGTGGTCCGGGCTGGACAAGACGGAGTGCGGCCTGCACGACGAGCTCGTCCGCTAGGACAAGCAGCGCCACTCGCTCGCGGGCCGCTCCGCCGCTCCGCCGCTCCGGTACCTCCCTCTCGCCTCTCGGCGAAGCGCGCCGACCACTCGGGGCGCTGGAATGCCTAGTCTCGTTGGGTAGGCCGGGGTAAGGTTCTTGTCGACTGTCGTTGTTCATGGTTTCTGACTGTTAGGGCTTCTGGACTGCACTTTTTGTGCCGATCAGGTAAAACGAGGCTGCAACATATGCCGCAGCACCGCAGGGAGCAACTGCTCGTGCTGGCGGTGGCCGCGACAACCCGTGGTGAGCAGTTGATGTGTTGGGGGACCGTTTGGTAGCGCGGAGCTTGCTGGTCAGGGCTTTTATTGGGCGCGCGGGAGGCCCGGCTTTGGTGCTCGTTGTGGCGTTGTCGTGCCTTGGGGCCGGTTCGGCCTGGGCCGTTGCCACCCGTCCCGTGAGCCCGTTGGGGCCCGTGAGCCCATTGGCGACGGTGCCCGCACCAACCACGCCGCCCCCGACCGGCACGGCGATCGGTAGCGCTCCGAGCACGGCTCCAACGACCACCACGCAGTTGGGCACAGGCCGTGTGACCGCCACTACCGATGCGGGGCCCGCCACGACGACAACAACAGCGAAGCCAGGCACGACCACAACGACGACGCCACCGCCACCGCCACAGCCCAACCCAGGCACAGGTGCGCTGCTCCAGGCGCTTGTAGGCGAGGAGCGCCAGATGACGAGCATGACTGCCTACGCCGACGCGCGGTACTACGTGCGGGAGGCGCAAGCGAGCTCCGTCCACGCTGCAAGAGCGCTTTCTGGTGCGCTCGGCGTGTGGCAGGCCGCCAAACAAGCCGCCCACGAAGCTCGGTTGTCCGAACAGGCTGCGCAGCGCTCAGTGCAGCTCTACGATGCGGCCCTCTACCAGCTCGGGGTGGCTGAGTACACCGGCCAGACCGCGGTCAGCGGCACAAACCTGGCGGCCCAAGAACACGAAGTGGAGGTTGCCCAGCTGGGCGAGGTGGCCGCGAGCGACACCGACGCTGGGCTGGCGCACGCACAGAAAGAGCTTGCGCTGGCTCACCGGCAGGTGTCGAGGACGTACGCCACCGTCGCCGCGACGAAGGTCGCTGCCGAACATGCCCGCCGCCTTTTCGGCTTGGCCCAAGAACAGTGGGCGATCTCCCGCCGAGTAGTGCTGGAAGCCCGTCGATGGGCTACCGTTGCCGGCAAAGCCCCAGCGCAGCCCGTCCAGGCCCTGGTCAAGCTCGAGGGCCCACTCGCTCCGCCACTTCACGCTGCCTGGGTGGTGTTCCTCCTGCCGACCACGACTAGCACCACAACGACGACACTGCCTCTGGCCGCGAACGGCGTGCCGCTCTCTCCTAAGTGCCCTTTGACGACGCTCGCTCTTCCACCGGCGGGCGTGGACTCGGATTCGGCCCTGACAGTCGCGACCGCTAGCAGCACCGGGCCCTCCACGACCTCACTGACGACCGCGCCAGGTGCGCCTGCGACTGCGGCGGGCGCAGCCGCCGCCGGCCCCGTTCTGCCCTCGACCGGGGTGCCCGTAGCACTCGCTACACCTTCTTCGGCCGGGGCCTCTTCCTCCGAGGTGAGCTCCATGGCCGCCCCGCCTTTGCCGGCACCGGCGCGTACTGCCAGCTCGGCGCCTGAGCCGACAACGACCGTCCCGGGACCTCGGCTGGACTGCAACCCCCCCAACCTGAGCACCGCCGGACCAACGATCATGGGACCGTCGCTGCTCAATGCTTCCCAGATAGAGGGCTGGTTCGAGTCCACCGAGGCCGTACCAAATGTCACAGTGCCCTTCGACCGGCTGGTCAACGACTACTTGAAGGTGGGCCGCTTGACGGGCGTACGAGCCGATATCGCCTTCGCCCAATCGATCGTTGAGACAGGCTATTTCTCGTTCCCCAGTTACGGCCAGGATCCGCGCGGCTACAACAACTTCGCCGGGATCGGTGCGTGCGATTCGTGCAAACACGGGTTCAGGTTCGGCTCGGCCATGGGCGGAGTGATGGCCCAAGAAGAGCTGCTTGGCAACTACGCCGCGCCCTCAGAGATGATGAGCGGCCCGGGCGGTGGCACCAACGACATGGGCGTTTTTGGCTGCTGCCAAACGTGGATGGGGCTGTCCGGCGTGTGGGCGACCAACCCGAACTACGGCTTTGCCATCCTCTCCGTCTACAAGCTGATGCTGCAGTGGGCGTTGCGGAGCGAGTTGCACATGGTCGGCTTGGGCCCGGCCCAGGGCCTGGCCAGCAGCACACAACCGGTATGGGCCACGCAGACCATCCCGCCCCCGAAGGTCCCCCAAACGACCACGACCACCACCGCCCCGGGGACCGCCCCCGCGACTGCCGCGACGGCTACCGTAGCCACCACCACGGCTACAACGACCACCGCCGTTCCAGCCGCCCGTGCGACCACGACCACTGTGCTAAGTACCCGCGCCACAACGACCGTCCCCACCGCGCGAGCTACCACCACCACGCTCGCCACTAGGACAAAGGCAGCTCCGCGCGGTTAGCGGCCCAGGTGGCGGGCTGGCTACTTGGCCTTCCCGCCCGGGAACAGATCCGGGGGTAGCGTCGCTGCCGCTGGGCGGGTGTCCTGGAGCCAATCGGGGTCTTCTCCCGGCCACATTCCGGCGGTACGCCTCGTCTCGCCGCCGGTGCCAGCGTTCCGACCGGGCGCGGCGCCGAAGCCTGCGCCAATGCCAGGGGTACCCTTCGGTGGCGGACCGCCTAGGGACGGGCCGTCGGGTGCTGGCCACCCAAGGTCGTCACCCATTGGTGGGACCGAGGCCCGGCCGGTCGGAGCGCCATATTGCG
>DATJST010000440.1:0-12802 GCA_035503975.1 Acidimicrobiales bacterium | reverse complement strand
CCTGCGGGCCATCGGCTGTACCGCGAAACCGATGTGGAGCGGGTGGGAGCCGTCCTTCGCCTCGTGGCCGAAGGGCTGACCCTACCGGCCGCTGTCGCACGGGTCTCGAGCGTGGGGAACGGCGCCCTCCCTTCGGGCGAGGGCGAGGCGCTCCTGTTCGGCCAGATCCTCCAAGTCATGAACCAGGGCGTCTGGGTCTCTCGGGACGGACGCACGCGCTTCGCCAACCGGAAGATGGCCGAGCTCATGGGCTGCACCGTCGAGGACCTCGTCACTAGGCCCGTCCTCGATTTCCACCGGGCCGAGGAGCTTTCGACCGATAAGAGGCGGGGGCAAAAGGTTCGGGCCGGTGAGCGATTGAGCTTCACACAGCAACTGCGCAGGGCCGATGGGTCGGTCTTCCTCGCTCAGGTGACCACAACCCCGCTTTTTAACCAAGCCGGACAGTACGAGGGGGCGGTCGCGTTGGTGGACGACGCCACTGCTCGGGCCGCAGCCGAGACCGGATCACGTTTTAGAAGCGCACTCCTTGACGCCATCGGAGAAGCCGTCCTGGCAGCCCGGCCGGACGGCACCATCGTTTATGCCAATCCCGCCGTTGAGCGGCTCCTTGGATGGAGCGTCTCGGAGCTCATCGGCGAGAACGGCGTCGAACTCCTCGCACCACCGGACGCCATCACGCTGGCGATGAGCTTCCACTCGAGGCTCCTCGCAAAAAAGCGTCAATCCGGGGAGCTCAGTCTGACCCGCCGAGATGGGACTCAAGTGGTGGCGCACGTGGCGGGGGCTCCCGTCCTCGACGTAAACCGTGAGCTCGTCGGGTTGATCGCCG
Organism: Acidimicrobiales bacterium; assembly: GCA_035503975.1. GTDB lineage: Bacteria > Actinomycetota > Acidimicrobiia > Acidimicrobiales > Palsa-688 > DATJMJ01. The sequence goes on along the minus strand of DATJST010000440.1, from coordinate 11,970 downwards.
TGCTGACCGACAGCAGCGACCGAAATCGAATTGAGCAACAGGTTCGGCTGCACGACCAGCAGGCAGAACTCGTCGCCCTGCTCGGCGCACGCGCACTTCAAAGCGGTCCAGGCGACCAGCGCTCGGTCCTGAGAGAAGCAGTCGGTGTAGTCCAGCGCGTACTTCAAGCAGACCACGGCCTTCTGGTCGAGATCGGAGGCGGTGGTGGTTTGGTGAGGGTGTCACTGCCTCCCCGGGACGAGCCTGAAGATCCAGGCGCCATCCCAGTAGGAAGTCGGTCGTTGACCGGCTACACAGCCCTTGCTGGCAAGGTCGTCATCGTCGAGGACGCGACGCGCGATCGTCGCCTCGACCTCGCGCCTCGCCACACACAACTCGGCCTCCGCTCAGCCATCGCCGCACCCGTTTTCGGACCATCGGGTGTGCGCGCTGTCGTGATCGCCGTGAGCACACAACCCCACAACTTTAACCAGTCGTCCGGCCACTTCATGCAGAGCATCGCCAACGTCATTGGGACCGTGCTCCAACGCTATTGAGGGCGTGGTCAGGCTGCGCGGGGACCATCAGGCGCCAGGGCGGGTAGACGGCGGGTAGACGGTGGGCGGCGGTCGGCCCGCCTGGTCGGCTTGGGGCCAGCCCGGTCGAGATGGTGTTGGCGGTGAGGGCCATGGCGTCCGTTCCGGCTTATGCCGTGCGGTCCCAAGCCGGTGCGTTCCCGGCAACACAGCGGCGCACAATTGCTCTCCTGACACCCACGGCTCCTTCAAGAACGTCGTTCGGGTTGGCTCGTCTAGCGAAATCCTTCGGATTTCTAGGCAACCATAATGGCCTCATCGGTAGATTGCGGATCCATCCGGCCTCGCCGCCGTGACGTCGGACAAGGCGCCGGCCGCGTTTGGCCACGACATCGTAAACCCAGCCGACCATTTGGTCGGGATCGATTCTCACCTCGTGTCAAAGGCTCCCCCGTGGGCCGTGGGCCGCGGGCCGTGGGCCGTGGCCTGAGACGGCCATGCAAACGTTGACGTGTCGAACGTATATGCTGACAGTGAGACGCCTCTGGATTGTTCGCCGAAATTAGCCAAGCCATTTTCACTCCCATGCCGCCGGGGACGTCGTTCCAGGGCACCCACGTTTATATGGTAACGGGGCCGCCGAGGACCTCTTCCTCCGTTAATCTCTGGTGATCTTCGGCGTGCGACTTGCGTCTGGTCCTAGAGATCTCTCCCGGCTTGTCCCGACGGCTGGCCCATGCATGCCTTTGCTATCTGCCGCCACAGAGCTGAGGCCAGCAACACGGCCGTCGGCCACACGGCGAACCACACCGGCGGGGCAGAGAACTCCCGAAGCCCGACGAACCCCGCCGTTAAGGTAAGCAGCAAGACCGACGCCAGCGTGGCGCGCTCGGCCGAAGTAAAGGCGTCCCCCAGCGGGACGGCCTGGAGCCTGGCCACGCGAAGCTCGCTTGGGCCTTGCCAACGGGGCCGGGTACCAGCGAGGAAGCCAGCGATGGTCGGCGGCACCAGGCAGGCGAGCACGAGCCACGGGTAGCGAACCGACCAGTCACGTCGGGAGAGAGTGCTCAAAAGCAGCGTGTTGAACCAAACGAACCAAAATAGTTGCAACCCTGCGTGCAACAGGTACTCCTGCCTCAGGTAGCATGCCAAGCGCGCTTCGAGCGAGGCCGTGAGGGCTAGGTCGCTGCGCCGGGCGCACCTGTGCGAATTGCTTACGAAGCGCTGCTCATTGCTGCGCCGTCCTCTCGAAAGGACGATCGGGAGGCCGCCTAATGAAGCTTGCTGACGAACGGGCGCATGTGGAGCTCCAGAGATACTCTTTCATAGTTTTCTATGCTTGCTGTAGCCTTTCAACTCATGTTGATCTTGGGCAGCGCCTCCGCCGGTGGGGTCCAGTACTGGCAGCGCTCGGCGGTGCACACGACCTGGCTCGGCCGCGGGGCAGCCCTGCTCGGCCTGGACGGCCCGGTTGGCGGCGCCGACCTGCGGGACTCCCTGCTCGGGCGGCAGCCGGGAGGCCCGCCGCTGACAGCTCGGCCCGGGCTGCGACGCCGGCACGGCTGGGATCTGGTGCTGGCCGCCCCCAAGTCGGTGTCGCTCCTGGCCCTGGCCGATGTGCCTGGTGCGGCCCGCCTGAGGGCACCGTTCCGGGCCGCGGTGGCCGACGTCGTAGGAGTGTTGGAGGCCAAAGCCGCATTCGTCAGCGAGCACGGGCGCGCCGTCGCCGCCACAGGCGTGCTCGCGGCGGCCTTCGAGCACGTGGCCAATGCAGCTGGAGAGCCCCACCTGCACGCTCATGTGGTCCTGCCCAACCTGGCAGCCAAGGCGGACGGCGGCTGGGGATGCCTGGTCGGTAACGAACTGTGGCGCTGGCGCGAAGGGCTCGGCCCGTTGTTCCAGCTCGCGCTCCGCGCCCGCGTGGCCGAAGCGGGCCTTGGTTTCGAGTGGGAGGTGGGCGCGGGCGGGCTCGGGGAGCTCACCTGTGTCCTGGCCGGGCAGCGCGCCGGGAGCAGTGCCAGGTCGCGGTCTGCTCGCGCCGGGGCCCGAGTGTTCGGGTCCGCCTCGGCGGGCGCCGGCCGGGTCGCTCGCGCCCGCGGGCGGCCCGCGGGCGGACCGCCTGCAGCGCCGGCCAGTCGCTTAGGGGCGGCCGAAGCGCAAGCACTCATATCGCGGGCGCTGGGGACGCCGGCCTTGCCCCCTCCCCCACCCTCGAGTGCCGCGGTGGAACGCGCGCTGGCCGAAAGGGGCTCGTGCTTCGCCGAGCCGGGGGTGCTCGCCGCCCTGGCCGAGACCTCGCCCCACGGCATGGGCGCGAGCCGGGCCGTGGCCTTTGCCGACAACTGGTGCCGCGGCAGCCCGCAGCAGGCCACCGGCGGCAGCGGCCGCGGCCGCGCAACTTGGACGAGCCCTCTGGCTCGACGCTTGGACGACCACATCGTCGCCGCGACCATCGCCGGCCGCGCCTGGGGCTTGGCGCGCGTGAGCCCCGCCGTGGCGGCGGCCGAGCTGGAGGCGCTCGGGCTCTCCGGCCCAGCGGCTCAGGCGGGCGCGCGTCTGGCCTGTTCAGGAGCCGCCATCGAGGTTGTCCCGCGAGGCCCGTGGCTGGCCCAGGCGCAGTGCGTGGACGCCGCCCGCGCTGCATGGCAGGCGGGGGGCGTGAGCGTCGACTTATTGGCGCCATCCGAGCAGTCGGAGTGGCGCTGGCGAGCGCTGACTTCGCTCGTACCCGGCTCGGCCGAGAGCCGCGAGCGGCCCGGGCGCCGTGCACTCGTGGTCGACGCCGCTGACCACTTGAGCCCGGCAACCCTCGCTCGCCTCGTTGACCAGAGCGCCGCCACCAGCACCAAGCTGGTGCTTGTGCCCGGTGGCACGGCACCGATGGCCCGCACGAGCGCCGCCGCCTCGCTCGACCGCTTGGTCGAGGGGCTCGCGCCCGGCACGCTGGCTTGCCCTCAGCTGGCACCGGCAACCAACGCTGCCGTCGCGGTGACCGGGCTATCCGTGAGCGGCGGCCTGAGCGGCCCCGACACCACCACGCACCTGGTGGCCGCCTGGAGCGCGGCCTGGGAGGCAGCTCATGAGGAGGGGCGGCTGGCACCGCTCATGGTCGGGTTCGGGCCACACGAGGTGGAGCAACTGAACCTCGCGGCGCGGGCTATGACGGGCACAACCCGCCAGCGGCGAACCCCGGCCGGAGCGACCGAGAGTGCAGAAGTTACGCTCGGCCTGCGCCGCTACGCCATCGGAGACGAGGTCCTGTCCCTGCGGCGCCTGGGCCGGGTGCCAAGCGCCACCTGGGGGACGGTCGTCGCGGTCGAACCGGGCGCGGCCTTGGGCGCGAGCTCACGCGCGGGCGCGAGCTCACGCGCGGGCGCGGCCTCGGGCGCAGGCTCGGCCACAGCCTCGGGCTCGGGCGCGACCTCGGGCGCGGGCTCGGGCTCGGCGAGCGTGCTTTGGCGTAAGCCAGGTGAGCGATGGCTCTCGACGGTGACCGGCCGGGAGGCGGACGCGCTCGGCTACGGCTGGGCCGTCACCGTGCCGTACCTGCGCGCCGCTCCCCCCGGCGCCGCGCTGCTCGTCCTGGGTGACCCGCTCCAGCTGGCGGGCCAGTCCGCTCGGGCCATCTCTGGTTGGGTGACCCTGGCCGGGCCCCCGTCCCCGGCGCGGCCCGGACCGGCCGGATTGGACCAGCGCCGCCGGGCAGCGGTCGCCGAGCTGGCCCAAGGCTGGCCGGACGCCGAGATGTTGGCGAGGGCGGGGCCGAGGCCGCTCCGCGGCGGAGAGCGCCGGCGCTGGGCCGGCCGCGTCACCGCCTGCGCGTGGGAGCGTGCAGCTGGCTTGGCCTCACCCGGCCACGACAGTGCATTGGCCCCAAAGGCACGCGGCGAACACCCGGGACTACCCGGCCGGGAGGCCCGTGCGCTGGACAACGGCTTGGCACCCCGGCCGCGAGGGGCCGGCGTCGCGGACCGGCTCAGGTTGTAACAGCACCAGCGGCGCGAAGATACCTGAAGGGTTGGCACACGCCGGGCCAGCCGGAGGAGCCAACCGTTCTGGCGCGTGACGTGCCCCCAGGGCTAACAGTTATGACGAGGTGCTGGACGCTGCTGACGGTCGCGACCCGCGACGACTTCCCGTGACGGGCCAGCGGCCCAGGCGCTCGCCTCGGTGGTGGCGGGTGACCCGGGTGGTCACGGGCTTTGTCCTCCTCGGGATCGCCTGCTGGGCTGTAGCCGGTAAGACGAGCGAGCTTTCCGGTTTCAACGCCTTCCTCGCGCAACCCCGCTGGGGCTGGCTGATCGCGGCGGCGGTGATTGAAGCGCTCTCCTACGCCTCCATGGCCTGCCTCCAGCGCGAGCTGTTGCGCGCTGGGGACGCCCGTTGCCGGCTCCCGCGGGTACTGCTCATCACCTTCGCGAGCAATTCGGTGCAGTCGGCCCTGCCCGTTGGCGCCGGCTTCGCGGCCCTGTACCAGTTCGGTCAGTACCAGCTCCTCGGCGCGGACGAGGTTTTGGCGGGCTGGGTGGTGCTCGCCACTGCCGGGGTGCTCTTTGTCTCGGTGGCGAGCCTGGCCGGGATCGGACTGGCCATGGCCGCCTCCACCGGCAACGCGTTTGACCTCGTAGAGGCCATTATCGGGGTCATCATCGTGGCCATGCTGGCCAGCATCGTGTGGGTGGAGCGGGCGACCATCTCGCAACTGTTGGTGCGTGCCACAGCAGGGGCAGAACGTTTGCTGCGCCGGCCCCCGGGGCAAGTGAGCGGCCCCGTGGCGCACGCCTTGGAGCGCATGCGCGCGGTGGCGCCGACCAAGGCCGAATGGCTGCGAGCGCTCGGCTGGGGTTGCCTCACCTGGTTGGCCGACTGCGGGTGCTGGATGTTCGCCTTCCTCGCTGTCGGGGCCAGCGTGCCCTGGCAAGGTCTGCTGCTCGCCTACTGCGCCGGCCAGTTGGCTGCGACGTTGCCCATCACGCCCGGCGGCCTGGGCGTGGTGGAAGGCACCCTGACCATCGCCCTGGTTTATTTCGTACCCGGAGCGAACGGCCCGGGCACGGTGGCCGCCGTGCTGCTGTACCGGGTGATCAGCTTTTGGGTACCGCTGCCCGTTGGCGCCGGCTGCTACGCGGTGCTTTTGCGGGTCAAGCGCCGGGTGGCGCGTGCCGCCCAGGCGGCGCTCGCTGAGGCCAATGGAGGGGGCGGTCGGTCGCAGGTTATGTCGATCGAGCCGGTGGCCCTGACGCGAAAGGACCTGGAAGCGGAGGGGTGAAAAGAACGATAATGAACTTGATTAGAGCCATGTGCAAGCTCCGAGACGGGCACGATGTGCTGCGTAGAGCGGTGCGGCCGGCAACCTACCTGGCCGTGATCGCCGGGCTCTGCCTAGGCCTGGCGGCGTGCATCCACCCGCTCCCCGGTGCGCAGGGGCTGAAGGACTGTTTCGAAGATCTCCCGCTTGCTGAAGGAGCCCTAAATGCCCCCGAGCACAGCTTCGCGTTCGAAGGCGCCAAGCTGGTGAGCCCGAGGGTCATGGCGCGCCTCGTACAGCAGAGGTTCCCGCATAACCCGGGCTCCAACTACAAGCCGCCAAAAACCGGGTCCGAGGTGTGCGCGTTCGCTTTTAGGGGCAACTTCTCGGCGGGCCAGGTGGCAGGGGCGCCACCGAAAGTATCGGGAAAGGCGGCAATCGTGCTCGCCACTACCGACCGGCAATTGCTGTTCGCGTTCGTCTTGACCAAGCTGCCCGAAAACTTTAGCCAGTCGTTTATGCGGCCGTAGCTCCGGCTCAGGTCGTGAGCAGTTCGCGGGCGCCGCGGTCGGTGGACGGGTGGCGCAATTTGGACATGGCCCGCGCCTCGATCTGACGGATCCGTTCCCTGGTGAGGTTGAAATGCTCGCCAACTTCGTCCAAAGTGCGAGGTTCACCACGGTCTAAACCAAAGCGCAGCCGGAGGATTTCCCGCTCACGCTCGTCCAGGGCGACCAACATCTTGCCCACTTCGCCCGAGAGAAGAGAGGCTGCGGCAGCCTCGAAAGGCGAGACCGCGGAACGGTCCTCGACTACATCGCCAAGTTCCGCGTCGCCGTCTTCCCGAAGGGGTTCCGACAAAGACAACGGCTCGGCGGCGTGCCGCAGTATTTCGATGACCTTTTCTTCCTCGAGCTCTAGATCGTTAGCCAGTTCGGCCGAGGTCGGGCGGCGGCCCAGCTGCCCCTCGAGGCGCCCCCGGGCTTTGGTCACCCGGGTGAGCAGGTCACCGGCATGGACGGGGAGCCTGACGGTGCGCCCGGTATTGGCTATGCCACGGGTGATGGCCTGGCGGATCCACCACGTCGCGTATGTGGAGAACTTGAAACCCTTGCGCCAGTCGAATTTCTCGACGGCGTGCATCAGCCCGAGGTTGCCCTCTTGCACCAGGTCGAGCAGTGGCAACTCAGCGGCCTGGTACTTTTTGGCGATGGAAACTACCAAGCGTAGGTTGGCCTTAACAAACGTCTCCGCCGCTTCGTCACCCTCGCGTACCGCACGGCGCAGCTCGCGCTTGCGGGTGACGGTCAGTTGCTTGCCCGACGTCATTTCCACCCTCGCCGCCCGGCCCGCCTCAATCGACTGGGCCAATCTCGCCTCGTCGTCCTTGGTCAGAAGAGAGTGCTTGCCGATGTCGTTCAGGTAAAGGCGGACCAAGTCCTCTTCAGGCTGAGCGGCGTGATTATTTGGCACTTGTCACGTTGTTCCTCATTCGAGGGCCGCCCAGCGCGCCCCCACCATTGTCAAGCGAGCCTCCTGGCAGCCCAGCGCCAGGTTACCGGCGATCTGTTTCACCCCTACGGCGAACACGATGGCCCTTCCTGTCCAGATGATACCGGGCCCATACCAAGTTGGGCCGGTTGCCGCGCAACAACCCGCACCGGGTGCCGGCGCGTTGGCCCGCCGGCGTAGCGGCCGTCGGCGCACTGGTCTACTACGACGCGTGCTCGGGCTTGTCGGGGCCGCGTGCCGGCACACGGGGCCGGGTGGAGCCCCGCGGGTCGGGCGGTGCTCCCACCCGTTCAGCACGAGCAGGGGGCACCGCCCTTGCTCCGGACGGGTCGAGCGGCCCTTTGTGGCCACCAGGATCGGCCTGCCCGCCACTGTGTGTGTGCCCAGCTCGCGCAGGCCCGGGTTTTGCTCCTTGCACCAGCCCGGGTTGGCCGGGAACTCGGGCCTGTGCGGCAGGGGCTGCGTCCGGGTGACCTGGTGGGCTCGGCTCAACCCTCAAACCCCTCAGCACCTCGAGATCCGCGGCGGACGTCGCCGCTTGACGGTTGGCCGCCGTCAGGGCGACGAACACCTCTTCACGGTGGACTTGGATGTCCTTGGGGGCGGTTATGCCCAGGCGGACCTGGTCCCCCCGGACCTCGAGCACGGTGACCACGACGTCATGGCCGATGACGATGCTCTGGTGGACGTGCCTCGTTAGGACCAGCATCCTCGCTCCTTCCCTGGGCGATGGGGGGAGCATAGTAGCTGCAGCGCCCTGAAATGCACCATTGCAGGCCCCCGCCGGGCTTGCCTACGCCCTCCTGAACAGCGGCGTCTGGGGGTCGAAACCCGAGCCCGAGAGCACGGCTTGCAACGCTCGCCCGCTAGCCGGGTTGATGACCACGGGGCCGAGCAGGTTGGCCGTGGTCTCTTCGGGCCTGGAGTGGAGCGAGAGAATGACCAGTACGTCGACGGGGTCGCTCCGTTGCATGTCCAAAGCGCGGTAGGCCTCGGCGCCGACCTCGGGGGCGTAGTCGGGGAAGAAGAGCACGGGGTCGACGGCTACGAAGCAGAGCCGAGGCACCTCACGGCACTCGAGCACCTGGAACGGCGTGGGGCTGTCGCCCCAAGGCCGCAATGAGAAGTGCTTGGCGGCGGCGAACCCGGGTATCCCGGCCGGGAAGTGAAGGCTTCTCTCCTCGGGGGACGCGGACGGCACCGGGGCGCGCCCGCCCTCGGCTACGCCCGCTTGTACAACGGCCTCTGGGTCCGTTGAAACTGCGCTCATTGGAGGAACTCCGCGAGTGAGGGTTGGATGATGTGGGCCGTCGTTTCCAGCGCGGCCTGGTACGAGGTTTGGGCAAGGTCGAGTTCCGTGGCGACCTGGTCCTCGCTGGCATCACTGATGTTGCCGACCTGGTCTTGCAGGGCCGTTACCTGGTTGTTGGCCGCGGTCTGGGCCTGCTCGACTGTGTCAGTGACAGCACCGAGCTCGCCCGTCGCCTGCGTGACCTGGTTCATCGCCGCCTGCAGCTGGGTGAGGTCGGAGCCCGACAGAGCCGAAGTGTTGCCGTTCGCGAGGTCGGTGCTGATCGTGTCCAGCAGGGCGAAGATGCTCGACGACCCGCTGCCGAAGACCTGGGCGCCGGTGGTGCTCACATTGACCGTCTGTCCTGGCCCGATGACCCTGGTCACGGGCGTACTGCTGCCCGCATAGGCGTACGCCACGGCAGGGTTGTAGGACGCGCTGGTCGGGTCGCTAACGCCGCTTGCCTCGCCCTGCGGGTAAGGCTCGATCCCGTAGGTGCCCGAGAAAACATAGCGGTTGTTGTAAGTCGTGGCCGCCAGGCCGAGCAGCGTTTGTTTGATCGCGCCCACGTTGGTGGAGAGTGCCTGGAGCGAGTCCGCATCCGAAGCGGAGGCGTTGGCACCGGAGAGCACGTCGCTTTGGACCTGGTCGAGCGACGTGGTCACCGAACTGAGCGCCGAGGTCGCCGTGCTCAGCCAGGAAATACCGTCTCCGGCGTTGGTCGAGTACTGCTGGAAGGACCCGATCTGGCTGTTCAGCGACAAGACCTGGGACGTGCCGGCCGGGTTGTCGGAAGGCTGGTTGAGCGACTTGCCCGAAGCCGCCTCCTCTTGCAGGTTGGTCAGGTTCAGCAGGTCGAGCTGGAGGTCGTTGACCATCTGCAGCCCGGCGCTCGCTTGGGTCACCCTGGAAAAGTCAGACATCGGAACTCGCTCGCTCAGCCATTGACCATCGAAATAAGGGACTGCAGCACCGAATCAACCGTGCTGATGAACTTGGCCGAGGCGTCGTAGGCGTTCTGGTACATGACCATGTTCGTAAGCTCCTGGTCGGTGTTCACGCCGGTTGCCGACTGCAGCGCGGAGTTGACGTTGGCCGTAACTGTCTGTTGGTCGGACAGCTGGCTGTTGACCGAAGCGGTAGCTTGCCCGATCCCGGTCACCAGCTGGTTGTAAGCCTGGTCCGCCTCAGGGCCGGTCGTCTGGGTCGCACCGGCCCAGGCCGCCGCCGAGCCGCCTGCCGGCCATCCTCCCGTGGGCACGGCCAACGTCGCCGTCTGCGAATTGGCAAGCTCGCCCACTTCGGCTGCGATCGTCCCGTCCTCGTTGCTTGCCGTCGAACCTGCAGCCACCGGTGCGGCGTTGGCCCCGATGTCGGCCGGGTTGGCCACCAGCGCGGGGTTGACCGCGATGTCGTTCGCGCCGGTGCCCAGGAAGAAAGGCTGGCCGGGGTTACCGGCCTGGTCGTAGCCCTGGCTCATGAGGTAGTTGACCGAGCCCATCAGGCTCTGGGCCACCTGGTCCAATTGTTGCTGGTAGCCGGGGACATAGCTGTTTACGACGTCGAGCATCCCCGACAGCGAACCCGATGACGGCTGGTAGCTCGTCCCGTCGTTGCTCCACACGAGCGAGTACGGCGGCCCTGACGATGACAACGACAACGTCTGGTAGTTGACCCCCGACACCATGGGCTCGGTGCCCGAGTAAACGTTGACGGTGCCGTCCTGGTTGTCGCTGACGGACACGCCGAGCTCGTTGGATAGCTGAGAAACGAGCTGGTCACGTTGGTCCTCGAGGGAATCGACGTCGCCGTTGCCGGCCGCTGAAGCGCCGGCGTTGCCCTGGAGGATCTGCTGGTTGAGGGACGCGACCTGGGCCACCTGCTGGTTGACCGAGGCGACGGTGGTGCTGATCTGCTGGACGGTTTGCCCGCTCACGCTCGCCAAAGCGGTCACTGTCTGGTTGAGCGAGCTGGCGACGGTGGCCCCGTCTTGGACGACCGTCGACTGGGCCGAGCTGTCCGATGGGTTGTTGGCCAGGCTGGACCACGCCTGCCAGAACTGGGTCAGCTGGCTGGAGATGCCGTTCCCGGCGGGCTCGGGGAACTCCTGCTGAACCGCCTGCAGACCGGCTTGCTGGGCGCCGAGGGCCCCCTGGGCGGCCTGCTGGATGTAACTCTGCGCCGTCAGGTACGAGTTGGTCAGCCGGGAGATGCCCTCGATCGCCACGCCGTCACCGGGCAGGGACTGGGCGCCTTCGTAACCTGCGTACTGGACCGAGCCAATGGCACCGAGGTCGACCTCCTCGGCGTCGTAGCCAGGGGTGTTGGCATTGGCTACGTTCTGCCCGACCGTGTCCATGCCGATCTGCTGCGCCTCCAGCCCGGAGAGGCCTACATCGAGGGCAGAAAAGTCGCTCATGCTTACCTACCTCAGATCGCTTCGTTGACTAGGAGATGGCCGGCCCGGTCCTGGGACGGGCCCCCCGACGACGTGTAGGCCTGCGGCGGAGGAGCGTTCTTGCCCGTCAACCAGGTGAGCGCCTCACGCGCGGCGTCGCGGCCCTTGGCAAGCAGGTGGCGGTTGCGCTCGGAAAGCTCCCGGATCTCGCCGGTGAGCTCCAAGAAGGCCTGGCGGTGGCGGGCGAATATCGAAGACCAGGGCTCGGGCGCCGCCTGCGAGAGCGACCGCAGCCCGGGGCTGCCGTCGAGTCCGAGGTCGACCGCCGCCGCTTCGACCTTCACAGCTCGCATCAGCTCGGTAGCACGCAGCTGCTCGAGCACGATCTCGACTTCGCGGGAGGCGTGGGTGACCCAGCGGACCTTGCCCGCGGTCAGAAGAAGCTGCTCTTCGTCGAGCTTGAAGACGAGAAGCTCGAGGAGTTGGCGTTCGCGCCACAGCACCGTCGACACGTCGTTGAGGACCTGGTCGTCATGCTCTCCGAGAGCCACGTACCTTGCATCGGTAGGCGAGTGCCCCACCTGAGGGTGCCGCCGCAAGCTTTATGCCGAGCCCAGGGGCACTCCCACAGACGGCCTCTAGCGCAGGAGCCCCATCGACAGGGCGTGGGTAAGAGCCTGGTGGCGGCCGCGCGCCCCGAGCTTGGCGTAGATGTGAGCGAGGTGGGTCTTTACCGTCGCCGGGGTGACGTACAGCGCCTCGGCGATGCGCTTGTTGGACGCCCCCTCGGCGAGCTGAGCCAGGATCTCGCGCTCCTTGGGCGTCAGGACCGCCTTGTCAGCCCCCGATGAGGCGCTCTCGCTGAGCTCGGCAGGCGCGGGCGTGACCGGCAGGGGCATGAACACCGGAGCCGACAAGGGGCCGCCGGGGCCTGCCCTGACCATGGCATCGGCGGCAGCCTGGACGGTGCTCACCAGCTCGTCGCCGGTGAGCGAGCGCGGGCCGA
>DATJST010000439.1:0-2037 GCA_035503975.1 Acidimicrobiales bacterium | reverse complement strand
GCTTACTTCCAGGACGACGTCCCCTTCGAACAGGCGCGCAAGGTGCGAGGCCATGCCGTTCGGTGCCTGTACCTCCTGGCGGGGGCGGCCGATCTCTATACAGAGACGAGCCGGCCGGAGCTGCTCGCTTCGAACCTTTCCCAGTGGCAGGACATGGTCTCGGCCAAGACGTACCTGACAGGCGGGGTCGGGTCCAGGCACCGGGACGAGGCGTTCGGCGACCCCTTCGAGCTCCCACCGGACAGGGCCTATTGCGAACGCTGCGCCGCTATCGCCTCCATCATGTGGAACTGGCGGCTGCTCCTGCTGACGGGCGAGGCGCGCTTCGCCGAGTTGATGGAACGGACACTGTTCAACGGCTTCCTGGCCGGCATCGGCCTCGACGGGAAGAGCTTCTTTTACGTCAACCCTCTCCAGGCCCGGCGGCCCATGGTGCGTGCCCCGTGGCACTTCTGCGCCTGCTGCCCGCCCAACGGCATGCGCCTCATGGCCAGCCTGGAGCACTACCTGGCCACTACGACCGATCGAGGAGTCCAGCTCCATCAATACGCGTCAGGGCGAGTTCGGGCTGATGTGGCCGGGACTGGTGCCGGCACGTTCGCGCCCGGCCCATCCGGGCCGGGCGCGTTTGAGCTCGACGTCGAGACCGACTACCCCTTCGGCGGGACGACTGCCGTGCGGGTCGTGGCCGCCCCCGGCGGCACGTGCGAGGTGGCCGCCCGGATCCCGGCCTGGGCGGAGGAGGTCAGCGCCACGGTTAATGGTCGTCCGTTTGGCGCCGAGCCCGGTGCGGACGGGTACCTGCGTTGTCGGCGCGAGTGGGCGGCCGGTGACGAACTCGTGATCGAGTTCCCGCTGCGGCCGAGAACCGTGCGGCCAAGCGACCACATCGACAGCGTCCGGGGCTGCGTGGCGTTCGCTCGCGGTCCCCTCGTCTATTGCCTCGAGGGGGTTGACGTGCCGCGGGCCGGGAGCGTCGAAGGTGTCTCGGTAACGAACGCCTCCAGCCTGGTGGAGGTGCCGGGAGCCGAAATCAACGGTCATACCATGGTCGGGCTGAAGTTCGAGGGAGTGGTCAGCGCCGAGCGGGCCATTCCGCAGTGGCCTTACCACGACAAGCGCCGCGCCGGCGCCGACGACGGCGGGCGCGAGGGCCTGGGCCGGCTCGATAAAGGTGCGGTAAGCAGAGCCGAGCTGCTCGCTATGCCGTATTTTGCCTGGGCCAACCGCGGCGAGAGCGACATGCGGGTGTGGCTGCCCGAGCACCCTTCGCGCCCGGAGCAATAAAAACGTTAAAGGTGACTGGACACCCTGGGAGCACGGCGGTACGATCCCCAAAAAACCACGAAAAGGTTTTCCATAAACTGGAGATACCTATGTGGTCCCAAACATGCAAGGGAGGGTGGTCCGCCATGAGGCACAGAAGTCTGAAGTTTGCTGTCCCGTTCCTGGGTGCGGCAATGGCCCTGTCCATGACAGGGATCCCGGCCGCGTCGGCCGCGGCAAGCACAAAGGTCCCGGCGTCGACCTTCGGGGTCAACGCCACCGGGACGGTCACGTTCTGGATCAGGGACGCCACCGAAGCGGCAGCGCTCAAATTGATCCCCGAATTCAATGCCACGCACAAGAACTTGAAGATCGTCATGCACGTGACTTCGCCCAACGACGACACGAGCCAGCTGGCAACGGCGATCCGGGCCGGTGACCCTCCCGACCTGGTCGGGCTCAACGACATCGACGTCCCTGAGTTCTCCCACGAAGGGGCGCTCATGAACCTCACCCAGTACGTCAATGCGCTGCCGTACAAAAACGAACTGAGCCCCGGTCACCTAGCCTTGGCGGCCATAGGCAACCAGTACTACGGCGTGCCGTACCTGTCCGACCTGTCGGTGCTCTGGTACAACAAACTGCTGTTCAAAGAGGCTCATATCGCCAGCGCGCCGACCACGTTCGCACAAATCGCGTCCGACGCCGCCGCCGTCTCCAAGCTGAGCACGCCGTCCAAGCCCGTATACGGCATGTCTTTCGCAGGTGACT
>DATJST010000438.1:0-3376 GCA_035503975.1 Acidimicrobiales bacterium | reverse complement strand
AAGGACTGCGTATCAACGTAAAAGCGACTGCGATTGGACTGTTTGAGACACCCAACTGAAAGGAGTGCGCAGTGTCAACCAGGTCCTGGCGGCCCTAAGAAGATGACGTTCTCCTTGGCTGCCACGAAGTCCAGGGTCCCTAAGTGCGCGATCACCTCTCTCTTGAGCGAGCGCTGGTGGTCGAAGTCGAAGTCCTCGAGGGTCTTCCTCGAGGGGAAACGCGCTGCGCGCACCCTGATCTCGCCACCATTTGACTGGCGGGCGGCGACCTCTCGCTCCAAGCAAGCCGCCAGGAACTCCTCATAGGCCCAGGTCTCGGTGCGCGCTCTTTCTGCCAAGCGCGCCACTGCCTTTGCAAGGTTGGGGGCCTTCAGCTCTCGGCAAAGGTAAGCCAGATCTGCCGCTGGCTTGTTCGACGCCGCCATCAGCGTGCCCCCAGGAGGTCATAGACCGACAGGTCGGGCTCTTGGACGGCGTGGGCGAGGGCGGCAACTGCCTTGGCCTCGGCCCTCATGTTGATGAGCGCACGGGCGTGCTCGGGCGCGAGGAGCACTCGGTGGGACGCCAGGCAGCGCCGGTGGCGGGCGACCTCTGTGCCCTCACAGGTGACCAGCACCTCGTCGAGGCCGACGCGCACTTCGATCCGGCGGCCGACGAAGCGGGGGTCGACGGAGTAGTCGTTGGAAAAGGCCCGCACGTAATGGTCCCGTGCCAAGCGCGTGGCATAGCGCCAGGAGGTATCGGGTAGCGCTGCCGGCAACGGTGCCATCGCCCCGCGCTCTTCGGCCATGGCTTCTCTCGGGCGGGCCCGAGTTGTCGCGTGCACCCTGAAGTTCGCTTTCACCAACCACGAAGAGAGCTGGTGGTTGAAGTCAGCCATGTCGGCAAAATGCCGGCCCGGGAGGAAGCTCGTCTCTAGGTAGCCGTTGGCCCTTTCGACTAGGCCTTTGGCTTCTGGGTCTCCTCGCGCACAGAGCCTCGCCCCCATCCCGAGCGCTCCCCTAAAGGCTTGGAACTCTGCGGTGAAAGACATAACCCCGCCTCGCCAGCGCCCGATACAGGCCTCCTGGTCCCAGACCGCCACTCGGGGCACGGCGCCGAACTGGCGGACGACTTGGAGGTGCCCGCCGAGCACGTCGTGGGCTTCGCGCGAGGGCACCATCCAGGCTCCCATGAAGCGCGAGAAGCCGCAGACCCCGACGACTACCCACAGCTTTGCCGCCTGGTCGTAGCCGAGAGGGACAGGCGCAGCCGGTTGCCACAGGTCGAACTGTGCAAGCTCTCCCGGGCGGTAGTAGGTCCGCTGGCAGGGGTCGGGGGGCAGGTAAAGCGGCCGCAGCTCGGCCACCTTCATCTGCAACAGCCTTATCGAGCGGGCCCAGCCGACGCGCTCGGCGATGACGCTGGCGGGCATTGTCGGGAACTCTTTGAGGAGCTCCTTGACCGCCGGCACGAACGGGTCGAGCGCAGATCCTCTCCGCTCACGTTCGTACTGCGGCGGCTCGTCCGAGCGCAGCGCCTCTCTCACTGTGTTGCGTGCCAGGCCCAAACGGCGGGCGATGGCTTTTATCCCCATCCCTTCGGCTCTATGGAGCCGACGGGCCTCGGCCCAGTCCTCCACGTTGATCACCCTTCTTTCTCCCTGGCTCGCATACGTCCAGGGTCTGAGTCCTCGAACTTGCGTTGGTGGGCCCTGAAGGGGGGTCAAATTTAACTTGCCGATAAGGGGTCAGTATTCAGTTGCCGCTGACACGCTTTCCTTACCATGTCGTTTACCTGGTCGCCGACGATGCAATCCATGTGCTCGCCGTCGCCCACGACCGCCGCCGACCGGGCTACTGGCGTTCGCGCGTTGAACCCTGACAACTTCGCGAAGTGGGCGGGCCAGGTCGGGTCCTTTGCGGCCCAATTCTGGGCAGGACCATTGCCCATAGAGGCTGACGTTGAAGGCTGGGGTCGACGAGGGATCGCATTCCGCGTTGACCCCCAAAAGGCGAGCAATTGACTGAGCTTATGTGCGCGGTCCTGTGCCGACCGGGCATGGCCACTGACAAAGCCAGAACGACACCGATTCTCGCGTCGGCTCATTTCGAGGTCAGCCTTGATAGACGAGCGCCGTATGGATCGTTCTGTTACCGAGCGACCCTTATGCTTCGACCATGGCCGACAAGCTACCCGAGGACGTAGATCCCCGCCGTTTCCTTTCCCTCTAGCGATCGTGGGGGTAACGACTTTCTCTATGACGCCAGTTGGCACACCTTTCCGGGCCGGATGGCCGCTTACTGTCCACCCCGAGACCAGGACCACCGGGTCAGCAAATATGAACTTCCTGCCGAGTTTCCCGACGCCACTCGGTCCTGGGTGGCGGGATTCCTGGCCGGAAGCCTTCCGGAACCGCCTCCGGGCGCATGGGACGACGAAGGTAACGAGCGCTCTGAGGTAATGAACCAGTGAAACGCTTTGGCCGCCCAGTTCCGACGCTCGGGGTGGTGGCCCCCGAACGAGGACCGTCTGCGCCGGCCGCCGAAGAGGGCACACTTGTCCCATGGGCAGCGGCGGCCCAACGGCTTGGACGGTCAACCACTTCAGCCAGGCGAACCCCGAAGGGCCGGGGCAGGCTGATGTTCCTGCCCTCCTCCGTCGCGTCGCGGCCACGATCGACGAGCTGGGCGAGGTTGAGGTCATGGACCTCATCATGCACAACGAGATCACTGCGGAAGGCGATCGGCCCAGTCTGACCGTCTACTTCCACAAAGCGAAGGAAGGGGCGGAGTAGCCCGGAACGATGCCGATTCCCGTACCACCGGCTGCCGATCTTCCACGGTGTTTGGCGGCGCACGACGGATCCTTATGTCGCGTCCCAAGGCTCAAGAAGGAAAATGGAGCAATGGCTGGAGAGATCTCGTTCGGAGACCATGTTCGCGTCATTGAGGGTGACAAGACGAGACGTGGCGGTTGGGCTGGCCTGCTGGGACAGTGCTATGGCGTCACTACTCCTTCGGTTACCGGGGTGGAGGTGATCGGCGGCTCGGAAGGCGATGTAGCGTTCAACGTGCACTTCGACGACGACTCAATCGCCGACGCTTGGTTTCATCCTGTCCACATTGACTACGTCGATCACGCTGGAGGCACCGAGTCCACCATCCCGAACACCCGGCTGGTTCGAGACGCGACCGGGCAATGGCACCAGGTCGAGAGCGAGGAGGGATAGCGCGGCGTCGTCGGGCTCACGCGGTCGCTCGGCTCCGAGCTGGCGCCCCGGGGTGTGCGAGTGGTCGGCGTCGCCCCCGGGGACATTGATGTTGGCCCGCGGGCCTGGACGGCGCGGGGTGAGCCCGATACCGACGACGGCTGGTGGACGCGCACAATTCCCATT
>DATJST010000437.1:0-8007 GCA_035503975.1 Acidimicrobiales bacterium | reverse complement strand
CCGTGTTGCCGCTCGAGGACTCGAGGATGCGCTGGCCCGGGAGCAAGCTGCCATCCTTTTCGGCTTCCTCGATCATTGCCTTGGCCGCCCTGTCCTTGACCGAGCCGCCCGGGTTGACCCCCTCCAACTTGATCAGGACGCGCACCCGCGGGTTTGGGCTCAGCTCGCTTATGTCAACGAGCGGGGTATTGCCGATCGTGTCGAGGATCCCGTCGTAGCGCGCCATCAGGTCAGCCGCCCGCGACCGCAGGCATCAGCGTGAGGGTGTCGGAGTCGGCCACCTTCGCGTCGAGGCGCCCGAGGTAACGCACGTCGTCATCATTGAGGAAAATGACCAGGTGCCTGTGCATATCGCCTTCGGCGGTCAACAACGAGCCGCGCAGGCCCGGGTACTGCTGGACCAGGTCGTCCAGTACGTCACGCAGCGTGGCCCCTTCCGCCTTGGCGACCGGCTCGCCGCCGGCCAATGGACGCAGGATGTTGGGCAAGCGCACTTCGACGGCCACGTCATCTCCCTGTTCGCCGGTCCGGTCCTAAACCCGACCTACCTTGTCACCATTGTAGGGTACTCCCGGGACTAAGGCGTGAGGACTACCGGCTCATCGGTCACCTCGCCGGCCACGATCCGGTAGCTGCGCAGGACCGGTTCGCTGTCGCTGAGCGAGACGAGCAGGTAGTGCCAGTCAGGGTCGGGAGCCTGGGCAATGTCTGTCGGCGAAGGATAGGCAGGCGTGTGCGTGTGCGAGTGCCACACACCGACGACGGTGAGGCCGGCAGCTTCGGCCGCTCGGTCGGCACGGAGCAAGTCCCGCGGCTCGACCGTGTAGACACGGGCCGAACGCTCAGCGTTGCTCGCCGGGTAGACCTCGTCGACCCGGGCGGGCTGACCAGGCTGGACCATGCCGGCGAGCAGCCCGCACGCCTCCAGTGGCAACCAGTCGAGACAATGGGCAACGATGCGGTACCAGCAGGAACGAGGTAGCACGAGCACGGCGACGAAGCTACCGTTCTTCGGTTATGGCTGCTAAGCCTCTGACCAAGAGCGGTAAGCCTCTGACCAAGAGCGGGCTGGTAGCCCAGAACCGCCGGGCGCGCCACGAGTACGACATCGTGGGCACCTACGAAGCGGGCATTGTGCTGGTGGGCAGCGAGGTCAAATCGTTCCGGGAGGGCCGCGTGCAGCTCAGGGACTCTTTCGCGCGGGAGCAGGACGGTGAGATCTGGTTGCACGGGATGCACGTATCGCCGTACGGCTACGCCACTGCCTTCGGCATGTTCGATCCCGACCGAGCGCGTAAGCTCCTCCTCCACCGGCGCGAGATCGACGAACTGGCCCGCCAGACGAGGCAGGGGCCACTTACAATGGTGCCTCTAGCTGCTTACTTCAAGGACGGGCGGGCCAAGATCGAGCTGGCGTTGGCCCGAGGGCGGCGCGAGTACGACAAGCGCCGCGCGATCGCCGACCGGGAAGCCCAGCTCGAAGCCAAGCGGGCAATGGGGCCCCGGCGCCGCTGACCCGGTGTCGCCCCGACCCCCGCAGCGGTCACCGCGGCCTACCGGCGTGTAGCGGGGCCCCCGTGGTGGTCCCGGGGCCCCTGCGAAGGTTCAGGATAGGCACAGGCAGGCTTCAGGGAAGAGCGGTACAAGGGAGGACGTTATGGTTGTGAGGACTGGGAGGTGAGCGGATGCAGGACAGCTTGAGCCTGGGGCGCATTGCCGGCGTCAAGGTGGGCATCAACTGGAGCCTGTTCGCGTTCGCCGCGCTGGTCGCTTACTTCCTGGCTACATCTCGCCTGCCCGCTGATGTCCCGGGCTACAGCAGCCCTGCTTACTGGCTGGCCGGCTCGGTCACTGCGGTCGTGCTCCTGCTCGGGGTGCTCGTCCATGAGGGCGCCCACGCCGTGGCGGCCCGGAAGGCCGACCTCCACGTTGACGGCATCACCTTGTGGTTCATGGGCGGCCTCACCCGCATTGAGGGCGATGCCCAAAACCCGATGGGGGAGTTCGTGATCGCCCTGGTAGGGCCATTGGCCAGCGCGTTGGTGGGCGGCGTGTCGCTCGGCTTGGCGGCCGGGGCCTCCGCCGCCGGCTGGCACCTCGCGGCCGAGTCCCTGGCCTGGCTGGGGGTTATCAACCTGGCGTTGGCCGTGCTCAACCTGCTCCCCGCGTCGCCGCTCGACGGGGGCCGGGTCCTGCACGGGTTGCTGTGGTGGGCGACGGGCAACCGGTGGCTGTCCACGCGCCTGATGGCCTGGGCGGGGACGGGGCTGGGAGGGCTGGCCGTCTTCGTCGGCCTGTTCGAGTTCGACAACCGGGACTCCCTTGACGGCATCATGCTCATGATCACGGGCTGGTTCGTCCTGTCTGCCGCCAAGCGGGAGCAGCTGGCGGGGCGGGCGCAGTACGTCTTGGGCGGGGTGCACATCTCAGACATCATGCGGCCGGCCGTGATCGCGCCTGGTTGGCTCACGGCGAGCGCGTTCTGGAACGAGTGGGTCACGCGCTACCCCGACGCCGGCTTCTTGCTCGAGCGCTGGGGTGATGACAGCTGGTCAGGCGCCGTGACCGCGCAGCAGTTGGCCGCGGTACCTCCCGGCATGCAAAACTCGGTCCGCGCCCAGGACGTGGCTTTGTCCCTACCGCCCTCCCGGCTCTCCGCCTCGGCCAGTAACTCCGCGCCAGGCAGCCTCGGCGGCGCTCCAGCCCTTACGCCATCGCAGCCTGCACTGGCAATTGCCGGCCGCGGCGGGGGAGCACTGCCCGTCGAGGAAAACGGCCGCGTCGTCGGGGTGGTCATCGCTCCCGACATCGCCGCCATGGTCGCCCGGGGTACGCCGGTGCCCCGCCGTACCTGGGCGAGCATGGTCTGGCCAGCCAGCGCGCCCCCGTCGTCCCGCTACGCGTGAGCCGGGTTGGCGGTACCCTGGAGGGCTCAGTACCTTGACATGGGGGTGACAGGCTTCGACTTTGACTGTCAACCCGGGAGAAGCGAGCCGTGGTCCCCGGATGCCACGTTAAACAACTGGGAAACCAATAAACGCCAACAATGGCACTGCGCGTTTCGCGCTGGCTGCTTAATAAGTAGCCCGTCCGTCTGGTCCCAGCCCTGCGGGCCAGGAGCGGGCGTCATAATGCGGGGCTTACCCTGCGGACGTGCTAGCCGTTCGTCGGGGAAAATTCGCTAGCTTTAGCGGCCCGCCGGCGCCAGTGGCGAGCGGGCAGCCGAGATAAGTCACTGGCTGCGCTCGGAGAATGCCCGGCGAGAGGCCGAAGGACGCGGGTTCGATTCCCGCCACCTCCACGACTCCTCGGCAGCAAAAGTGCTGGTAGAGAGGCATGTTGTACTTCTCGCCAGCCGCCGAGGACGCGGCGAGGACGCGGGAGGACGCGGGCACCGCGGGTCGATAACTGCCGCCAACAGTTGCCAGGCGGTAATTTGCGGGCGCGCTCTCGGGCTCGCTCGCTGAGACTCAGCTGACCTCCACAAGCTCCGCCCGGCGGCCACGCAGTGTGGCCGACGGTTGTGTGGTGGACGCGTGGCGAGAGCCGAACGCGACGCTGTCCGTTTTGCGTCGAGGGGAGGGCCTACGGCCCGCCGGGAGCGGGCACGGCGCGATAGCCGGCGGCGGCCAGCCACTGCCGCGCTTGTCCACGGCACCTCTCGTCGAAGAACAGGTTCCAGCGACCCTGTCCATCGGGCCACCGGGCGATGGTGTCCTTGAACCTCCGAAAGGCGCCACGACCGTCGATGGCGATGAGGAGTCGCTCGGCACGTCTCCGGTCGCTGACGCCGCCGATAAAGTCCTCGATGTCGCGGAAACCTTCGTGCGAGCCTTCAGGACCTACGCCCAACCATCGGTCGGGGTCCTCGAAGTAGGGCGCGTCGTCGAACGTTTCCAGCGCGTACTCCCGTTGGCCTTTGCATGGGCGCGAATTACTGCTGCTGCTCTTCCCAGTGGCTCAGTGCACGGCCAGGTCCAGCATGAAGTCGTCGTCATCCGCGGGGGTGACCGCGTTCACGAGCCAGTCGGCCCGCGATTCATCGAGTTCGAAGCCGTCCCACTCGTACTCGCTGACCACTGCCAAGCGTCCGGTCGCCGCGACCCGAGACCCGACCGTCCAGTCGCGCGCCCAG
The DNA here is from genome assembly GCA_035503975.1 of Acidimicrobiales bacterium. Lineage (GTDB taxonomy): Bacteria > Actinomycetota > Acidimicrobiia > Acidimicrobiales > Palsa-688 > DATJMJ01. Next base: position 3,872 of record DATJST010000437.1, on the reverse strand, counting down.
CCGTCGGCTTGCACCTGGAACCGGTCAGCTCCGGTTACGAGGACGAACTCAACGCCCGCATGGCGTCGAGTTGAGGACTCCCGACCGGAGCTGACGCCGCGGTAGTCCCTGGGCTCACCGATCCGGCCCACCAGTCGGTACATGACCTCGTGCGGCGGGCCGCCCCGGGCCTCGAAGAGCCCATCCGGAGAAATCGGATGGCGCGATCACCACGTCGCCTCGGAGCCGTACGCCAAGGTCGGTCAGAAGTGCGCCTACAGCAGGCAAAGAGGGTTCCCCGTCCGCGATCATCCAGTCCTTCAGCCGGACCCACATCGGCCAATCATCGCGGCTGTCGTTGACAGGAGGCAGGTCGGGGGTCCAGGCAACGGTCACGATGAGCGACTTAGGAGGCGAGCTCGGCGAGGTCACTTACAGACTTGACCGAGCCATGCCGGCTGAGCTAGGCCCGGTACTGGCCCTCTGTCCCGGCACGTTGGAGGACGGCACCGTGGATAGCTCAGCGACCCTGATGCTGAGCTTCGCAAGCGGAGCCTCGATCACGGTCGAACAAGACGCCCGGGAGGAGGCGTGGCAGGTCAACGGGCCCGGCAGCTATCTCGCCGTCTGCACACCGGGCAAGATGGCAAGCTCGCGATTTGGACTTGACGCACAAGCCGGGCAAGCCTGACGCCCGTCGTGTGGCGCTGAGCGGCGCCGCGCATCGCACCACGGAGTGGGCCCGGTGCCCAAGTACGATAACGCCGTGACGCCCCCCGAGAACAGTCCCGCAGACGCGGGGCCAGCTGCTACAACCGCGGCGTCTGTCGAAGTCTCGAAAGCCTTCAGTGCCGTCATGACGGCTCGCATCGCACTGGTGGAGAGGCAATGGGAACTTGCCGACGCGCTTCGGTCCAGCGGCCGGCACAACGCGGCCGTGGGCGTTGCCAACGAGGCCACCCATCACGTCCGGGGGCTCTTTGCCTCCAAGCCAGACCGCTATGCCAACACCCTGGTACAGGCTTTAGCGCGTTTGGCGAGGTGCCTGGAGGGCGAGAAGCGTTTCGAGGAAGCGCTCAGTGCCCGGCGCGAGGCGGTTGACCTCGCGGCACAGCGGGCGCCCGAGGGTGTCGAGGCCAAACGGCTTTACGCCGGCAGCCTGCAGTTCCTTGCATGGCTACTGGAGAAAATGGGGCGCGCGGACCAGGCCTTGGACCCGGCCCGGAATTCGGTGGCTGTAGCGCGCGAGTTGCTCGGGTCAGGCATCCAGGCGGCACCGAGGCTGGCCCTTAGCCTGGAGGCACTTTCTCGCCTGCTCGGCGGCCTGGGCCGCCCTGATGAATCCCTCGCTCCCGCGGAGGAAGCAGTCCAGATCTACGCCAGCCTCCTGTCCTCGGCTCCCGCCGAGGTGGCAGCCAAACTAGCGCGCGCTGTCCGCCAGCTGGACCGGCGAGCCAACGAAGCCGGCCAGGTCGAAAGACTGACAGGGCCGCTCCAAGGGTGCGCGGACCAGGCCCGGAAGCTCCTTGAGGACCAAGGCGTGGACGAGGCCGGACGAGCTGGGCTTTCGGAAGTCCTCGCCCGCTCCCTGTACGCCTTGAGCCTCCCGCCGCTGCTGGCGGGCCAGTTCACCGAGGCATTGCCGTTGCTCCAGGAGTCAGTACCGGCATTTCGTGAAGCGGTCAGCCACGGCAAGCCCGGGCTGCAAGAGGAGATGGCGATGGCGCTCAACAACCTGGGCACTTGCCTGCACGCCCTCGGCAAGGACCAAGGCGCCCTCGCCCTGTTCGAAGAGACAGTCTCGCTCGACCGCCAATTGGTCGGCTCAGGCAACACCAAGCTGGTGCCCCGTTTGGCTGCCGTGCTCCAGAACCTGGCACAGGCCCAACGCGACGCCGGGCGCCACGAAGAAGCGCTTGCGACTGCCGAGGAAGCGGTAAGGCTGTGCCGAGTGCCCGTCCCCGATGAGCCAGGCGCGCGTTTCGCCTTGGCGCGCTCGCTCATGGTCCTAGCGGTCACGCTCATCGGCGTCGAGCGGGCCAGTGCGGCGGTCAGCCCTTCGCAGGAGGCGGTCGAACTCGGTCGCCACCTGGCGGCTGGCGGGGAGGCGTTTCTGCGGGCGCAATTGTCTGGCTCCCTTGAAGTGCTTTGCGTGTGCCTGCTGATTGACTCCAATCCCGAAGACGCACTGGCTGCAGCTCAGGAAGCGGTGGCCATAGAGCGACAGCTTTGCAAGGACCACCCCGGGACATCTGGCCCTTACCTGGCACTCGCCTTGCAATCGGCGGCGAGCTGTGTGGCAGCGATCGACGGGCCGGCTGCTGCCGTGCCGTTATTGGACGAAGCCGTCGCCAGCCTGCGTCCTTTCGTGCTTCGCGAACCTGGCACGCTCGGGCTCGCGCTGGGCGCCACACTTGTGAGCCTCGGCACCGCGCTGGCGACATCGGACCGGCTCGAGGATGCTGTCGATACCTACAAAGAGGCCGTCGACGTGCTGAAACACCCGGCCGTTCCCGCGAGGCGGTCGCGAGATGCGACACTTTCGTACGCGTTCGCGCAGCTCGCTAGCCGCCTGGCCTCCCTTGGGCGTTCTGACGAATCTGAAGTTGCGCAGGAGGAAGCCGAGTTCCTATACAGCTGGTCAGCAGCCGCTGGCGACGCGTTCCTCAAGGCGGAGACATTCCTCCTGAACGCTGGCGCTCTGCCAGAGCGAGGGCCCGGCTTCTACCCTTCAGATCTCGGAGCGATCAACCGCAACTTGTTCACCTTCTGAGTTGGCCGGCCACGCATGAGTGGGCGATCGGCGCTGCCGCAACAACAGGGTGCATCGCGTGCAACGAAGTACACAGTCGGCGTTATCGCGGCTCTATTAACCGGATCATCTTGTTCCACAACAAGCACGCATATTGGCGCTTCGTGCCGGTGCAAGCCAGCCAGCTGGCCTGCCTAACCGCAAAAACGAGCCTGTCCAATTAGCTGCCCGAGCCACGACGGCGAGGCCTCGGCCGGAATCAGGAGGGTGGCGGCCGAGGGTAAGCGACTTGACCGGTGGGCGAGCGCCACCCCGGGCAACCTGGGACAGCTGCCCGTCCAGGGGGACCTGCTGGGCCTCCGGCCCCTTGCCAACCAGGAGCTTATGAATAGCCCGGCCGCGTTACATGTCAATGCCGTTGTCAGCATCGCGCTGATGGCTGTAGCCACGGTCGTGATGGCGCTGGTGCTCGCGTCGGAGCGACTGCTGGCGGCGGGCGTTCTCCAGTGGTTGCGCCAGGCGGATGTCGCGCTCCAGCTCGGCTAGGCGGCCCGGAGCATCGGGATGGCGTTGCAAGAGACCCTCACGCTCATGCTCGGATTTGGCCAGACCATTAAGTTGAGTTTGTAAGCGATGGCGCTCGGCTTCGAGCGACCGCGCCTCTGGCTCGCCCCAGTACCGCCACGCTTCCTGGGCCTGCCCAGCAATCACGCTAGGAAGGGACCAAGTCAGGAAAGGGAACCGATCGGGCGACCCGGTGCTGTCGTGGTCGTCGGTCCCGCGACCTTGATTCGTTGTAATTCAAGTCGGGCGGCGTCGAGCTTGCGGTCAAGTTCAAGTATGGTCGCGATCCCGCCTCTCGATCGATAGCGGGTGTAGTAGCGGGTATCGTCGATCGGTCCGTAGCAGTAGAGGCCCACTTGATCGACAACGGCGGTGGCGGTTTCGGCGTGACGGATGACGGACTTGAAGTCGCTGTCGCTGACCACGCGAACAGCCATGAAAAAGAAGATTAGCGGTTTGGTTTTGTGCAGCCAGGTGGTCAGGTCCCCGCCGCCAGCACCTCCAGCGGGTGGTTCGTGTCCGGCAATGGCACGACGTCGGCTATATTCGCCTTTGAGATCGATCGACTTGAAAGCCA
>DATJST010000436.1:0-6793 GCA_035503975.1 Acidimicrobiales bacterium | reverse complement strand
TGCTCGAAGAGGTCGCCTGCCCGGTGGTCGAGGCCGGCCCGGGTTTCACCCGCCTTCGGGCCGTGCGGGAGCGCCCCCCCGGGGGCGGGCCGCTGCTCGCTGTATGCGCCGGGGCCACAGAATTGGCGGCCCGCGGCCACGCCGGGGCGGTCCTGGTCGTCGCCTGCGACCTGCCGTTCGTGACCCAGGCCACCTTGGCCGCGCTCGCTTGCCACCCCGGCGAGCAATCCCTCGTGCCGCTCGTCGGCGGCCGTTGGCAGCCACTGTGTGCGCGCTGGTCGGCTGCCGATCTCGCACTGGCGCACAACCTGGCTGAAGCCGGCGCCCGGTCAATGCGCGCCCTGGTGGAACAGACCGCCGTGACCGCGTTCGGGCCGGGCCAGTGGCCGCCTACGGTCCACGAACGGCATTTCGCCGATGTCGATACGCCCGAGGACGCATCCGTTCACGGGCTGGTGCCGCGGGCCGCGGCGCCCGTCGGTGGGCCGGTACGGGGCTCGGATGGCGCCGTCGCTCCTTGACCCCGCCTCTACTGGGTGGTTAGATCGCCCAAACTCTGCTGTAATACCTCCGCAAGGTTGTCCCTTCGGTTCACTCACTGGGAGGTACGGTGCCCGATAAGAGCCTGTCCCGGTTGGTCCTGCCCGATCCGGTGCTCAACGCGTTCCGGTCGGTAGCGACGGCGGCATGGGCCATCGCGCTCGCCGGGTGGGCCGTCGCCATTTGCCTGGTTATCGCGGCCGCCTTGCTCACCGACCTCTCGTCGGGCCTAAAAGGTGGTATCGACGGTGCATTCACCAATGTGCCCGTGCTTTTCCTCGGAGGCGGAGCCACGGTCATCGTGGCCACGCTCATCGTGAGGCTGACGGGGGCACGGGCCGACAAACTCTCGCTGAGCCTTTTCACCCTGGCGCTCGGTCTTTTCACGCTTGTGGGCCTGCTGGCGGTTGTGCTCGGCGTGATCGGGTTCTTTATTGCCTTCACAGATGGCTCGTTCGATGCCGTGTTCTTGAGCTTGTGCCAGCATGTGGGGGGTTTCGTGCTCGGCATTGCCCTCATTTCCTGGGCGGTCGGCGAGCTCGCTGCGTTGAGCAGGGTGGCATCTTCGGCACCAGCGGGCATCGGGATCGCAAGCGTTGATGGCAAGCTCGTCGGCCCTAAGGAGGTCGCCAAGTTCGTCCCGGCGCCGCTGCTCAACCGGCCGGAGCTGAAGAGCAGCTGGGAGATAGTCGTCGCCTGCGTCGTGCTCGCCGCCTTGCTGTTCACCGTCGGGGCGACTACCGAAGGCGTCGTCGTCGATCTCTCCGTGACCGTGCTGTTCATGCTCGGTGGTGCCCCCGTCCTGGTCGCTGCCATCACGCTCGTTGCCCGCCTGCGTTCCTCTGACGGCAGCGCCATAGGGCGTACCTGCATCGACGCCTCGCTGCTGCTGACCCTCTTGCTCGGCCTCTTCCTCGTGCTGTTCGCGGTGATCGGTTTCCTCAAAGCGTTCAAGGACTCGGGGTTCGGCTACGTAGTGGGCCAGATGGTGTGGGCGGTCGCCGCTGGCGTGATGGGCACCCTCACCGCGGTCTGGTCGTTGACAGAGCTTGCCGTCCTGCGCCAGCTCGCCCCGGGGATGACGCTTTCCCTGGTCGATGGCGTCGCCTGGCAGGCGGCGGGCGTTCCCGCGCGGCCGGCCGCGACCGCGCCGGTGCCGCCGGCACCCCCATCCGCCGCGCCCCCACCCGTTACTCCCTACCCGCCTCAGCCCGCGCCCGGTGCACCCGGCCCGGCGGGCGCACCGGGACTGGTGCCCTATCCTTCGGGCGCACCGGGACCGGTGCCCTATCCTTCGGGCCCGGCCTACGCCCAGCCGCCCGCGCCCGGCGCCTCCATGCCGTACGCCCCGCCTCAGTACGCCCCGCCGCAGTACGCCCCGCCTCAGTACGCACCTGGTCCCAACGTGCCGCCCACCCCGGCCCCGCCTGGAGCGCCGGGGACGGCCCCGCCTGGCGCGCCGGGCACGGCCCCGCCTGGAGCGCCCGGCGCACCCGGACCGGGCGTTCAGTCCCCTTAGTCCCCGTCCTGGAGGCCACGCCCGCTCTGGCACTCCCGCCGCGTCAGCGCCAGGCTGGCGCTAGGCGACTACGTCGTCGCTGCTGGTGACCTCGGCCTGTGCGACCGGTGCTCCGCTCGTGCCCACCTGTTCGAGAGGCAGCGCGATGTCGACACGCGTGCCACCGCCAGGAGCGTTCCCGACTTGTATGGTGCCGCCGAGTGATGCGACGACGCCTTTGACGATGGCCAGGCCGAGACCGGAGCCAGGCATCGAACGGGCGGACTGGGCGCGATAAAAACGGTCGAAAATGTGGGGCAGATCTTCGGCTGCAATGCCCGGGCCCTGGTCCGCCACGGTGAGCTGCCAAGAACCGTTGGCGCGCAAGGTGACCTCGACCCGGCCGCCGCGGGGGCTCCACTTCGCCGCGTTGTCCAAGACGTTCATGACCGCGCGTTCCAACATGGACGGCTGCGCCATGATGTCGCCGTGGTCGAGGGACAGCTCGAAATGCACCGACATCGCCCGCCGCTGCGCGCGTTCGACAGCCTTGTAGACGATCTGGTCGAAGGGTACCGGGACGGGTTCGCTCGGGGGGTGCTCGTCGTCGCGGGCCAGGTCCACGAGGTCCCCGACCAGCGTCGTCAGCTCTTTTAGTTGCGCGTCGACGTCGGCCAGGAGCTCCTCGCGGTCGGTGCCCTTCAGGTCCTTGGCCCGCATGAGGACCTCGATATTGGTGCGCAGGCTGGTGAGCGGTGTACGCAGCTCGTGGCCGGCGTCGGAGACCAGTTGCGCCTGTTGGTGGCGCGATGTCGCCAGCGCCGCGAGCATGGCGTTGAAGCTGTGCGCGAGGCGAGCGAGCTCGTCGTTGCCCGACTCCTCGATCGTCGACTCCAGGTCCTGGGTCTCAGCCACATGCTCGGCGGCCAGGGTGAGCTGTTCGACCGGGCCCATGCACGCCCTGCCGACGGCCCAACCGAGTGTGGCCGCCAACGCCACGCCGCACAGCGCCACCAGGACAAGCATGAGGCGCAGGAAGGCCAGGGTGTTCTCCGTGTTCGACAACCCGTAGCCGAGCTGGACCGCGAACTGCCCAGCAGAGACAGGTATGGTCGCCACGAGGTAGGGATGGCCGTCGCTGCCGTCCTCGGTCTGCACGCTGTAGACGATCCTGTTGCCCGCCTGGAGCCCGGGTTGCTGGCTGGCGTACTCCCGCTGCGCCGCTTGGGTGAGCTTGAAAAAGGCCTTGGTGACCAGGTCCTGGGTGTACCCGCTCGATTGCACCGATATGATCTGGCCGGACTCGATCACCTGGACCTTGTCGCCGGTGCGCGAGGCGAGGTTGTAAAACAGGTTTGCCGGGAGCGCCCCGTGCAGGTACTGCACCGGGACCATGCTCACGTCGGCGTTCAGGTCCTGCGCGGCTTGCTGTTCCATCTGGTGGCTGACCGCGATATAGGAGGAAAGGGCCGCCATGGCGACGGCGACCCCGACGGCGGCAGCCACCAGCACCGTAACCCGGCTCCGGAAACTCACCTTGCGCAGCCAGGAGTGGCCGCCCCGGCGGTAAGGCGCCGAAGGCGCGCTCTCGTCGGCCGGCTCCTCCGCGGCGCTTGCGTTCGGGGTCCCGTTTGGGCTCGCCGGGCCGGCACCGGGCAGAGACGGCGCCGGCGGCGGGAAGGCTCCCGCGTGGACGCTGGAGGCGTCGGGCCAGGCCAATGGGGGCACCTCGGTACTCGGTTGGTCGTCGCCCCAACCCGAGCGGGCCGCCCAGTTCAGTTCCATGTCCAAGCGGCCCTTCTCACCCTCTCATTTCCGCGGGTAGGCGCATAACGTAACCCACGCCGCGCACGGTGTGGATCAGGCGGGCCTCACCCTCGGCTTCGGTCTTGCGCCTCAGATAGCCGATGTAGACCTCGAGGCTGTTGGAGTTGAGCCCGAAGTCGTAGCCCCAGACCCGGTCAAAAATGACCTCGCGGGGCAGCACCTGCTTGGGGTTCCGCAGGAACAGCTCGAGCAGCAAAAACTCCGTCCGCGTGAGCTCGATCAGCCTGGTGCCCCGCCGCACCTCGCGGGTACCGGGGTCGAGTGACAGGTCGGCGAAGCGTAATACCTCGTTGTCTGCGGTCGGGGAGCTGCGCCGCATCAAGGCCCGCAGCCGGGCGAGCAGCTCTTCCAGGGCGAACGGTTTGACCAGGTAGTCGTCCGCCCCAGCGTCCAGGCCGTCCACTCGCTCGCTCACCGCAGCCCGGGCGGTCAGCATGAGGACGGGGGTGCGGTCGCCGGCAGCGCGCAATCGGCGGCACATCTCCAACCCGTCGAGGCGCGGCATTGCGATGTCGAGCACGATGGCATCGGCGGGGCGCTCGGCGTGCGAAGCCAGCCCCGCCATGCCGTCCTCGGCCAGCTCCGCTGTGTAACCCTCGAAACGAAGGGCGCGCTCCAGCGACTGGCGCACCGCGGGCTCGTCGTCGACCACAAGCACTCTCATCTCACCAGCTCCTTATAGCCAGTCTGGCTCGCCCGGCTGAAAACGTGCTGAACAGCGCATTGAAACTCCCGGGCCAGCGGCTCGGGCTCGCATCGTGCCATATAACCTGGGCCGATGGGCCAATACCTGGTCGAACGGAGGCTTATGGACGTCTCCAGGCGGCTCCGCAAGGCGAGGGAGGAGCTATCGGTGGCCGACGAGCAGCTGGCTGCACTGGCCGACGCCGCCGACGAGGCCAGGATCCGTTCGTTGGTCTCCGAGACACCGCTGGCCGCTAAGGAGTGCCAGGAGGCGCAGCGCCATGCAGACGCCATGGCCGGGGCGCGCGACAGCCTCGCCGCTCAAGTCCGCAAGCTCGAGTCGGAGCTGGACGAGCTGCTCGACAAGTTGCTGCCTGGCGGCGCATGAACACCTTGACGGCGTGACCGCCTCGAGGCGTGTGGGCCACCGGTAGCGGCCGCCTTGGCTGCCGCGCCGGCGCCGGAACTAGGCTGCCGGTCGAGCCGCGGATGCCACCAACAGAAGGGCAGGGCCGACGCCCAGTGAGCGCAAGAGTCGTGATAGCTGAAGACGAGGCTCTTATCCGTCTCGACCTGCGCGAAACCCTCGTGGACGAGGGGTACCAGGTCGTGGCCGAGACTGGCCGAGGCGACGAGGTGGTCGAGCTTGTCCGCCGGCACCGGCCCGACTTGGCCATACTCGACATCAAGATGCCGGGCCAGGACGGCCTCGCGGCGGCAGCCGAGATAACCTCCGAGCGGCTTGCAGCCGTGCTCATCCTTACCGCCTTCTCCCAGCGCGAACTGGTCGACAAGGCTCGCGAAGCTGGCGCCTTGGCCTACCTCGTCAAGCCCTTCCAGCGCAATGACCTCGTCCCAGCCATGGAACTGGCAATAGGCCGCTTCGAGGAGATGAAGGCTCTGGAGGAGGAGAACAAGGACCTCCAGGAGCGCCTGGACACCCACAAACTGGTCGAGCGGGCGAAAGGGGCCCTCATGGACGAGCTGGACATGAAGGAGAACGAGGCGTTCCGTTGGATCCAGCGGCGCGCCATGGACGAACGCCGGACCATGAAGGACATTGCCCAGCTGATCCTCGACGGGTCGCTTCGGCCCGAGCCCGCCTCCGGCTCCTCAGACCATCCTGCCGGCGGCTAGCGCCCCGCCCCTCGCTCGGCCAGGACGTCTGCCGGTCCGGGCGTCCGAGCGCCGTCGGTCTGCGGTCCGGCCTCGACACCCGCGTGGGGCTGCTCCCCGGTAGCGATCGTGGCTACGTACAGCTGGCCCGCCAGCGGGGCACCCAGGACAACGGTCACAGCTCCCACCTCCAGCACCAGGGTGCCGTCGGGGCCCTGGGCCGCCACCACCGCTTCAGAGCCCGGCACAAACCCGTGCTCGTCGAGGTAGACGAGCGCCTCCAGGTCGAACTCGACCAGCTCGGTCACCCGGGCCAAACGGACGCGGTCTCCGACCTGGGCGTCAGCCAGGACGGTGGCCGGTTCCGGTTTCACTCCCGAGCCGGGAATGGGGTTTCCGTGCGGGCACGTCGAGGGGTTGCCCAGCACCTCGACGAGACGTTCCTCGACATCGTCTGAGATCACGTGCTCCCATCGGTCGGCTTCGGCATGCACCTTGTGCCAGGGGAGGCCCAGGATGTCCGTGAGGAGGCGTTCGGCCAGCCGGTGCTTGCGGATGACACTGGTGGCGAGCTTGCGGCCGGACACCGTCAACGAGATCGAACGGCCCGTCACCTCGACGTAGCCCTCTTCGCGCAGCCGGTGCACCACCTCCGAAACCGTCGGTGCCGAGTGCCCAACCCGTTCGGCCAACCGCGCCTGAATGACCTGGCTGCCCTCCTCTTCGAGGTTGAATATCGCTTCCAGGTATTGCTCCTTTGGAGGGTGGACGCCAGAGGGGGCACCGATGCTCACATAGTCGAGCGTACTTCTGGTCCGCTGAAGGTGGCGCCGGCCTTTGGGCACCAGTGGATGGGACCAATTCCCATCCGTGGGCTGCCCGGCGGTTCATGGGCCGAATGGCCTCTGTTAGGGGGCGCGGCCGTGGCCATAACCTCGGGTCGAGTGACGTTGCTGCGGGCCCGTCGTGGTTGGGCCGCAGGCCGCCGGAGCGTCACAGGGTGGTGGCAGACTTATGGGGTGAAGAGCCGGCGGTGCTCACCGACAGGCAACGAAGGGTAAGACAGTGGCCTTGCTAATGCTGCTGGATGGCAACTCCTTGACTTACCGCGCCTTTTTTGCGCTACCC
>DATJST010000435.1:0-5211 GCA_035503975.1 Acidimicrobiales bacterium | reverse complement strand
TGGCGTCGGCCTGGTGGCGGTCAGTCCCCAGGCCCCCGACGCGTCGCTCAGCACGGCCGAGAAGAACGAGCTGACCTTCACCGTCTTGTCGGACCCGGGCAACCAGCTGGCGAGCGTGGCTGGGGTGCTGACCACCCCATCCGACCACGCTCGGGCTGCCCAGGTGCAGCTCGGCCTCGACCTATCCAAGGTCAACGCCGACGGAAACGTCACGCTCCCAATGGCGACCGCGGTCGTCGTCGACGGCTCCGGAGTGGTCCAATGGGACGACGTCCACCCCGACTACACGACCCGCTCCGAACCCGACGAGATCCTCACCGCGCTCGACCCCCTCGGCATTCGATGAGCGCCCCGTTCGCGGGCCGGGTTGCTCTGGTGACCGGCGCGGGCCGAGGCATCGGGCGAGCGGTGGCCTTCCAGCTGGCCGCACGTGGCGCCCAGGTGGCCCTGCTCGCCCGGTCTGCCGACCAGCTGGGAGAGACCGCAGCCACCGTACGGGCCCATGGCGGAAACGCCTTCGTGGTCCCGGTCGACCTTGGCGACCCCGACGCAGTCACCGAGGCCGTAGCGGGGGTCGTCAGGGAACTCGGAGCAGTCGACCTCCTCGTCAACAACGCCGCGGTGGTCCAGCCGGCCGGGCCGACCGTCATGACCGACCCTGAGGCATGGGCCAGGGCGTGGGCGGTCAACGTCGATGCGCCCGTCCGCCTCACCCTGGCGCTGGTGCCGTCCATGCGCGACCGGGGCTGGGGCCGTATCGTGAACGTCTCCAGCGGTATTGTCGACCGTCCAGGGGCCATGATCGGGCTCAACGCCTACGCCGCCACCAAGGCGGCGCTCGAAGCCCACACGCTCAACCTCGCCGCAGAGCTGGCAGGAAGCGGCGTGACGGTCAACGTCTACCGTCCCGGCTCGGTGGACACGGTCATGCAGGCGTGGTTCCGAGCCCAGCCGCCCGACGATATCGGGGCCGGCCTCCAGCGCCACTTCCAGACCTCATACGAACAGGGAGCACTGATCACCCCAGAGCAGTCGGCCCGGTCCCTGCTCGCTCGACTAGCGGGGGAGGGCACCGGCGAAATCTGGACCGCCAGTCGATGAATGACAACGGTTCCCATCACCCAATGAGACCCACATCACCGCGAGGCTCGGCCCGCTGGCCGTACTGACGCCGAGCCCTGGAAGGGCGACCAACTCGGGGCGTTCTTGGAAGCTGGTCATCTGCTGGCCGTAGCCGAAGAGGGCACGGTCACTGGGTACGCCTTCCAGGTCAGAGACATCCAGTACAGCATCTTCGAGACCCACGAGGCCCGCCGGGCCGACATGTCGACCTGGGTTCTCGGCGAGTCCAGACGAGCCTTGGGCGTCAGGTTGTGCCCTGCTGGGGCAACATCACTCTTGCCCGTCGTGACCGTGCGCAACGGCTCAGGCCCAAAGGGACGCAGGGACTCGCAGTTTCCGTCGAACCCCCAGCCGGCGCACATCGACAGGACAGGCCCCAAGGGCTACGGATAGGGGAAGATCACCGGCAGGCCGCCGATATGTGGCGTGGGCACCGCTGCCGTCCCGCCATAGCCAGTGCTGTCCAGCTGAGCCATGGCCCTGAACGGGTAGGCGCCTGGATCGTGAGTGACATAGACCGTCGGCGAGACGCTGAGCAGGACCCCGCTGGCGACCGCTGCACTCGTTTCGGCCGGGGTCACGGCGCCGGTGAGGACCGCAGCCACGTTGGCTCGTTGGATTCGCTCCAGCTCCTCCGGCGTGGGTGATGCCAAACGCCCTGCCTCCGGCGAAGGTAAAGAAGCTGCCGGAAGAGTTGACGATGGTGCCGTCGGCCCTGGTCGCCAGTGCGGTCAAGGCGGTGCCCGCGGGCGCGCCCACCTTTAGACCGCCCAGGTTGGGCACCGTCACTATGAGCGCCGGGTCGTAGCCGTCAGCCAGGAGCTGCCTGGGTGTGGCAAAGCCATGGAGCTCGCCGTCGGTACCGACGAAATGGATCTCAGGGTTGCCGTTGACCGGGCTACTGAAAACGAACACGCCGGAGCGGGGCCTGGCCGACAATGGCAAAGTCGCACCGGCTGGCGCGGCCATGACCTTGGCCGGGTCCACTTGTAGCACCGCTGCTAGCACGCTCTGCGTGGGCACGCCGAAGGCCCGCCTGCCGGCGAAGACATAAGCCGTGGCGCCGAAAAAGACGATGGCCCCCTTCGGAGAGCTGACATTCTGCCGGTGGGAAGGGTGGTAACGGCGCGGGCGTCGTGGTGCTGGTGGTAGCGGGTGCCGGCGGCAGCGCTGTCGGCGTAGACGTCAGCGAGGTCCTGGTGGAGGGGACCGTCGTCGTTGTCGATGGCGGGGTGCCGGGGATGGTCACCGGGTTCGAGACCGCCGGCAGGCCGGTCCCGACGACGCTCACCCCCGAGACGGCGAAGGTATACGTGTCCCCCGGGGTCAGCCCCGATTACGCCGCCGCGTTCGAGCTGGCGGCCAGAGATCTCCGACGTGTTGTCGGTGAGCGTGAAGAGCCGGAACCCGTGGTCGCGAAGACGGCGCAGCGCCCCTGGCACCTCGGGGTGCAGTTGGCGCAATCCTTAACCGCGAGTCGGCGCTGGATACGACAAGGCGCTTTAGTGTCAGGAATGGCCTTATTACCCCTAGTGATACGTGGCGCTCGAGGACGCAAAAGACGGGACCCTGTTACCGCACGGAAACGCTCGGCACAGCCCTCGCAGGATCGGTGTCGGTACACGGAGTGACGGGTTGGAGACGTTGAGCGCCCTAGCTCAAGGCGGTTGCTCGGCGAGGGCGCTCTAGTCGGGGATCCCACTGGCACGCTCAGGTTCGAGTGGCTGCCATGGAGCTGTGGTTGCAATAGGACGACCAGGTCTTCGACCACCTGCGCAAGGCTTCCGCCAACACGCTGACTTACGATGCTTAGGGTTTTCTTATACCTCCTGTCGTAAGAAACCGCGCCGCACTTGACACTTAAGTTCCAGCGGGCAACAAAGCCCGCGGAACCCGAAATACGACGCAGGAGGTCAAAACTAATATGCAGGCATTAACGCGCTTCGCCGGTATCGCCGGCGTACTTACGCTTTCGGTAGCTGGGGTGGGGATATCGGCCCAGCACGCCTTCGCGAACCAGGGTGTTGTGGGCTATGTCTACGTGAATGACAATACGGCTGGGGCCAACACGGTCGCCGGGTACGCTGAAAGCCCAAACGGCTCCTTGACGGCTCTGCCGGGGTCCCCCTTCGCGGTGGGCGGCGCCGGCGTTGGCCAAGGACTGGGCTCGCAGAACTCCATTGTGGCTACGAGCGACGGGCGCCATCTGTTGGTGGCGGACGGAGGGAGCAACCAGATCTCGGTCGTCAACATCAACACCGATGGCAGCCTCACGCCGGTACCCACCAGCCCCTTCCCCTCAGGAGGCATTAAGCCGGTAAGCATCGCAGTGCAGAGAAATCTTGTGTATGTCGCCAACGACGGTGTTGCAGCGACGACGAGCACGCCGGCGACCCCGGCTAACTATGCTGGCTTCAACCTGAGCTCCGCCGGCCAGCTTGCACCGCTGGCCACCGCTCCGGTCCAAGTCCCCAGCGCGGCCAATGACCTCGGCGATGTGCACATCAACGGGTCGGGCACCAACCTGGTCGGTACGGAGGTCACTTCCGGTCTCATTGACAGCTTCTCGCTGAACTGGCAGGGTGCGCCAAGTGCAGATACACAAGTCACGTCACAGGCCGCCGGCCCATTCGGCAGCGCGTTCCGGCCCACCGACCCGAACCAGCTTTACGTTTCCAACGCCCACGGGGGCACCCTTGCCGGAAGCGTGTCCGCCTTCAATGTGGCCAGCAACGGCGTGCTGGCATCGATCGGCAGCTCACCTTTTGCTGACCAACAGACGGCCCCGTGCTGGGTTGCGATAGCGCCCGATGGCCAGTACCTCTTTGCCGCCAACGCTGGGAGCGGGAGCTACTCGAGCTATGCCATCAACTTTGACGGGTCCCTGACCTTGCTTGGGGATCTCCCCATGCCTACCCTCTCGAACGGCAAGGCTCCGACACCGCTCGACACTACCGTCGATGCGATTGGCCGCAACCTGTACGGTATTGACAACGGGCTGCCTGGGGTGAGCATGATCCATCTCAATGACGGCTATATGTTGGCCAGTCCCACCTCTCCGGTGCCACTGCCGGCCGGGGCAACCCCTTCCGGGATCGTCGCGGTAGGGGTCTAGCCGCCGGGTTTGTTTTTCGCGTTCTGAGAGCCCAATAGTGGCAGTACGACAATACTCGGCACTTAGCGGGTTGTTTTCGGCGAACGTTCCGCCAGGGTTTCCAGCCCTCCGGCACACCGCCATATTCCGGGAGTAGGGGCGGCCAGCGAGCGATCGTTGGCTGCCCTTATCGTGGTCGTTCCTTCTTTGGCAGGCGCGACCGGCTCGATGAAGGGTTTGCGTGAATAACTAGTGGATCTGGTCGCCTCATTGAACCGGTACCGCTCTTGGGTCTGATAAACCGCTTGGTCGAATGGCGCCTTCGTGGCGCACGGTTCCGTCCAGGTAGACGTAGAGGAAGCTGGCGTGGTCCAAGCGCCGCTCCCGGAAGGCACTGACACGGTCGGTCTAGCTGGGGGCAGATGCGGGAGACCTCCGAGCGCGACACGCCCGGACCGATGCCCAAAGCCTGGACCAGTTCGTCGACCGCCCGGGTGGAGACCCTCTACACGTAGGCCTCTATAACTACGGCAATAGGCTTGGTTTATGGCCGGTGCCGCTCCAAGATCGATGGGAAGAAGCCGCCTTTCATGAGCTTGGGGATGTCAAGCTCGATATCGCCGGTCCTGGTCGAGAGTGTCCTTGGCCGATGCCCGTTACGCTAGGTAGTCCTGCTCTCGGAGCGATTGTCCAGGCTGGCGCCGATGTGGGCCGTAGCCTCTTCTTCTATCAGCTCCAGGGGAGCAGGCGGACGGCTTTTCGGACAAGGTCAAGCTCGCCGTTCTCAAAATGCCAAACGCTTTGCCTCCGGCAGAAGTGAACAAGGTGCCGGAAGGGTTAATTGAGTCCCGTCGGCACTGGTCGCCAACGCGGTCGAGGTGGTGCCGGCGGACGGCCCGACCTTTAGGCCGCCCCAGGTTGGGCAGCATTACTATAAGCGCCGGGTCGCGGCCGTCAGTCACGAGCCGCCGGGGTGTGGCGAAGCCATGCAGCTC
>DATJST010000434.1:0-6040 GCA_035503975.1 Acidimicrobiales bacterium | reverse complement strand
GCGCCACCAGCTACCACCTTGTTGTCACGAGCCAGGCGGCCGAGGGTGGCGTACACCTGGCCAAAGGGCAGAGGCTTGCCTCGGCCGAAGTAGGCGTCGTACTCCCGCTTCAGCTCGTAGCCATAGCTCGGTTCACGCTGCAGTAGGCCAAGGAGGCTCACCGGTACACTCATTTCAAGCAGAATACACTGAGTGTATACTCGGCGTCTATATCAATCTATCAGGGGTTTCCCTGATAGGTGGACCGCTGCCTCGGGGTTTGCCCGTACTCCGGGCAGGTCCTGGCCGACCGGTCACACAGGGCAATGCCGGCCCGTGGGAAGCGGTACAAGCCGGGACAACCCGTGAGCATGTGCGCGCCCGCTCCTTGTAAAAGCAGCGGGTGTAACACCAGCGCAACGAGCGCTGTTAAGAAGCTGTTACCTGCGATGAGGCACCCTGGTGCCGGGAAGGAGATCTCTGAATGGCATTGGGACCGCGGCTCGCCCCCTTCGGGGGACCAGACCGGCTCCGGCGGCCGCCCGGGAAGGCCCGCCAGGGGCCCTCCCTGGGCGGCGTCCCGACCGGCAGCAGGCCGTCGACAAACGTCCTGCGCCTGCGCCAGCTCGCGGCCGCCGCCCCCCCGGCCCTGCCCCCTCACGCCAGATGAGGGTCCTCGTAGTCGAAGACGTGCGCCGCCTCGCCGACGATATCGCCGAGGGTTTGCGTGACCAGGGCATTGCGGCTGACGTCGCCTATGACGGCATCGAGGCAGCGAGCAAGCTCGACATCAACGCGTACGACGTGGTCGTCCTCGACCGCGACCTGCCTGGCATCCACGGAGACGTCATCTGCCGGATGATCGCCAGTGGGGACCGCCCGGAAATGGTGCTGATGCTCACCGCCTCGGCCGCGCCGGGAGACCGTGTCAGCGGCCTGGGGCTCGGAGCGGACGACTACCTCAGTAAACCCTTCCACTTCCCTGAGCTGGTCTTGCGCGTCCGGGCTCTGGCCCGGCGCCGGCCCGGCGCGCAGCCGCGGGTGCTGCGCGTGGCCGGTATGGTGCTGGACCCACTGAGCCGGGCGGTCAGCCGGGATGGGCGCTCCGTCGAACTGTCGGTGAAGGAACTGTCATTGCTCGAGGCGCTGATGCGCGCCAGCCCCGCCTATCTCAGCGCTGAGGAACTGCTCGAACAGGTGTGGGACGAGAACGCTGACCCTTTCACCAAGACCGTCCAGGTGACCATCGGCCGCCTCAGGCGCAAGTTGGGCTCGCCGCCGGTCATCGAAACTCTGGCGGGAGCGGGCTACCGGATCGTTTAGGGTGGCGCAGGAACCGACGATCCAGTGCGCTCTTCAATGTCAGCCTTGCGGGAATGTCAGCCTTGCGGGCCTGCGGCGGGCACAGAGCCGGGCTGGCCGGTGGCGACGACGCCCGCGGCACCCGTGGTGGCGGCGCCCGTGGTGGCGCCCGGGCCGGGCGGGGAAGCCTGCGCCGGCACCGGAGCGGGGGAAGGTAAAGCGACTGCGGCGGCGACCTGGCTCTCGTCCACAGCGGGCAACATCAGCACCCCCGCCGCCAGCATGGCTGAGTTCGGGACCTTGAGCAGCCCGTCATCGGTGCGCAGCGTCACGTAGGTGAGGCTTGTCTCGACCACCCAAGCGTCGAAGATGCCACCAAGAGCGCCAGCACGAATTCGTATGTGGTTGCCTATGGCAAATGGCCTGGCCACCAGCAGGACGAAGCCGGCGAACACGTTGCCAAGGCTCTGCTGCGCCGCGATACCGAGCACCACACCGGCAAGGCCGGCACCGACGAGGAGTTTTTCCAAGCCACCGAGCAGGGCCAGTAACCCCAAGATGACGAGCAGGTAGCCGGCCAGCGCCGACAGCATCTTCACAATCCCCCGGGCCGACGGTCCCGTGCGCCGGGTGGTGAAGTGGCTAAGGGCCGAGGACACGCGAGACGTTGCCACGACGCCGGCGAACAGGAAGACAGCCGCGCTGAGCCAGGCGATGAGCTGCGGCTTGAGTTGCTTGCTCGCAAGCCCCCCGTAGCTGGTCCCGACGACCAAGGCGGCCAAGGCGATCAGGGCAGCGGATATGCCGATGATCCAGTTGCTGGCGCGGGCAGCCTTCAGGGCCTTGTCCGGGTGCGCATGTGGCACTACGCCTCCCTCCACGGTTGGGGGCGGACCTTAGCCGATCGGCCACGCACTGCCAAGTGGCAGTGCATGGACGAGGCGCCCGACCGCTCCGGGCACGCGTGACACTGCCCCAGCGAGCACTAGCCTCCAAGTAGCGCGGCGACCGATGCCCGCGGCAACACGAAGGAGTAAAGGGCCCCGAAGATGAGGCCAGCGACCCTGTCGCCCGGTACCGCAAACACGGCCCGCCGCCTGGTAGCCACGCCATTGGTGGCAGCATCGGTGGCATTGACGGCATTGGGCTTGGGCGCCTGTGGCGGGGGCGGGGCCGGGGCTGGGGCTGGGGCTGCAAGGACGTCATCGGCCTCTTCCGCGGCCACCACCTCACCGCCAGCCTCGAGCACCAGCGTGCCGGCCAACGCCGGCACTCCGACCACCAGTTCAGCTGCAACAGCCTGGTCCCTGGTAAAGGTCAACGACACGCACCCGCTCGACGGCGTCTCTTGCCCGAGCAGATCGCTCTGCGTTGCCGTCGATGCCAGCGGTAACGCCCTTGTCTCGAGCGACCCCACCGGCGGGCCGTCAGCCTGGGCGGTCAGCGACATCGACGGCTCGCACGTCATGACCGCCATCTCGTGCGCCGCGACCAGCCTGTGCGTGGCAACCGACAGCGCCGGTGACCTCGTCATCTCCACCGACCCCGGCACAGCCACGCCATCGTGGAAGATCACCCACGTCGATGCCTCCCGGCCTATTACGGGCGTTTCGTGCCCGACGGTCGGCTTCTGCGTCGCTGTCGACAAGAGCGGCAACGTCCTCAGCTCGACCGATCCCACAGGTGGGGCCACAGCTTGGCACCTGGTCGCCGGCGACGGTGCCGACAAGAGCTTCAGCACGGTTGAGTGTGCTTCAGAGTCGTTATGTGTGGCCGGTGACAGCTCGGGCAACCTTGCCGTGTCGACGCGACCCACCGGCGGCTCTTCAGCCTGGGCAGTCGACTCCCTGAGCGGTAGCGGTGGGGCAATCTCCGGCATCGCCTGCCCCTCCACAACGTTCTGCGCCGCCGTTTCGGGTGGCGGCACCGGCGAGTTGTTCACCTCGACGAGCCCAACGACAGGCCAGAGTGCGTGGACGATGGTGCAAGGCCTCATGGGGGGTGCTCAGCTCGTAGCTATCGGTTGCCCCAGCCCTCAATTTTGCGTCGTTGAGGACGCCTCCACCGATATAGCAACGTCGACCAACCCGCAATTCGGGTTACAAGCGTGGTCGATTGCCAAGACCGTCGCCGCCGCGAGCCATGCGAGCGGCGGTATCACCTGCCGCACGGCCGGGTTCTGCGTAGCCGTCGGAGGAGACGATTTGCTCTGGTCGACGAAGCCATGAAGCGCGAGGCGGCCCCCCGCCACAACCTAAGGGCTGTGACTGGGGGGCCGTCCCTCACCTAGCGACCGCCGCGTGGCGAGCCCGCGCGGGGCCGCATGTCCTGGCCGGCCGCTACACCTGGCTCAGGCTGGCAAGATGATAGAGGTGGCCGTTCCAGCGCACCCAGCGGCCCGGAGGGAACCGGAACTCGATCAAATGCCGGCCCATGGGAGCCCCCATGTGCACCCGGTAACTCCAGTGGACCTCGATGCGGACGTGGTGCCCGGACCTCACCCGGTAGGCAACAAGGATGCGGGCTTCGGTGACCGGACGAACGGACCTGGCCACTACGACGTACCAACGGTGGCCGACTCGCAACAGGCTGCCGCTGGTCAGGTAGCGGGGCCACGCCGGGACGGGGTGGTGGACCGGTTTCGGCGGTACGGGAGGCACCGGCGCCGGCGGCACCGCGGCCTGCAGGTTGCCGAGGACGGCCATGCTGTATGAGCCCGATGCCGGGTTGGTCACGTCATTCGCGACGATCTCGACAAAGTCACCCGAAGCAATGTCGCTGGCGACGGTCAGGGTGACGTCGGCCGTGCCGCCACCCGAGATCGCGCTCGGGTTGGCCGAAGCGGCTTTGTTGGTCAGGTCGGCAATATCGTAACCCGATGTCGAGCCCGGCAGCACCGTGCCTGAAGGTCCATGCAGCTCGATCGTCGAACTGCCCGCGGTGAAGGCCGACGTCGCTTTCAGGTCGCCGATGTTGTAGTCCGCGGTCGCCCCGGGAGCGGTGGTGCTTATCTCGATCGTCGCCAGCATCGGGGCCGGCGCTGCCGTGACCGAGTAGGAGGGCACGGTCGTCGGGATGATGTCACCAGCCGTGGCGATGGTGAAGTCGCCTGTTGGACCGCCGTAATTACCGGCGGGTGGGTTGGTGGCACCGTCTATTTCCAAGATCAGCTCGTCACCGGCGGCGATGGCGTTGGGCACGGTGAAGCTGAGCTCGTTGGCCGTGGTCGACGACCCCGCGGACGTGGCCTTGACCGCAGAAGCCGGGATATTGGCCGAGACGGCCGAGTTGCTCACGTCAAGCAGCGTCACCGCGGCACTGCCGAACGAGGTGCCCGCCGGCGCGGTCAACGTGACGCTCCCGCCGGCCGAAATGGCTGAGAGGGATTTGAACCCGATCGTGTACTCGACGCCCGAAGCACCGGCGCTGGCTTGGGATAGAGATATGGTTGGGTTGATTACCGACGTGCCGATAACCAGGTCGGCACTGAAAGCTGCGCCGTTGTCTGGCGCCGCTGCCGTCACCGTGTCGGTTTGCGTCCCCGAAGGGTTTTGTACACCCGAAACCGTCAAGGACAACTCGTCCCCGGCAGCGATGGCGTCAGCCAACTTAATATAGACAGCCTGGCCGCTGCGGCCGGCCCCGGCGCCGTACACGTTAACCGCGGCAGGCGCGGCGCTTGACGACGTGGTGGTGAGGTCGTTCACCTTGTAATCGCCCGCGACCGTCGGGAAACGGACATTATCAGTAGTCCCCGAACCTGCTGACGAGGAGATCTTCACCCACGAACCGGGCTTCAGGGCGGCACTGGCTTTGAAAGCGCCGACCGTGTAGGTCGCAGCCGAGCCGGCGAGGGGCGGCGCGGCAACCGGCGCGAACGCGGGGGCACTTGCCGCCGCCACCACCTGGTAGTCCGCCGTGCCTTCGGGTACGGGGTTGGCAGAGGTTGACACATCAAGGCTGTACTGCCCGGCGGCACCTGGGTTGGTGGCGCCCACTATGTAGAGCGACAACGAGCTCCCGGCGCCAACATCGCTCGTCAACTGGAGCGTGACAGAGTGGCCGTTGTCGGCCAGGCTGGCTCCGCTGACCCGTTGGTCGCCCGCAGCGCTGGAATTGTCGATCACGAAGTAGCTGGTCCTGTTGGACGGGAAAATTGTCGAATTGCTCGGGTCCGTCAAAGTGACTGTCGCCGTCCCGCCACTGAGGGCCGACGGGGTCACGAACCCGATCGTATAGTTCGCAGTGTCACCGGCGGTATTTGGCTGGGCCACCGCCGTTGCATCGGAAACGGGCCCGTTACCGATCAAATAGTCCTGGGTGGTAACTGTATTTTGAGCGTATGCTGTCGCCGCGGTGCCCACGACGAACGGACCGGCCGTCAGGGTGGCCAGTGCGGCCATTGTCGCGACGGCACGTACCGGTCGGGGTTGCATGGTTCCTCCTCATGTTCGCGGCTCGGGGCCTATAGGCGTTGTCGGCCTGCCGTGCGGGCCACCCGAGCGAATTAGCAGCTTTGAGAGTCACATACCCGGCATCGGCAAAGCGTTATGCCCCGAACCCGTTATGTTCACACAACCCTCATAGCTTCCTCACGGTCCCGCCATCGTCGCTCCGTGGTGCTCCGTACAACTCCCCTGGTCACAGGTCCATGTTCGCCAAACCAGGGCGGCCCGCGACAGCCCCGCGCCGGCCGCATAGTGTGGGGCCAAAGGCCTGTTCCGGAGGTGGGTATGAAGGATCCCTTGAAGCGATTCGG
>DATJST010000433.1:0-3917 GCA_035503975.1 Acidimicrobiales bacterium | reverse complement strand
CCTCTGAGTCACCCCTTTTGCCCGCACATACGGGGCTCCCCACGCCACGGGTAATAACACCCCGGAGGGGGCCCGACCGGCGGACAAGTGACCGGCGGACAACTGACCGGCGGGCACCTGACCGGCGGACAACTGAACGGCGGGCACCTGACCGGAGGGCAACTGACCGGCGGGCACCTGCCCGGCGGACACCTGACCGGCGGACACCTGACCGGAGGGCACCTGACCGGAGAGCACCTGACCGGCGGGCCAGCCACGCCGCAGCTGTCGGCGCTCGACCGTTAGCCCCTCGTGGTGTGGAAGGATCTGGCAGATGGTCAGCACACCTGCTGAGGAGCAGCGCCTCCGTGACCTGGCGTGGCTGCGCCGGGTGCGCGACCGGATAGACAGGGAGTACGCCCAGCCCCTCGACGTGGAGGCGCTGGCGCGCGGCGCGCACATGTCGGCCGGGCACCTCAGCCGCCAGTTCCGGCTGGCCTACGGCGAGTCGCCATACAGCTACTTGATGACGCGGCGGATCGAGCGGGCCATGGCGCTGCTGCGCCGGGGCGACCTCAGCGTCACCGACGTCTGTTTCGCCGTGGGCTGCTCGTCACTCGGCACTTTCAGCACCCGTTTCACCGAGCTGGTTGGCATCCCACCCAGTGTCTACCGCCAGCAGGCGACGCAGGCGACGGCGGGGATGCCCTCGTGCGTGGCGAAACAGGTGACGAGACCGGTCAGGAATCGAGAAGCATCTGCAACCACGGCGGACTTAGCGTAATCAGCATGGACATCACCATTTACTCGAGCTTCCTCCCGCACGACGACCCAGAGGCATCCCTGGCCTTTTATCGAGACACCCTCGGCTTCGAAGTACGCAACGACGTTGGGTACGGCGGGATGCGCTGGATCACGGTCGGGCCCCCCGACCAGCCCGACACGTCCATCGTGTTGTTCCCCCCGGCGGCTACGCCGGGCATCACCGACGACGAGCGCCGCACCATCGTCGAGATGATGGCCAAGGGCAGTTTCGCCATCATCGTGTTGGCCACCAAGGACCTCGACAGCACCTTCGAGCGCTTGCAGGCCAGCGGCGCCGAGGTCGTCCAGGAGCCGACCGAGCAGCCTTACGGGATCCGCGATTGCGCCATCCGCGATCCCGCCGGCACCATGATCCGTATCAACCAGTTGCCCTGACCCGTCCAGCTCTCGCCGGTACTACTCCCTGGCGGTGAGGGTGGCGGCCGGCTGCCGGCGGGCAGCCTATTAGCGGCGGTCGGCGTGCCCTCTCCGCCACCTTACGGGGAGATCCGCTGGCCCCAAAATCCGACCGGTACAAACTGAAATATCGAAAACCCCCCGTTCAACAAAGGAGACCACAATGGCAAGAAGCGTGAAGCTAATCGTTTTTCCGGTAAAAGACATCGAGAAGGCAACAACTTTTTACACTACGTTCTTAGGCGTGGGACCTTACGCCGAAACCCCCTATTACGTCGGTTATCGGATCGGCGACCAGGAGATCGGGCTCGACCCCAACTCGACGGTCGGACCGATCGCTTATACGGACGTCGAGGACATCAGGGCCAGTGTGAAGGAAATGACCGACGCCGGGGCCGAAATCGTGCAGGATGTCCGAGACGTCGCCCAGGGTTTGCTCGTGGCCCAAGTGAAAGATGCGTCTGGCAACGTCGTCGGGTTTCGCCAGCAGCCGTAACGGGCTCTGTGGCGACGCCCTGTGACAGGTCCGCCACTGGTACCAGACGGCACTTTTTCCTGCCATAAGCACAGGGCGAAGGTGGCCG
This sequence comes from Acidimicrobiales bacterium, assembly GCA_035503975.1. GTDB lineage: Bacteria > Actinomycetota > Acidimicrobiia > Acidimicrobiales > Palsa-688 > DATJMJ01. The sequence goes on along the minus strand of DATJST010000433.1, from coordinate 2,133 downwards.
GCGGAGGCAGGCGACGTCTTCGGGGAAGCCGTGAGGGCGGCCCGCCCAACAGATTGGAGACAGGATGCGCAAGGCAAACAAGACCGACGGGCAGTCGCCGGCGGGGCATGTAGCCGACGCCTATGGGTTTATCCGGGTCCACGGCGCACGCGAAAACAACCTGAAGGACATCCACGTCGAGATCCCCAAGCGCCGGCTGACCGTGTTCACCGGCGTCTCCGGGTCGGGCAAGAGCTCGTTGGTCTTCGGCACCATCGCGGCCGAGTCCCAGCGGTTGATAAACGAAACCTATAGCGCCTTCGTGCAGGGGTTCATGCCCACACTGGCCCGGCCCGAAGTCGACCTTCTGGAGGGCCTGACGACGGCGATCATCGTCGACCAGGAGCGGATGGGCGGCAACGTGCGCTCCACGGTCGGCACCGCCACCGACGCCAACGCCATGCTGCGGGTGCTGTTCAGTCGCCTTGGCGAGCCGCGCATCGGCTCGCCCAAAGCCTTCTCGTTCAATACCCCATCGGTCCGCGCCAGCGGGGCCATAAGGGTCGAGCGCGGTGGCGGGAAGACCGTGAGAAAGACCTTTACCCTCACCGGTGGCATGTGCCCGCGGTGCGAGGGCATGGGAACGGTGAATGACATCGACCTGTCCCAGCTTTACGACGACACCAAGTCGCTCAACGAGGGCGCGCTCACTATCCCGGGGTACACGACGGGCGGCTGGAACTTCCGCCTTTACAGCGCGTCGGGCTTTTTCGACCCGGACAAGCCGATCCGCAAGTTCACCAAGACGGAGCGGCACGACTTCCTCTACCGCGACCCGACCAGGATGAAGATCGCCGGTATCAACATGACCTACGAAGGCCTGGTCCTGCGCGTCCAGAAGTCCATGCTGTCTAAGGACAAGGAGGCCATGCAGCCGCACATCAGGGCGTTCGTGGAGCGGGCGGTGACGTTCACCACGTGCCCCGAATGTGGCGGCACCCGGCTCAGCGACCTGGCCCGGTCGTCGAAGATCAATGGGGTCAACATCGCCGACGCCTGCGCAATGGAGGTCGCCGACCTGGCGGAGTGGGTGCGCAGCCTGCACGAACCGTCGGTGGCGCCGCTGCTATCGGCGCTGCAACTGGCCCTCGACTCCTTCGTGGAGATTGGCCTCGGGTACCTGTCGCTCGACCGGGCGTCGGGGACGCTGTCGGGCGGAGAGGCGCAGCGAGTGAAGATGATCGGCCACCTTGGCTCCTCTCTCACCGACGTGACCTACGTTTTCGACGAGCCCACCGCCGGCCTCCACCCCCACGACATCGTGCGGATGAACGACCTGCTCCTGCGGCTGCGGGACAAGGGCAACACAGTGCTCGTGGTGGAGCACGAGCCGGACACCATCGCCATCGGCGACCACGTTGTCGACCTCGGCCCCGGCGCCGGTGGGGCCGGCGGCGCGGTCTGCTTCGAGGGCAGTGTCGAAGAACTGCGAACCAGCGGCACCCTGACCGGCCGCCATCTCGACGACCGGGCCACCCTGAAGAAGACGGTGCGGGGGCCGTCTGGGGTGCTAGAGGTGCGCGGCGCCAAGACTCACAACCTGAAAGACGTCGACGTCGATATCCCGCTCGGTGTCCTGGTCGTCGTGACCGGGGTCGCCGGGTCCGGTAAGAGCTCCCTGGTCCACGGGTCGGTGTCCGGCCGGGGCGGGGTGGTCTCGGTCGACCAGACGCCGATCCGCGGATCGCGGCGGAGCAACCCGGCCACGTACACCGGGCTGCTCGACCCCGTCCGCAACGCGTTTGCCAGGGCCAATGGCGTGAAACCGGCGCTGTTCAGCGCCAACTCCGAAGGCGCCTGCCCCAACTGCAACGGCGCCGGCGTCATATACACCGACCTGGCCATGATGGCCGGGGTCGCCACCACGTGTGACGAGTGCGAGGGGAAGCGGTTCGAGCCATCGGTGCTCGACTACCACCTCGGCGGCCGGGACATCAGTGAGGTGCTGGACATGGCGGTGAACGAAGCTCAGGAGTTCTTCGCTGCCGGCGAGGCCCGCACCCCGGCCGCCCACGCCATCCTCGGCCGGTTGGCCGACGTAGGGCTCGGCTACATGAGCCTCGGCCAGCCACTTACCACTCTGTCCGGCGGCGA